>DLHV01000252.1:2760-7403 GCA_002483395.1 Chloracidobacterium sp. UBA7659 | reverse complement strand
GACCGGATGTACGAATTTCTCGACCGGCTGATCTCGATCGCGCTGCCGCGTGTCCGCGATTTTCGCGGTATTTCTGCGAAGGCGTTCGACGGCCGCGGGAATTACACGCTTGGCATCCGTGAGCAGTTGATCTTCCCGGAGATCGACTTTAACAAGGTGGACAAAACACGCGGGATGAACATTTCGATCATTACGACCGCTCGGAACGACAACGAAGCACGGTCGCTTTTGAAATCGATGGGTATGCCTTTTAGACAATAGTCCAAAGTCTAAAGTCCAATGTCCAAAGTTTTTGGACCGGAATTGACTTTAGACCTTGGACATTAGACTTTTGGACTTTTTAAGTTATGGCAAAGATCAGCAAAGTAGTTAAGAACAATAAGCGGAAAGTAAAGGTCGCTCTTTGGACGGGCCGCCGGGCGGAAGCGAAAAAGATCATCAACAACCCAAAATCGACGCCCGAAGAGGTTGACGCGGCGGTGATCAAGCTTCAGAAAATGCCGAGGGACGGCAGCCCGACACGTGTCCGCAACCGCTGCTCGCAGTCGGGCCGCACACGCGGTTACTTGCGAAAGTTTGGCGTGTCCCGAATCGCGTTGCGTGACCTGGCTCTCGAAGGTCAGATACCGGGAGTTGTAAAATCGAGCTGGTGATTCGATTGCGGATTTGGGAATGCGGATTGCGGATTTCGTCTTTACGAGGAGAGCAATCCATAGGAAAGTTTGACACTTCGGACGCGAATGGGAATAGCAAGATTTCGTTTTGACGAAATCCGCAATCCGCAATCCGCATTCCGAAATTAATTGACGGAGTAAAAGAGTAATGACAGATCCAATAGCCGACATGCTCACGCGGGTTCGCAATGCAATTGCAGCGAATCATCCGCGCGTGGATATTCCCGGTTCGAAACTGAAACTGGAAGTCGCGAGAATCCTTAAGGAAGAAGGCTACATCAACAATTTCACCACCAAGGGCGAAGGTGTAAAATACGTTATCCGCGTGTTTTTGCGTTACGATTCGAAAGGCACGTCGTCGATTACGCATTTGTCGCGTGTTTCACGCCCCGGCAGACGAGTTTACGTCGGAGCCGGTGAAATTCCCCGCGTCCTTGGCGGATACGGTATAAATATCGTTTCGACCTCACGCGGTTTGATGAGCGGAAAAAAGGCAAAGGCCGAGAACGTCGGCGGCGAGATATTGGCGGAAGTTTATTAAAGGATAAAGGATGAAGGATAAAGGATAAGGATGAACTAAAAAGACACCCAGCCGGGCACGCTCTTTCTTAATTTATCCTTTATCCTTCATCCTTTATCCTTAAAAAGATATGTCACGAGTAGGAAAAAAACCGATCACGATACCGGCCGGCGTTACAGTTACGATTGGCGAGTCGCAGTTGGAGGTCAAGGGGCCGAAGGGCACGCTGAATACGCCTGTTCCAAGCGGTGTTAAATTCATCCAGGAAGATGGCACGCTTACCGCGGAACGGGCTAGCGATGATATCGCTGCGTTTCACGGCCTTGCGCGTGCCCTGGCGAACAACGCGGTAGTCGGTGTTACCGAAGGCTTTAAGGTTGAGATGGATGTTGTCGGCGTCGGCTACAAGGCGGATGTGCAGGGCAACAAGATCGTATTCGCCCTTGGCTATTCACATCCGATCGAATTCCCGCTTCCGGCGGGCATCGAGGCAAAGGCTGAAAGGATCGGTACAAAGACCTCGATCGTGCAGTACCAATTAACGATCTCGCTGACGGGCATCGACAAGCAAAAGCTTGGACAGGTCGCGGCGGAATTGAACAGGCTTCGCAAACCCGATGCTTACAAAGGCAAGGGCATTCGGTACGCGAACAAGTTTTATAAGTTGAAACCGGGCAAAACCGGCAAGTAAGAATTGGGGATTTGAGATTGCGGATTGTGGATTTTTTGAAACCGCACCGCATTTGATGAGACTGCGGGTGCCGGATAGCGAGATTTTGTTCGACAAATCCGCAATCCCAAATCCGCAATCCAAAATTAAGATATGGCACAGAAAAGCAGAGCAGATATTCGTCGCGGGGTTCACAGCCGGATCCGCAAGAAAGTGCGTGGCTCGGCGGAACGTCCGCGTCTTGCGGTCTTTCGCAGCCTGAACCACATTTACGCACAGCTTATCGACGACGACAGCGGCAAAACGCTTGCGACGGCGTCGACCGCGGAGAAGGCGCTTGCCGGTAAAACGGGCGGGAACATTGAAGCGGCTAAGACGATCGGCAAGGCTATCGCCGAACGTGCGATCCAGGCCGGCGTTTCGAATGTCGTTTACGACCGCGGTGGTTATGTTTATCACGGCCGCGTGAAAGCGTTGCTTGACGCAACCCGCGAAGCCGGATTGAACAAGAACGAGGCGGCCGCAAAGCCGGGAAAGGAAGAGAGTAAGGATAATGCAAAAACAGAGAATTAATCCGAACGGCCTGATATTGAAGGACCAGCTTATATCGATCAATCGTGTTACCAAGGTCGTAAAGGGCGGTAAGAACATGTCGTTCGCGGCGCTGGTCGTCATCGGCGATGAAGCGGGCCACGTCGGTTTTGGAACCGGCAAGGCAAAGGAAGTGCCGAACGCGATCAAAAAGGCGGTCGAAGCGGCGAAGAACAATCTTATCCGCGTGCCGCTTATCGACGGGACGCTTCCGCACGAGCTGATCGGCGAATATGGAGCGGGTCGGGTTTTGCTCAAGCCGGCAGCCGAAGGAACCGGCGTGATCGCCGGCGGCGCCGTGCGTGCCGTTTTGCAGTCGCTTGGCGTTCATAACGTGCGCACGAAGATCCTCGGATCGAACAACAATCATAATGTTGTACGAGCAACCTTCAACGGGCTTTCGCGGATGAAGGACCCGATCGAAGTGGCACGGCTTCGTGGTAAGCAGGTGGAAGAGTTAGTTTAGTAGAGAGTTCGTTGAGTTTATAGAGTTAATAGAGTTCGAAAGGTTTTGGCTACATTCCTAACTCCCCGAACACTAAAAACTCCACAACTCTAAAAACTTAAATCATGGCAAAGAAAACAGAAAATACGAAGGGCGGAACGATCAATATCCAGTACTACAAGAGCACGATCGGATACTCCAAAAAGCAAAAGGAGATCGTTCGCAGCCTTGGCATTACCAAATTGAACCAGACTGTTACGCGTGCGGATTCGCCGGGGATGCGTGGAGTTGTCGCGAAAGTTCCGCATCTTTTGAGAATTGTTGAATAAGATTATTCACCACAGAGGCACAGAGACCACTGAGAAGAAAATAATCATTCTTCGAATCTCCGTGAACTCTGTGCTTCTGCGGTGAAACTTTTCTAAGAGGGAAAAGACAATGGCATTAGGACTTAATAATTTAAAACCGGCAAAGGGCTCGACACATAAGAAGAAACGCGTTGGACGCGGGCCGGGCTCGGGCCTTGGCAAAACGGCGGGACGCGGCCACAAGGGCCAGAAATCGCGTTCGGGTTACAGCAGCCGTCCCGGTTTCGAAGGCGGCCAGATGCCTTTGCAGCGTCGGCTTCCCAAGCGCGGATTCACGAACATCTTTAAGAAAGAGTGGATCGAGATCAGCCTTGCCAAGATCGAAGCAAGCTTCAATGTGGGCGACGAAGTAACGCCGGAGATCCTGCACAGCCGCGGTTTGATCAAGAAGGCAAAGCATGATCTGGTAATCCTTGGTAACGGTGACGTATCGAAGGCACTAAAGATCTCAGCTCATCGTTTTACAAGGACGGCCAAGGACAAGATAGAAAAAGCCGGCGGCGCCGCCACCGAGATCGTTAAGGCAAAAGCCGCAACCACGGAAGGTTAATTCGTTTAGAGGCGGGCTTGCCCGCCATGGGGTCGCGATGGGCAAGCCCATCGTCTAAACGGTCGAACATTTTTTGTTAGAATCATATGGAGAAGTTTTTCAACGCAGTCCAGAACATGTTCAAGATCCCGGAGCTCCGGATGCGTATTCTTTTTACGCTCGGGCTGCTGGCGGTTTATCGTTTAGGCGCACATGTTACGGCACCGGGTATCAACAAGGTTCGCCTCGAACAGGTTTGGGGTGAAGTTGCGGGTACTCTTCTCGGCGTTCTCGATCTCTTTTCAGGCGGCAACTTCCAGACGATATCGGTTTTTGCATTGGGCGTAACGCCTTACATTACTGCGTCGATCATTATGCAGCTTCTGCCGGTACTCTCGCCCGCGGTTAAGAAGATTCAGGAAGAAGGCGAGGTCGGCCGCCAGAAGCTGAACCAGTGGACGCGTTATTTGACCGTCGTGCTTTGCGCTGTTCAGACGTTTTTTGTCGCTACGTGGCTCAACCGAAATGGCGTAATCGCCGAAACCTGGTGGGCAACGGCGATGGTCGTCATTACACTGACGACGGGCACGATCTTTGTAATGTGGCTCGGTGAACAGATCACGGAACGCGGCGTCGGAAACGGTATTTCGCTTCTCATCTTCGCGGGTATTGTCATCGGGTTGCCACGTGCCGTCTTGCAGGTGTCGGACCGCGTGCGTGCCGGCGATGCAATGCAGACGCTCGGCGTCATCTTTCTCGTCGTAGTCCTGGTAGCTTTGATCGCTCTTATCGTCTACGTCGAATCGGCCCGGCGAAATATAGGTATAACCTACGCCAGCAGGCGTG
>DLHV01000252.1:2066-2723 GCA_002483395.1 Chloracidobacterium sp. UBA7659 | reverse complement strand
AACATGGGCGGCGTTATCCCGGTGATCTTTGCGTCGTCGGTTTTGGCGATGCCGCAGACGTTGTTCTCGGCGTTTCCGCCGGATCCGGCCAACCCGACCTCCACGTGGAGCACGGTTTACGGCTTCATGCAACAGTTCCATGGCGGCGACCCATACTACNNCTGTTTTTTATTTCACTGATCGTATTGTTCACGTTCTTTTATATTACGATCGTATTCAACACCGACGAGGTCGCCGACAATCTCAGAAAGCATGGCGGATTTGTCGCCGGGATTCGCCCGGGTGCACCGACCGCGGATTACCTGAACGGAATTCTTACGCGACTGACGACGGTGGGAGCTCTCTATTTGGCATTTGTGGCGTTCGTGCCGCAAGTACTGCTTAGCGGGTTCAAGGTTGCGCGGCTGCCGTTCATTGGCGATAGATTGGATGCATTTTTCACTGCAACACCCGGATTGAGCTGGATACCGACCGGTTTGGGATACCAGTTCTTTTTCGGAGGCACATCGCTGCTGATCCTCGTCGGAGTTGCGATGGATACGGTTGCGCAAATCGAAGCACAGCTTGTGATGAGGAACTACGAGGGCTTCCTGGGGGCGGGATCACGGCTGCGAGGCAGGCGTTCTTAAGATTTTTGAACCACAGAGACACGGAGGC
>DLHV01000252.1:1795-2039 GCA_002483395.1 Chloracidobacterium sp. UBA7659 | reverse complement strand
ATAGGCGCGCCGGGGGCGGGAAAGGGAACACAGGCCCGGCTTTTGGACGAGCGACGCGGTATTTCGCAGATCTCGACCGGCGATATGTTCCGTGAGATGAAGAACTCCGACACGCCGCTTGCCCGCGAAGTTCAATCGATAATGGCGTCGGGAAAGCTGATCTCGGATGACCTCACATACAAGATCGTTCGCGAGCGAACTTCAAAGCCGGATGCTACGGGTACGTATGTTCTGGACGGCTACC
>DLHV01000252.1:0-1779 GCA_002483395.1 Chloracidobacterium sp. UBA7659 | reverse complement strand
AAGGCCATCGAGGTCGATGTACCGAAGAAAGAATTGATGAAGCGGCTGACAGGGCGACGAAGTTGTCCTTTCTGCGGCGAGATATATAACATCTATTCGAAGCCGCCGAAGGTCGAAGGAGTTTGCGATCTTCACCCTGATGCCGTGTTGCAACACCGTGCCGACGACGCTGAGGAGAAGGTCAAAGTGCGGCTCGAAACATATGACGAGCTGACAAGGCCGCTGCTTGCTTATTACGAGAATTCAAGCCGGTTGAAGAAGGTCGACGGAACCGGCGAGGTTGAAGATATTTACAGCGAAATTGAGCGGATGGTTTGAAGATTAGCCACAGAGCACACAGGGGGCACGGAGAGTTTTTATTTTGCAACAAGTGCTCGTGTAGTGTTGGGTGGTTTAGTTTTTCTCAAAAGCTCTTCTGTGATCTCTGTGGCTATATCGTTTATTAAAAGGTTACTGGGAATTAAGATGATAATCGCGAAGTCGCAAAAAGATCTGGACAAGATGCGGGCCGTCGGTGAGCTTATCGCCGACGTTCGCGAGGCTTTGCGAACGATGGTGCAGCCCGGAATTTCGACGATGGATCTTAACCGGGCGGCCGACAAGATGATCCGCGATGCCGGTGCGATCCCGACCTTTATCGGCTACAAACCACGCGGAATGGTCCCTTTTCCGTTTGCCATTTGCGCCTCGGTCAACGAACAGATCGTGCACGGGTTTTCGACGGAAAAGCCGCTAGTTGTCGGCGATATTGTTTCGCTCGATATGGCATGCACGCTGAATGGATTTGTCGGGGACACGGCAATGACCGTTCCGGTAGGTGAGATCGGTGACGATCTGAAACAGCTTATTCGCGTAACGGAAGAATGCCTTGCACTAGGCATCGAGCAGTGTTATGTGAACAAACGCGTCGGCGATATCGGCTGGGCGATCCAGCAGCACGCCGAGAAGTTCGGTTACGGAATCGTCCGCGACTATACCGGGCACGGCATCGGGCGA
Organism: Chloracidobacterium sp. UBA7659; assembly: GCA_002483395.1. Taxonomy (GTDB): domain Bacteria; phylum Acidobacteriota; class Blastocatellia; order Pyrinomonadales; family Pyrinomonadaceae; genus OLB17. The sequence continues at coordinate 783 of DLHV01000252.1, read as the reverse complement.
TCGATGCACGAATCGCCGCAGATTCCGAATCATGGGCGGCAGGGCACAAAGGAGAAGATCCGTGCCGGATTTTGCTTTGCGATCGAGCCGATGCTGAACCTCGGTACGCATGAAACAAAAACTTTGGCGGATAAATGGACGGTCGTTACACTGGATGGGAAACCGTCGGCTCATGCGGAACATACACTTGCGGTGACACACGACGGGCCGGAGATACTTACGCTAACCAGGGAACAAAAACGCACACTGAAGGCGGGCAAAGCGGAAACCGTGTCCGCTTAACTTGAAAAGAGCCGTAAAATCGGTTAACATCAACGGTTTGTCCAACTAATCAGCGGGTTGGCTTTTAGCAACTATGTCCAAGGAAGAAGCGATAGAGGTGACTGCGACCGTGCTGGAGACTTTGCCGAATGCAATGTTCAAGGTTTCAGTGGACGGGAACGAACATGAGGTTCTCGCTCACATCTCCGGCAAAATGCGCAAGAATTTTATTCGCATACTGCCCGGAGACAAAGTACTGGTCGAATTGTCGCCGTACGATCTAAAGCGTGGACGCATCACATATCGCTATAAGTAGGTTGTGAGTACCCGCTTCAGCGGGCCGGCCGCCTAAAGGCGGGACTCAAAACGTGAGAGGCAATTATGAAAGTAAGACCGTCAGTAAAGAAGATGTGCGATAAGTGCAAGGTTATTCACAGAAAAGGCATTGTTCGGGTTATCTGCGAAAATCCGAAGCATAAACAGAGACAGGGATAGAGTTATTTTGGATTTTAGATTTTGGAT
>DLHV01000185.1:15543-31744 GCA_002483395.1 Chloracidobacterium sp. UBA7659 | reverse complement strand
GACGGGGTGGTGCCGCCCTAAAGTCTCGACTCTAAAGTTGTTCTCAAGCATCGATTATATGTTATAATTTTATAACATGTCAAGCCATTCTAATCACGATCTAATATTCAAAGCCCTCGCGGATCGCCGGAGACGCGAAATACTTGACCTATTAAAGGAACAGCCAAAGACAACCGGCGAGATTTGTGCTCACTTCAAAGAACACGACCGCTGCACGGTAATGCAGCATCTCGGCGTGCTCGAAAAAGCCGGATTAATTGTTGTTCAGAAAAAAGGGCGATTTAGATGGAACTATCTCAACGCGGTGCCGATACGCGAAATTTACGACCGATGGATAAATCAATACGCTTCACCTTCCGTGGAAATTCTAACCAAGATGAAGCGTAATCTGGCCTCTTAGAGAGCTTATTTTACCGTAATCTCGTTTACCAGCTTCCCCGGCCTGGCCCCATTTACCGCGTACATCAACTGAGAGATCTGATAATTCCCTAATGCGCCGCGAAGCGTGACCACATCATCCTTTATGATGAATTCGACGGTTGAATATTCAGGTTTATTCATTATCTCAACTATTTTCGCCCGAAGTTCATCTTCGGTTTGTCTCATCATGCGCGGAACGTCGAAATCTTTTATAGATTTCCAGACGATGGTCACGCTGCCGTCCTTCTCTTTGCTGATGACCTGAAGGGCGACCAGTTTGTCCGCTTCGTCGAAGCTAATAGCCCGCAACAAATAGGTATGTCGCTCGAACGCCGGTAGTCTTCGCGAGAAAACTTGTCCGTTCGCTTCGATTTTATGGGCCCTTCCGGCTTCTTCATAAATATTCTTATAATATTTTGGCGGTACGTAGCCCAGAAGAAACATTGTGACGGGCAACTGATCTGAAACGTCGGATAGGGAAATCGATCCTAGATCGGCCATCAGTCCGTAATTGCCCCCGTAAAATCCGACCTGAATGTTTCCCTGCTCAAGTCCGATCTGCGGGATCTTGTTATAGCTGTGCGAACCTTTCGTAAATGAATAATACGAGCCACCCTGCCGGATACCGAGGGGATTTTCTTCGTCTTTATACGTTCCGGCGGGATTTTCGTAAGTCCCGCGAGGAAGAATTTTGAAAACTTCCGCGTCAAGACGTTTTGCTTCGGACTCAGCAAACGCATCCGGCCGTAATATCTCCGGCAAGGTTGTATTTTGACCAAAATAATCCGAAGTGAGAAGAACAAGAATTGCAAACGCAAGAACTAATTTCATTATGCACTCCTTGGGGAAAGAAAAGGCACTCAGGAGAGATTGGATTTCACAACCTTACCAGAGTGCCGATATAAAAATCAACGAAATTTTTTTCTAGGAAGGAATCTTCAATTCCTGGCCCGGATAGATCTTGTCAGGATGATTGAGGATATCACGGTTGTGGTCCCAGATAGCCTTCCACTGGATGCCGTACTTATTGGCGATCTTTGTCAGATTATCGCCTGATACGACTGTGTAAGTGTGTTCGCCTCCTCCGGCAGCAGCCGCCGACGTTTGGATGTTTAAGATCAGATCGCCTGCACGGAAATCCGGATCGATACGATTATATTCGTCCCACAAAGCAGCCTTCGCAGCTTCGTCCGGTGCCGTGCCCGTAACGTGGAGGACTCCGTCGCCTTCGCTCAGTTCGTAGGTCGTACCATTTTGGTTGGCGAGTTCAAGAAGTGTTTGGTATTTTTCCTGTATAGACATTGTTATTCCTCCCTATTTACCTTTGACGATCTTGTTTTCCATCTTTCCAAGTCCGGATTGCTGGATTATCTGTACACACTCGACATATTTGGCTTCCGCGACAGTTCCGCTTGCCGTGACTGTTCCGTCCTTAACCTCGATCGTAACGCCCGTGCAGCCTGCCTTCTTTAAATTTTCTTCCGTTTTGCCCTTGAGCATTGGATCCGCAGGCGGCGGTACTGGTGTCGGCAGCGGCTTTGTGGTTACCTTGGTCGCATCAACCGACTTAATGCCTTCAACCGCTTTTGCCGAAGCCTCGGCCTTGCTCTTAACGGTTACATCGGCCACTTCGCCGGTCAGGGTCGCGACTCCGTCTTTTACGGCAACCGTAACTCCGGTTACCTTATCGGCCGCAAGCTTATCCTGGACCGCTTTGGTCAGGTCGGCGTCGCTTTTTCCGCAGGCCCCGATGAACAAAGCAATGGCTATACTCACTACTGTTAGAAATTTGATTTTCATTTTTCCTCCTGAAAAAATCTGTTAAAAATTCTCGATTCTATAATCGCAAATACACCGCAAAAATATTGAAGTCTCTGACAAAACTTACTGGTTTCCGGCGAGTGGCCGGGACATCAAGAAATTGATAACTAATATTGATTCATATCAAGAAATTTTTCAACAGCGGTCAGGCGAAAATCATGAAAAAACTTCTTCGCGGATCTGGCGTGCTACGTCGAACGACGTGAGGTCGGGTTTGACTATAAAATGCCAGTCGGCGAGGCAGTAAAATTCCTGCCGTGCGTCAAAAAGCTTTTTGGCGGCGGCTTTGTTGCGGGCAAGCGGACGTTCCTTTTTTGAAAAGCGGATGTTGTTCCAGCAGTGATCAAAGCTTGACTCAAGCCAGACGCTCGTCAGCCCGCTCGCGCGTATCAATTCCCGATTCTCGGCAACAGTCCAGGCACCGCCGCCCAGTGACAGGATTCTTACGCTTGTCTTCCCCAATGCCTGCTTGAGATTCTCTGTTTCAATGCTCCGATAAACAGCTTCTCCGTCTGCGTCGATGATCTCGACAATACGCCGCTGCTCGTTTATTTCGATCAGCGAATCGAGATCGAGCCGCTCGCATCGCAGCATATTCGCAAGATGCCGGGCCACACTCGTTTTGCCGACGCCCATAAATCCCGTCAGCGCGATCCGTTTTTCCGCTCTCGCGGCATTTATACTAGTGTCGGGCTCGTTCATGGCGGCTAGTATATTACTCCCGCGAGCGTATCAAAAAAGGACGGGAAAGAAACAGCCGCCGACTCCGCACCTTGAATTTCGGTTTCTCCTTCCGCGAACAGCCCCGCAACGGCAAAGGCCATGGCAATTCGATGGTCGCCAAATGAATCGATCACGGCACCTTTGAGATCGGACCTTGCAACCCGAAATCCATCTTCAAATTCCTCGACCGAAGCGTTCATCCGCCGCAGATTTTCAACTATCGCAGCGATCCGGTCGGATTCTTTTATACGAAGCTCCGATGCGTTCCTGATCTCAAGCCCGCCCGCCAATTGCGTCCCGGCAACCGCCAGTATTGGTATCTCATCGATCAAATTCGCTATCACGCTACCGCTGATCAGATTTTGCTCGCCAGTCCCGGCTATATTGTAGTGGCCGCAAACGGTCAACTTCCCGACCGGCTCGTTGCAGATTTCCATTTCATCCGATATCTCGATATCGATCCCGAGGCGTTTCAACACATCGATCATGGCACTACGCGAAGGATTTATCCCGACATTTGGCAACGTGATCTCAGATCGGTCCAGAAAAGCTGCGGCGACGACAAAAAAAGCCGCCGAAGAAAGATCGGCCGGAATTTGGAGATCGTTTGCCGTGAGCCGTGTATCGCCCGAGACCGAAAGCCTTACGCCTCCGCCGGAGAGCTTTGATTCGCCTATATTTACGCCAAACCAGCGCAACATCCGCTCCGTGTGATCGCGGGTCGGTGTTTTTTCCAGGACAGAGGTTTCGCCGTCAGCATTCAGCCCGGCCAGCAAAACACATGATTTTATTTGTGCCGAAGCAGCCGGCGGCTCAAAGTCAATTGCCCTCAGCGGCTGCCTGCCCGATATTCGCAGCGGAGCGTGATTATCCATCCCTTCGATCTCAGCGCCCATGGATCTCAGCGGATCCATAATCCTTTTCATCGGGCGCTTTTGCAGCGATTCGTCGCCGACCAGAATGGAATCGAAATTCTGGCCCGCCAGCACACCCGACATCAGCCGCATTGTCGTGCCGCTGTTTTCACAATCGAGAGCATTTGCCGGAGCAAGAAGGCCCGTCTTCCCTACGCCTTTAACCGTCAGATTCGAACCGTCCCGCTCGATCTCAACCCCTAGCGCTTGCAGGCATTTGACGGTCGCCGCACAATCGGCGCTTGTCCCAAAGTTGGATATCCGCGTCTCGCCATTCGCGAGCGCCGAAAGTATCGCCGCGCGGTGAGATATCGATTTGTCGCCCGGTAAAATTATCTCTCCGCGAAGGGCTCCGGCAGGTTTGATCTTCATACAAAACATTTTAGACTGAATAATTAACGTTTGTCTTGACACGACATATAATTAACGGCTAACTTACAAAGAAAACTTGTGTCTGAAACCAAAGAACTTAGATTACCAAGCCGGATCGAATCAGTTGACGAAGCAGCTTCGCAGGCGGAAACGTTTGTCAAAGATAACGGTTTGGGAGATGATTTCGTGTCGGCCATCGATTTGGCCGTTCGCGAATCAGTTGCCAATGCCGTAAAGCACGGAAACAAGTTCGATCCGGAAAAAGAGGTCGAGGTCACCTTTTTGCGTTCGCCTAAGGGCGTCGAGATCGTGGTCAGGGATTTCGGGACTGGTTTTGACCCCGAAGCGCTTCCCGACCCGACCGATCCGGCAAATCTGTTAAAGGCGAACGGCCGCGGAATACTTTTCATGCGTTCATTTATGGACGAGGTTCAATGGTCCAGTCACGATGGCGGCGGAATGGTCGTAAGAATGAGGAAGAGCGGCGGTGAAGGATGATCGGTAACAAGTAAATTGCTNNTTACTTTTCACTTTTTACTTTTCACTTTTTACTTTTCACTTTTCAATGGGATTGGTCTAAAATCTGCTTTCAAAACTTAATTAAACTAACTGAGGAGATAAAAATGTCTGATATCACTATTTCGGAACGCAAGGCGGGCGATGTGACGATACTTGATCTTGACGGCAAGGTAACGATCGGCGAAGGCAGTGTCGCGCTTCGCACTACCATCCGCCGTCTGCTCGGCGATGGCAAAAACAAGATCCTTATGAACCTTGGCGGCGTCGGCTATATCGATTCAAGCGGTATCGGCGAATTGGTCTCAAGCTTTACGGCCGTCAACAAAGAAGGCGGCACGTTAAAACTTCTGAATCTGACGCAAAAGATCCAGGACCTGCTGGCGATCACCAAACTTTTGACTGTTTTTGACGTTTACGACGACGAAGGCACCGCCCTGAGCAGCTTTAACTAAAAACCGCATTCCGCCCAGACACCAAAAACAAAAAGTGACCGGAAAGCATTTTTGCCGACCGGTCACTTTCGCCATTTACGAGTTCGACAAATGGCAACTTGAAAAAAAGAGAAGGCTGGGACTAAGACAAGGGGACTGGGTTTGGCTGTGTTCATACGCACCCAGATAATGGCGAGTGTACAACTCGAAAAAGATTTTATGCGGGATAGAAAGGTAGTATTCCTTGTGAGTAATCGACGTATCAAATGTTTGTGTAGCAAAGCTCTGCTTTCTGTGCTCACGTCCGGGGTAATTCTACTGTCAACAGGGTGTTTGGCCCCTGATCAGGGGGTTAATCGAAACACCATCGTAATTGTTCCGGTGAACACCGATGTTCCGAGTGGCGGCGACCTCATCCAGATTGATTCTTATGAATCAGCCGACGAGTACATTGAAATCCTCATTAAGGAAATCTCCCAAAATTAATATCGGTTCCGCTCGCAAAGACGGGCACACCGGAGGAATTCGAGTTCCGGATTTGGACCAATCTAGCTGGTCTTGCCGACCCAAAGTTGCTGGGCGTTCGCTCAAGCGGCAGCGATTATAACGCATATTTTGTCGATNNTGTGCGAGTCCGAAATCTGGTTGGAACCGAATGCTATTCGAAGTTAGGAGCCGACTCACTACCCCCAAAGGCCTGGTCCGTGATCCTCAATTTTCGCTAAACAGGGATGAACCTGTGATCTTGCTGGAAGTTCTCGATAAGGGGGAATATCGTCGAGTGTTTTATGGGAAAAACACGACTTTTCAAGACGGAAAGAGACTTATTGAGGTATGTGATTATTTGGCCTCTGAATTTGNNCATTGTAAGCTTAAATTTTCGCTCAATCCCGGTACATCGAATGTCTCGAACCTGACCTATGATACAGCCAGCAACCGAATCAATCGTCCGTGGACACGGAGAGTTAGTACAAAGCATCTTTGATGCGATAAAATTCATCTTTTATTAGTGATTGTTAAGAACGGGAGAATTAAGAGCCCGGTCGCTGCCGCTCGCGGTTCTGACAAGAAAGTGAATTATTAATGTTTAAGTCGATTATTTTGGTTTTTATCTGCATTTTTTCGGCGAATGTATTCGCTCAGAATGTGCCCGCGGGTTTCGACCTTTCGAATTACGGTGTACGGATCGAGCCGGACAAGCGCGTGATGATCGTCCTGGCAACGCTTGAGGCGGCGCGGACGACTAATGCGGCGGGCGAGGACGTTCCGGTAATAAATACACCGCTGTCGGCGGAGGGCGTGAAGGTTCGCGATCTGTTGAAGAGCGATCTGGCGGCGCTAAACGGCGACCTGCGACAGAAGATCTCGTCGTTTGTTATCCAGCACAAGGCCCGCAATTCCAAGCTAACCGACGCCGAGCTGGTCGCCCCGTTCATCTCAATGGCGTATGCCTTGACGCCGGCACCCGAACTTGCCGATCCGGTTGTTATGACCGATCTGCCTGGCAACCTGCTGGACGTGCTCGATTTTGCCCCGCTCGTACGTGATTTTTATCGCCGGTCGAGTTTCAGTGGAAACATCAACGAATACGTAAAGACCTACCAGAAAACATCGGACGGACGGCTTCGCAGCTCGGCCCGCGAGATGGTCAGCGATTTGCTGAATTACCTGAACACAAGGCCGCAGCTCTATTTTGCGGAAAAGGTAAAAACCGAGACCCAAAAGGGGAAAAGCAAGAAATCGACGCTAAGACAGGTAGAGACCCGCGAACGCGAACGTCGCTTCTATATTGTGCCAGAATTATTGGCACCAGTCGGAAACGTGAGCTTTATCAATATCAAGGACGATTATCACGTTGTTCTACCCGCGGAGCTTCCGGCCAATAGAGACCTGAGTTTTTCAGATATCCGCCGCGGTTTTCTGCAGTTCGTCATTGACCCGCTCGTCAATGGCAGCAGCAAGGACATTGAGACGATCCGGCCGGCAGTTAGAAAGCTTTTGGACGAAAGGCGAAAGGTCGNNCCGATGTATATTTGACGATCTCGCGTTCGCTGGTCGCCGCCGTCGATGCTAAGCAGATCGAAAATGTGAAAATCACCATCGCGACCGCTCAGGCACGCCAACGTATCGACAACACATCGGCCGATCCGGACAAACGCAAGATCGTGCAGGAGCTTGATAAATACAAGAGCGGCCTTGCGGACGAAACGGCTCTCCAGCTCTCGGAAGATTATGAGAAAGGAGCGATCCTTGTATTCTACTTCGCCGAGCAGCTAAAAGGGCTGGAGGACTCCGGTTTTGACGTCGCTTCGTCAATGAAGGAAATGATTCTGGCATTCGATCCGGCCAAGGAGTCCGACCGCCTTTCTCAATCCGCCGACGCCCGCAAACGCGCAATGGCCGCACGCGAGGAGCGCAAGAAAAATCCAACAACGAGCATAATCGTCGAAAATCCGGTAACCACCAGGCTGGTCGAGATACAAAGGCTGATCGACGCCAAAAACTACGTTCAGGCAAACAGCGAGCTTAAACAACTGCTGACGATAAACCCGAACGAATCGCGAATCTATTACAACCTCGGCCGCGTCGCCAGCCTGTCGGCCGAGAGCATTAGTGACCTCGAAAAGCAAAAAGCAACGCTGCTTGAAGCAAAGGTCGCCTATGAGAATGTGCTTAGGTCGGCAACCCCTAGGACCGACGCCGCTTTGATCTCGCTGACGTATGTAGCCCTTGCAAAGATCTTCGAGTTCTACGACCAAAAAGGCTACGCGATGGCACTCTACGACAAGGCTATACAGATCGGTGACGTAACTGGCGGTGCTCATCGCGAAGCGATGGAAGCAAAGGCACGGCTCTTGAAGGACCAGTAAAGCTTAACCACAGAGGCACAGAGACAGATTCTTTACCACAGATGGACACAGAGATATACACCAGATGAATACGGATCGATCTGAGAGATTAATGATTTAATTTCTGGGATCTGTGTTTATCGGTGTCCATCTGTGGATGATTTCCTTTCTTCTCTTCGTCTCTGTGTCTCTGTGGTGAAAAGCCGCCAAATCTGCTAAGTTCTAACCAATGTCCAAAGACAATTTCCGCAGCGGTTATGCTGCTTTTATAGGCCGTCCGAATGCCGGCAAATCTACGCTTTTGAACCGTCTGGTCGGCGAAAAGATCGCCGCCGTTTCGAACAAACCGCAGACCACGCGTCATAAGATCCAGGGCATCGTTACATCGCCCGATGGTCAGATCGTCTTTGTCGATACGCCCGGTGTGCACAAACCCGGCTATCTGCTCAACCGCCGGATGATGACGGCCGTGCATGACTCGATCCTTTCCGTTGACCTTCTCGTTCTTATGCGGGACGGCAGTGTCTCGACCGGTAACGGTGACAAATTTGTCCTTGATCTGGTCAAGCAGTCCGAAAAGCCGACGATACTTGTGCTGAACAAGATCGACAAGATCAAAGAGAAGCACGAACTTCTGCCGCTGATCGAATATTATTCAAAAGAATATGAATTTGCCGAGATCGTCCCGGTTTCAGCGCTAAAGGGCGAAGCGGTCGATAATCTGTTGGCGCAGATCACAAAACATCTGCCCGTAGGCGAGGCGATTTTCAGCGAAGACGAATTAACGGATCAACCGATGCGCGTGCTGGTCGCCGAAATGGTCCGCGAACAGATCCTCGCGACAACCGGCGAGGAGATCCCTTATGTTACAGCCGTGGTAACCGAAAAATACGACGAGAGCGACACGGAATCGATTAAGATATTCTGCGCTATCTACGTCGAACGCGATTCGCAGAAAGGCATTATCATCGGTAAGGGCGGCATCAAGCTAAAAAAGATCGGCACCGAAGCGCGTGTGTCGATCGAGAAAATTCTTAATAAAAAGGTATTTCTCAAGCTGTTCGTCAAGGTCGTCGCGGATTGGCGGAACCGCGGCCAGGACCTCGATGATATCGGCGTTTACGAAACACGATGAGCGATCAAAGCGCAGTCTGGTTCGCTGTTTCCGTGACGGTCAAGGCTGCCGGCGTCGAGGCCATAGAATTCGCCTTCAACTGTCTTGATTCACTCGGTACCAAGATCAACGATATGCCGAAGACGGACAAGGCTCTGGTGACGGTGATCGGCTATTTTCAGGAGTTACCGAGTGAAGTTGTGGTGCGATCGGAAGTGGATAAAGCTGTGAAGGTTTACGGACTTCCGGATGATTCAATTGCCGCGATACAGACATCAGAAATACAGAACGAAGACTGGCTCGTCGAGTGGAAAAAGCACTGGAAGCCGACATATATCGGGCGATTTGTCATAGCCGCGCCGTGGCACGAGGTCGAAGATCACGACAAGCTTGTGATCCGGATCGAGCCAAACATGGCATTCGGCACCGGCACACACGAAACGACGAAGCTTTGCCTGGCTGCTATCGACGAAAGCTACGAACCTCGACAATCATTTCTGGACGTCGGAACGGGAACGGGCATTCTTGCAATTGCCGCGGCTAAACTAGCCACAGAGGGCACAGAGAGTCTGGAGGCAGGTTCGCTGTCCAACGATTTCTCGACAGAACCTAACGTTCATCGCTTAAATTCCTCTGTGCCCTCTGTGGCAAAAATCCTTGCCTGCGACACCGACGCGGAAGCTGTTGCAATTGCCCGTCGAAATGCGGATCTGAATGGTGTCGGCGACCGGATCGAATTTTTCACCGGGCCAATCACTGACGAAATAGACAGCTTTGATTTTGTCTGCGCAAATCTCACAGCCGACGTAATAATTCACATTCTGCCGCTGTTGATCGAAAAAACGCGGGAAACGCTAGTGATGTCGGGCATATTGGCAGAGCAGGAAGAAGCGATCCTGAGTGCATTTCCGCCAGGAGCAGGACAGCATTTTGTATGCCGTTTAGGAGAATGGATCTCCGTAACCGTCCATCCGGGTTGAGGTTACACCACCCGCTTNNCCCTCCGCCAACTGCCTACGGTTTTTCTTTCGCTGGCGGCGTTGCGATCGGAATATCGCCATCATCCGGAATAGTAATGAGAGGCGTTCGCGGTTTGCGGTTTCCGGTCGCTGACCGAAGTACAGGTGGCGAAGACCGGTTGACTGTAAATCTTAGTGGGTTGAGCGGTTCGGTTCGTCGCAGAATTGCGCCGCCGCGGCCGGCGACCCAAATATCGGCTGCGCCGCGATAAGCCATCGCCTGTAAAACCTTTCCCGTAATATTCGGCTGAATTTCCCAGCTTTTTCCGCCGTCGCCGGTCAGCAAAACAGTGCCCAGTTCGCCGACTGCTATCGCCTGGTCGCGCCCGTATGCCGTGATCGCAAACAAATTCGCACGCGAAGGCGACTCAATATCCAGCCAGCTCAATCCGCCATCTATTGTTCGCAGGATAATACCGTTAGCTCCAACGGCATATCCGATCTTCTCGTCAAAAAAACTGACAGCGTAAAGATTTTCTTTGGCGTTCGTTTTGACCTTCGACCAAGTCAAGCCGGCGTCCATCGTGACTAATATTGTCCCGCCATCACCCACAATAATCCCTTTTGCCGGGCTGACAAACTTGATGTCTTCGAGCCATGTTCGCGTGCTCGATTCGACCGGTTCCCAATACGCTCCGCCCGTCCTGGTTCGCAAAATAATGCCGTTTGCTCCAACGGCAAATCCGTTCTTTTCGCTGATAAAATGGACGCCGAGCAAATCGTCCATGATACCCGAAATTCCCTTTCCCCAGCTCGCTCCGCCATTGATCGTACGCAAAACGGTGCCCTTGTCACCGACGATCCAGCCTTTGTCCGCAGTCACGAAATGCATAGCGTTCAGGCTTGCCGCGGTGTCGGAAAACACCGGTATCCATTGCTGGCCTCCATCGTTTGTAATCCAGATTCGGCCGTTCGAACCTGCCGCCACGCCCAGCTCGTCATCGAAGAAAGTAAGGTCGTTAACATCCTCGCGGCCGCCGTCAGTCAGCCGCTGCCAGCTATAGCCGCCGTCGTCCGTGCGGACGATCAGGCCGTCCTGGCCAACCGCCCAGCCCGTGAACTTGTCCGCAAAATATATAGAAACCAGTTTCGGATTTGTACGGACATTGAACGGCAGCCATGTGACGCCTCCATCACCCGTCAGCCAAACCATTCCGTTCGCGTCAGTCATCGAACCTAGTTTTTCGTCTGAAAAAGAGATCGATAGAAAATCCGCTCGGCTGAACAGGTTCATGCGCGTCCACGTTTCGCCGCCGTCATCGCTGCGGGACACGCACCCGCCATAACCGATCGCCAAAATCGTCTTTGCCGCGAGAAAACGTGCACCGGACATGAGGACATTTCCGCATGGATTCGCCGTTTTCCATGTTTCGCCGCCGTCGGTCGTGATCATAACCGTGCCGTTTATGCCAGCCGCAACGGCGTGGTCTGCACCAAAAGCCGATATTTTCAGCAAATGCTGATCCGTGCCCGAATTCTTTACGGCCCACGTCAGGCCGCCGTTAAGCGTTTTCAAAATGCGACCATATGTGCCTACCGCCCAACCGGTTTGAAAGGCACCGCCGGTAAAAGTTAGGCCATAAAGGTGGTCCTTCGATTCGATGCGGACCTGTTTCCAGTTGCTTCCGCCGTTGTCGGTCGAGAATATCGTTCCCCGTGTGCCGACGATCACCGCGTTTCGCTTATCTTTGACGAAAACGTCCGACAGTGTTACATCGACCGGCGACGTCTGCCGCTGCCAGCTAAAACCGCCGTCTTCGGTGTGCAAAATCGTATTGTCGGAACCGACGGCAAAACCATTCTCCTTGTCTTTCGCAAAATGGATCGAAAAAAGCGGATTTCCTTGCGGCGAAGGATTCTGCCACACCCAACCCTGAGCGCTCCGCTGCCCAAATACCACAGAATAGCCGCACAGAAGCACGAGAAGCACAACAATAATCTGTGAAAATCTGTGTCTATCTGTGTTCATCTGCGGCTAAATCTTTCTCTTTTCTTTTTGCGGCCGGTCAAATTTCCGTTACTCCAATATTCAGCACAACTTCTTCGAGCATTTCATGGTCTACGCGACCCGCATCCGCGATCTTTCTTGCCGTTTTGTCGGCGATCTCCTGTATCTCATGGCCAGAATGGCCCTTCACCCACTGCCATTCTATCTGATGCTTTGACGCAGCTTTGTCGAGCCTGGCCCACCATTCGTGGTTAGTCTTGCGTTTCCACGTCCCGCCCATTGTCTCGACAACATAGCGCGAATCGCTGAGTACTTTTACTTTGCAAGGCTCCTTCAGATTCTCCAACCCGATTCGTGCCGCCGCGATCTCTGCTTGCTGGTTCGTCGCATTTCCCAAATATTCGCCGACCGCCTTCCAGATCCCCTTAAAACCGAGTACGGCAACAGCCGCCGCACGAGGATTTCCCCTTCCGTTGCCAAGGCTTGAGCCGTCGCAGACTATTGTGACATTTTTCATTTTTAGTCGATCCTTTTCCCACGCGATAAAACCGTTCGCTGTACAAGCTCGAAAATTACACCGACACCGAGAGAAGCAAGGAAAACAACTATTACGTCGATAAAAATGTTTTCGGGAAGAAACTCAGTGAAACTCGCGGATGTCACGCCTCTATCCAAGCTGAAACTGGGATTGCCGCTGTACGAATGGTAGATCGGCAAAGGAAAGCCTAATCTCCAGACACAGTGATTACACCACCTAAAGACGACATAAATGTTCAATGCGACAAACAAAAATAGACCAGACAAGAAGCCGAAGACGAACGCCCGGTTTTTATAGGAATGAACAACCATATTCAATCTCCGAGATGGATCTCATTATCCATATATCCCTCAAACGTATCATCATGCGATATCACAAACAGCTGCTCGAAATAGCTGATCCGGCCGATCTGTTCGGCGAGGCGTTCGCGGCGTTCGGCGTCCATGTTTGTTGTCGGCTCGTCGAAGAACGCGATGCGGATGTCCGAAAGCTGTTTGAGCAATGCGAGCCGCACTGACAGAGCGGCGGCCATCTGCTCGCCGCCTGAAAGGCTTGTGAACGGACGGTCATAGCCGCCTTCTTCGAGCGAGATTCCGTAATCCTCATTCCACTTTAACGTATGCTCGGCGTTTCCGCTGATCTCGCGGAACATCTGGCTTGCCTCCAGCGACACGTGATGAACATAATTTCGGGCGACACGCGGGGCGGCTTCTTTTAGCGTGTCGCGAATAAACGTAGTCGTCTCGGCGATCCTCTCCAGCCTCTCTTTTTCGCGGAAATCATCCTGCATTGCTTTCCGTTTTTCTGCAAGCCTTGCGATCTCGGCCGCAAGATCTTTTTCACGATCCTGCTTCGCCTTCAGCGTCGCACCAAGTTCGGCTTTTCGTCTTTCGGCGGAGAGCAGTTCAGCCTGTTCGGCCAAATGCCGTTCGCGGTCATAGCCAGAACTTCCTTCGTTCCATGCTTTTTCAGCCTTTTGCGATGCTTTCAGCAGTCGCGACGATTCCGCCGTTGATTCGTCAAAATCCTTTGTCCGGGCATCAAGCGACGCCGCTAAACTTTCATTTGCCAGGAAAACGCGATGAGCCTCCGCTGATTCGTCGCGTTCCGCGGAAAATTGACTCCACTGCGAGTCGAGGTCCTTATACTTTTCCAGTTGCTCGACCGCGATCATTCTGTCCGACTCGAGCCGTTCGAGATTGCTCTCGATCTTCGTTATCGCTTCGCGCAGTTCAAATTCCCGTGTCGCTTCCTTTTCAAGCAGCTTTATCCTCGCCTTCGGATTATCCAAAGCGGCAAGTTGTGCCTCGATCCGGGCAAATTCCGTTTCAAGCGTCGGCAAATTCGCCTCCTCTTTTTGAAGAACTTCATGTTCGGCCTTAAGGCGTTTGCCCTCGTCCTCGATCTCCGCGACGCGCGAACGCAGAGTCGGAAGCGTTGCGAGGATCTTTTCGGCATCGCGAGCGACCAGCAGGTTCGTACCGACAGACTTTTGCTCGATCTCAATCGTCGAAATCTGCGACCGCAACTCGGTGAACTGGCTTGTCACAAAGCCTTCGAGCGTTTCGCCCTCCTTCAGATTCAAACATTTTTGCGACAAGATCGGGCAGAATCCGCCCTTGATCTCGGCCTGAAATTTTTCGTCGCGTTCGAGCGAAGCCCGCAACTGTGCCAGTTGCTGAACGATCTCTGTATCGCGTTTTTGCAGCTCGGGAAAAACGCCGGCGGACGCACTTTTTGCCTCTGCATCGCGTAATTCGGACTGACTTGTCGAAAACCTTTCGCGGAGTTGCTTAAGCTTTTGCTCAAGAATCGCAGCCTGATTTGCCGCCGCACGTGCCGCCGCAACACTGTTCCGCAATTGGTTAATCTGCTCTTCCAGCCGCTCCTGCTCGCCGACCTGCGGCTTCAATATCCCGATCGTCTGGTGCGCCTTCAGCGCGGTTTCCAGGTCGTCTTTTGATCGCTTCTGCTCCGCTTTGACGTTGACGAGAGCCGACTCGACTTTTGCCAGCTCCGTCCGCAGCTTATCGCGTTCGGCCCGCTCGCGTTCCAATTCGTGCAATCGTGCGAGTGCGGCCAGATGCCGCTTGTTCGCGGCTTCGGCTTCTTTGACTTTTGCAGCCGCCTCGACCGCAGCGTTCAGGTCGCGTTCCTTTTGAGCAACGTGGATCTCCAGTTTTGTCGCATCGGAATTCAGCTTCTCGAATTCCATTCGAAGGGTTTCGACCTTTTTTGAAACGGCGTCAAATTCCTGCACCAACCGCGCTTTGGCGGCGGTTTCTGAGTTAACGCCCTCAAACAACTTGGCGACATCGGTCACTTCGGCCACAACTTTTTTATGATCGGCCTCAATCTCATCCGCCCGGCCCAATTCGCCTTCCGTGCGTGCGATGTTCTCACGAACCGCCGCTATTTGATTCTCCACATAACGCGAGGTTTTCAGCAGTTCGTCCGCTCCGCGCCTGTATTCCTCGACCTTTAAAAGCGAGTCGAATGTCCGTTTACGCTCGGCGGCCGTAGCAAGGAAAATCGCAGTGAAGGTCCCTTGCCGAACGCCTATGGCGTGGTTGAAGAGTGAAGTGAGATCTGTTCCGGGCTCGACGCCAAGGTGCTGCCAGAGGAATCGCGTGACTTCTTCCTTCTTGTCCGCGATCCGGGTTTTCAGCCTCGGATCGTAAACATAATAGCCCGTTCCCGTATCGCGATAGACCATGTACTCGCGTTCGTCAAGGCCACTTTCAAACGTTACGCGGGCGACGCCTTTCTTTGCTCCGCGCCGGACGATATCGTCCTTCTTATATTCGAGCGTGTCGAAAAGCGTCCATGCTATCGCCTCGATGATCGAAGTTTTCCCCGCTCCGTTCTCACCGGTTATCGCGGTCGTGCCGCGGTTGAACTCGAATTTTGATTCGGCGTGAGACTTAAAATCCTCAAGCTCGATCTTTGTGATATGCATCCGTAAATCTGAGATCGGATCTCAAACCCAAATTTTGGCTTCATCTTAGATATTAGAATAATTGGCGGAAAAAAAGGAATCTGAGAGTCTCGACTAGTTTTCTAATAGCGAGCCATTTTTAACGCAAAGTCGCCAAGACGCGAAGGAGCAAAGGCAATTGCCGGTTATTTCAGTCGTGCCTTCAGTTAGTCCCTGCTTTGCGTCTTGGCTCCTTTGCGGCTTTGCGTTAAATTGTATTTTGGGAAATGAAAATCGAAAACGGCGAGAGCGTAATGTTGGTCCTGCACACACCGCGGGAGAAATTGCTGGGAATACTCGACGAAATAAATGCAGCCGGTGTATTTGTCCGGGCGATCGACCTCGGCTATTTCGACGATTGGTGCAGTTCGATTGTGAACGGCGAATCGTATCTGCCGATGAGCGATTATTTCTTCCCGATGTGGCGGCTGGAACGGCTGGTGCGGGACGAAGGCACGGAAGATCATCCATCGATGGCCGAGCAATTCAAGCAGCGAACAGGACGGCATTTAGGTGAATTCTAAGGAACGCGCTTGGAGTTCCTGCTTTAGCAGGC
>DLHV01000185.1:0-15517 GCA_002483395.1 Chloracidobacterium sp. UBA7659 | reverse complement strand
GGCAGACGGGGAGGTTGCCAACTAAAGTTGGGGATCCAAACTATAGTTATTGCTGTTTTCCGATCCAGACGCTTCCGCTGCTTGTCGTCACCTTGACCGTTGCGTCCCCGGCACCCATGGTACCGATCAAACTCTTGCCGCCGTCTGTCTCGTTTTCGGTGAGGATCTTCAATGGCAAAGCATAATCAAACGTTCCAAAGCCATAGTACGCTATTATTTTGCAAGAAGAATCGGCGGGTATCGACAATTTGATCGAACCTTTCGATGTATTCAAATTGTACAACCCGCCGGGAAGAAACTTGCCGTTAAATATCACCGAACCACTCACCGAGGTAGCCTCGATCTGCCGGTGATCTACTTTTTGCAGTGTTATCGCTCCGTTATTGGTTTTTGCCTTGAACGTGTCGCCGATCTGTCCCGGGCTTACTTCGTAGGCGATAATATTCCCGGTCGATGTCTCAAGCGAGATCTGCCCGCCGGAGTTTTCAACCGCGACGTCTCCCTCAAAGGTCGCGGCGGTAATGCCGCCCGAGATGTTTCGCAATGCCACCTTTCCGCCCAGGTTTTTTATGTTGATCTTTTTGACGGAATCAATCCTTGTTTCGGTCTCGCGGCCGGTTATCGTCAGGCTGGCCTTAACCGGAACATCGATCTCGATCTTCTCGCCCGAGAGACATTCGGACATTGGAGNNGGAATCGGCGGCGGGATTTCTTATCAAAACCCAAACGGGCTTGCCGCTCGCCGGGTCTTTTTCATGAACGCGAAAACTTATCTTACTGCCATTTTTAATAAAAACCCTTATCTCGTTGCGATCCCAGCCATTTATAGAAACTTTCGCTTCGGAAATACAAGGCAGCTTGATGTTTACGTTTGAATCGACGGCGATAGCTTTTTCGGAAATTCCACGCTTGGACATTTCCCGATCAGGCGGTTCCGGTGGTTCCGGGGCCTCAACGCGTACCGCCGGCTTTTTGTGTGGTTTCGGGGCTGGCGTCACCTGTCCATAAGCGCCGACTGCCGTTATCGCCGCTAGACACAGCAATATCGCCAATTTATTAACTTGTAACCCGTTTCTACTCATTTACTTCACTAACGACAAATGGCTACCTGAGGCTTGCCATCAACTCTTCGCGTTCGACAACCGAATTCAAAAGATCGATCTTATTCTGATACGAAGAGTAAAGAACCTGTTTGGCCGATTGATTCTTCGGATTCTTTTTCACCACTTCCTTCATTTTCCTGATCGCGTCGTTGACCACTGCCATATCGCGTTCATACGCGATGCGCGACGACGGATTAAGTACCCTATCCTTTTGACCATCAACATTCTGTTTCAAGTCCGAGATCGTACGCACGTAACTTTCTTCGCCGGGGAGACGTTCATCCGAAATATTTCGCTCACCGGTTGTTCTAACAACCGCCGGCTGAATCCGCGGCTGATCGTTCTCTGCTTTGTAATTCGCGGTCCTCGCAAGATTTGCAACCTTATCAGGGGAAAAATTCGACACGTCAACTTTATAGGGCTTAGGCGATGCAACCGGGAAGACAACATCTACTGTTGCTGTCTGCGTTGACTGCTGAACGTCAGCCATGTCATTGTTAGAACCAACCGGCTTCAAATTCCAAACCGCCGCAAAAATCCCAAATACGAGCAAAACACTTGCCGCAACCGTAAGCGATGGATTTGCAACTAACATGGCAAGCAAGCCGCGTACTCTGTCCCAAAAAGAAAGGTGAGCTTTTTCGTAGCTGATCGCCTCGTTGATGCTGCTCCAAAGGCGCTGTGTCGGCACCATCGAATTATATTCCCTGTCGAGTGCCGAAAAAACAACCGAATTCTCTTCTTCCGCGTCGGCCAAAACCAGGGCGCAGTTGTCGCATCCCGCCACATGATCGGTTATTCTGAACGACAGGTCGGGCGACGTCTCGCCGTCTAAAAAAGCCTGTATGGTACCTATTTCAAAACACTTGTCGTTCATAACACATCTCTCCCGATCTTACCGTAAAACCTCATAAATTCCTGTCTCGCACGGGCCACAAATGTCCCGATACTTGCTTCATTGAGCGAAAGGCTCTCGGCGATCTCCCTGTATGAAAGGCCCTGCTGTTTTAATACGAGACAGCTTCGCAACGGCTCTTTCACCTTATTCAGTGCTCTGTTTATCTCGTTTACTTCGGCCTGCTGTTCATATTCGCTTTCGACAGAAAACACGCTTGTTTCCACTGTTTCTTTGACGTAATTTTCGTCCCTTGTGTTCGCCCGAATGTTCCCGCGAAGCGTGTTTCTCGCGACGTTCAAAGCAACCCGGATAAGCCACGGCCGAAGCATTTCCGTGTCCTTGATCGAATCCATGTGCTTATAAAGCCGGATGAACACTTCCTGCGTCACGTCCTCCGCAAGGCCGCAGTCCTGTACAACCGACCGTGCGGTGCGAAAGACAGTCCTATGGTGAAGCGTAAAAGCCTCATCAAACTCGATTATCTCTTTCGCGGCAGCGGTCGCTGTTTGTTCGGACATTATGTCCACAAATATTTCCGTCGTTTCGCTCATTTTCAGCATCGATCAATGCTTTTCATATAAAATACACCACGAAAGGCGATTTTATGACAAGTTTTGTTGCTGTGGGGCAACTGGTTTATACTTCGCGAACTTTGCCGATCTACTTTGCTATCTTGGCGTTTAAAATCCTTTTCAACCGCAAAAGGTCGCGAAGTTTTTCGCAAAGTTCGCCAAGTGTTGATCTCTTCCTTACGTATGTCCATCAAGCTTTAGAAACTTACGATGTTAGCTTCCGACTGTAAGCTATCCGAATAGCTAGCGGCATCGGCACTCATTACGAGTATATTGTGGCTGTTTTCGATCTCTTCGAAAATATCGTTAATGCTTTCCGGAATGGCCATCGATCCTTCATCGCCCGCAAAAATGGGTTCGATCACCGCGAGACGCTTCAAAGTATCGTGCAGGTGGCGGGTTCCGGTACCAAATTCGCCTTTTTCACCGTTAGTAACCAGGCGAACCTCAGCTCGTTCGCTGCAAAAATGCGCGACCAACGCCGCCGTTTGGCCCACGCCCTTCTCAAACCGCTCGGATTGAATAACACTTTTACCCGCATTTTCAAACTCTATCTTCTCACGAAGCGTCAGCACTTTTTTGCCATCAGATGGCACGCGAGAATCAAAATAGATCGTGACCCGTTTCTCGTCCTCCGCTGAGAATTCCCTAACGATCAAATGACGTGCACGTGCCGTCGCTTTCCAATCGATCCGCCGTAGGTCGTCGTTCGGCTGATATTCACGCAAAGCAAGCAGGTCCTGACCCGATCCGCGTTTGTTGGCGACGAGTTTTCCGGTTTCAAGCGGTGAGCCGTAAAGCTCGGTTTCAAGCAAGTCAAGCTTCGGAAAGACGATCAATTCGGTCTCTCGTGCCGCAAGCCGCCGCCGATGGCGGAAAAAACCAAATGGAAAACGGGTCGAAAGCTCGAAATCCTTTATCAAAAACCGCCCGCGATTCTTAAATATATGCTCGCTTTTGATCTCAGATGTCTGATTTCGCGGCACATATACGAAATAGCTCAGTGTCCGCCGCACGATCGGCGCGCGGGCAATCCGTTCGGCCAGACGCCGCGGCAGTATCTTTTTCAGATCGTCGAGCGCGATCGATTGCTCGCGTTCCTTTCCGCGGACCTCCGCAACCACTGAAAAACTTGGAAACAGGCGTTTTCGATTGTGAATGCTAACGAGTATCGGTGTTTCCTGCCCCGCAAATATCGTTTCCGGAAAACGCATCTTTACATCAAGCTTCTTGAGACAAAAACTGCCCGCCAGAAAACCGACAAACATCGCCGCCGTCAGGAACGAGAGCACGAGAAAGAGCAGATTATTGCCGCTGTTCCACGCCGAAAAACCGACGATCACGATAAGTCCGAGCATTATCGCCCCGCCAGCAGTAAATTCGAACGGAAGATTCAACTGCGACGCCTCTTTGCTCGCGTTTCTCGCCAGCGGCGGCACCACGAAGATCAGGATCAAAAGAACAAAAACTAGAGAAATACCCGCCGAAATCCCCGCCAGCCGGGCGTTTCCGCTTAAATGGGCGTAATACGTCAGCGCCGAAAGCCCGATCCCGCCAAAAACGACGGCAAAACCCATCACCGCATTTCGCAGATCGCGAAGGCTGAAAAGTTGTGTAAGCTCTCGGAGATTCATAAAGAACATGAGCAGAGGCTCGGTGCTCCTCTGCTCAATCTAATCCAACGAAAGGCTCTGGCCGACATAAATCCATGTCCTAAGGATTTTGTATCTGGGATAATCTGTTCCGGAATCGGAGATAGAAGGTTCTTTTCCTATTTCTCGTTTTCGATCATCCTGCGTAGCGTCTGGTTGATCCGTGTTTGATAAAATTCAGTATCGTCCGATTCAGCTCTCTTTTTGAAATGCTCAACGATATCCACATCTAACAAGATCGCAACCTTATCTTTTAGAATGTGACGCGCAGGGCGAAACCTTTTGACGCCA
Organism: Chloracidobacterium sp. UBA7659; assembly: GCA_002483395.1. Classification (GTDB taxonomy): domain Bacteria; phylum Acidobacteriota; class Blastocatellia; order Pyrinomonadales; family Pyrinomonadaceae; genus OLB17. The sequence goes on along the minus strand of DLHV01000185.1, from coordinate 11,001 downwards.
ATTTCCGGCAATTCCGCTTCCGAAATCCCGTCAGCACGCATTTCTTCGATGTCCTCGGTAGTTACGGTCACTTCGATGATTTTTTCATTTGTCATACTCATTCCTATTCTTGATGTATGCCCTTTCTTCATACGGCCGAGCCTTTTCCGCGCTGATGATTCTAATCTTTTCTGGAACAGTATAAGTTACACGGAGTAGCCTATCGCCCGCCAAGCCGATCAAAACAAAACGTCGCTCCAAAACGTCGGAATGTGCTTCATCATATTCCTCGATCGCCCACTCATCGAAGAAAGCCAGGCTCGCTTCTTCAAAAGTAATTCCGCCATGCTTCTTGATATTGTCACGGGCCTTGTTCTTGTCCCATTCAAAATCCATCAAGCAATTCTACAACCAGGTTTTCAAATCGGCACGCTCAATTTCTGCAAAATATCATTCAATATTTGCTCAGCCTCGCGTGTCTTATTCTTCAATCCCGCCGAACGCGAATTTACGATGATACGGTGGGCAAAGCACGGTACGACGAGGCGTTTGATGTCGTCGGCGATACAGAAATCGCGGCCTTCGATGAGGGCGAGGGCCTGTGCCGAGCGGAAGAGGGCGAGTGTTCCGCGAGGGCTGACGCCGAGTTCAAGCGAGTCGGACGCGCGGGTCGTGGTGACGATATCAAGAAGATAATCGAGCAGAGCGTTATCAAATCGTATTTGCGATGTGAGTTTTTGCAGCTCGAGAATATCGTCTTGCGACATAACCGGCTGCACGTAGTCGAGCGGATTGACCTCGGCGCGGTCACGCAATATCTTTCGTTCGTCGTCCAGACTCGGATAACCCATGTGCAGCCGCAGCATGAATCTGTCCAACTGGGATTCCGGCAGCGGGTACGTGCCGTGGTGTTCCGACGGATTCTGCGTCGCGACGACCATAAACGGCAGCGGCAGGCCGCGCGAGATGCCTTCGACCGTCACCTGCTCCTCGGCCATAGCCTCAAGCAAAGCCGATTGAGTTTTCGGCGTCGCCCGATTGATCTCGTCCGCGATGACTATATTTGAAAAGATCGGGCCGGGCTTCCAGACAAAATCGCCGCCCTGCTGATCGAAAATCGAGAGGCCGATGACATCCGACGGCAGCAGATCCGACGTAAACTGGATGCGGTGTATGGATAGATCAAGTGCACGCGCCAACGCATTCGAAAGCGTCGTTTTGCCTATTCCGGGAACGTCTTCGATAAGCAGATGCCCTTTTGCAAACAACGCGACGAGTGCGAATTTTACGGTGTCGGCCTTGCCGCGTATGACGCTCTCAATGGCGGCCTGCAGCTCCGCGATCTTCGTCACGGCGTCGATGCCGAGAGCAATGTCTTCGGTCTGGGTTGTAGTTTCGCTTACGATCCAATCTCTCATCATTTCGCTGGATTTCGACATCCTTTTTTATTTTACAGGATAATAGATGCGGCTGNNAACGCTGGTGTCTAGCCCTAGAGTCGGCGGCGAAACGCGGCCGATACAACCGCCGGCACGAACGGCGTTACGTCTCAGTTTGCAAATTAACAGCAAAACGGACTAATATTTTGAAACTTCCTTCCGCGAAGTACGTGAAACATATCCGTAGGAGCCCTCAGCAATAATATGAAGAATTTACGAAACCGTTCGAAAGATCAGCGCGGANNTGGATTGCTCATCGGCGTCGGCAGTATTGCCTGGAGCGCCGTTATTAAGTCCGGTAACGAGGCTGCTGCAACGACTGTTCTTGATCGTATGCGGACATTTCAGGCGCAATACGCGTCCCGCAACAGGGGCAGGTTTGGCAATTTCGACCAGCTCATCGCGGCTGGTGTTCTGGACGCTCAATATGCGGGGGAACGCCCTGTTGTCAACGGCTATATTTTTACTTTGACAGTAAACGATCCGACCGCTAGCTCGCCTGCTTTTTACTCGATAAATGCTGACCCGCAATCGCCTACCGGAATTGCGGCAACGGGCACCAGGCATTTTTATACGGATTCGTCTATCGGCTCTATCAAGGCAACCGACGAGAATCGACCCGCAAAACAAGACGACGCGTCAATGTAACTTTGAAATTGGCCGACTTAGCTCAGTGGTAGAGCACTCGCTTCACACGCGATAGGTCACAAGTTCGAATCTTGTAGTCGGCACCAATAGAATCAATGCTTTAGGGCTGTCTGGGAGGCCCTTTTCTAATGGCATTGGTAACATTTACCCTTCAATTCTTTTGCAGAACACAAAATCTATTAGTCATCCCTTCTATTCAACCGCATTGAATTGCCGATAACGCTCAGGCTGGAAAGGAGCATCGCTCCCGCCGCCATGATTGGATTTAGCACGCCCGTGACGGCAAGGCTCATCCCCAAAGTATTGTAGAAAAACGCCCAGAAGAGATTTTGACGGACGATCCGCCAGGTCTTTTTCGACAAATCGAAAGCATTCAACAGCTTCTGAAGCGAACCGCCTACCAGAACAATGTCGGCGGCCTTCATCGCAATGTCGGTTCCCGAACCCATCGCGATTCCCAAGTCTGCCTGTGCCAGCGCTGGTGCGTCGTTAATGCCGTCGCCGATCATTGCAACCAAACGCCCGCCTTCTTGTAAATCTTCGACCGCGTCCGCTTTGTCTGAGGGCAACGCTCCTGCTTGAAGNNTCGTTGTCGCAACCGAATCGCCCGAAATGACGATCGTCCGAATGCCGCGCTCCCTTAATTTACCGACAATTTCCGCGACTTCCGGCTTAATGGAGTCGCCGAAGGCGAGGAGACCTTTTACAATGCCGTCAAAACCAAAATAAGCGACGGTATTGCCGGACATTTCCCATTCGCGTGCTCTTGCTTCGAGGGATCTTTCAACCAAACAATTTTCGCTCCCGNNCGACAAAGATCTGTTTGCCCGAAACCTTGCCCATGATACCGAGTCCCTTTCGGACCTCGACATCTCTTGCGTCAGTCAGCGTTATAAAACAGTTTTCAGCGTAACGCACGAGAGCGTTTCCCAGCGGATGTTCGGAGTATTTTTCGAGCGATGCAATTGCGGGCAAATAATCGCGTTCAAACGTTTCACGGTGGTTCACCGGTTCTGAAACAAGAGCAGTTTTGACATTCCCGATCCCGGCGAAAGCGGCAACTTCTGATATTTGATTCGACGCCAGGAAAATATCGACGAGCTCGAATTTGCCTTCCGTGATAGTTCCCGTCTTGTCGAAAACGACCACGTCCAGATTGCTAATAGTTTCCAGAACGCTGCTGTCGCTAACCAGAATCCCGTTTCGCGACGCGGCGCCGACCGCAGCCGTAATCGCCAACGGCGTCGCAAGCCCGAGAGCACACGGGCAAGCAATAACAAGAATTGTTATCGCCCGCATCAACGCTTCATCGACCGTGGTCCATCCGGAACCGTAGTAACCGGCAAACACAATAATTGCCACGGCAATCACGCTCGGGACAAATATTCGTGAAACTTTATCAACAGTTCTCTCGATGTTTGAGCGGCTGCTGATCGCGCGTTCGACGAGCCGGATGATCTGCGAGAGCGTTGTGTCCTGCCCGACCTTGGTGGCACGGACTTGAATAACGTTACTGACGTTCAAACTGCCTGAAACAACCGTGCTTCCGATTTCTTTACCGATCGGATTTGATTCTCCCGACAGCAGCGATTCGTCCGCATGCGTATTTCCCTCAACGATAATCCCGTCGGCCGGGATTCGCTCACCGGCCTTGACGACGAAAATATCGTCTTCATGCAAAGCGTCGATAGAAACGAATCTTTCCGCATTATCAATAAACAAACGCACTTTTTTCGGCGTCAGGCGGTAGAGCATCGAGATCGCCCGTGCCGTGCGCTCCTTTGCTCCTTTTTCCATCAGTTTACCAAGCAGAACGAGCGTTACAATCGCAGACGCAGTATCGAAATAAACCAGCGTTTCGCCGCGAAAGGCCTGGATAGAACTATAAACGTATGCCGCCAAAATACCGGTCGCCAACAGAGTTTCCATCCGGATCGTTTTGTTTAGCAAACCTGTCCACGCGAGGTGAAGTATCGGTTTTGCCGAATAAAAGATAACCGGCGCCGCGAGAAACATTAATATGAACGGAAAAAGAAATCTGACGCTCGGTGATATCTCCTGAAAGTAGCCGACGTAGAGCGGGACGCTCAACGTCATGATGTTGAGCCAAAGAAAGCCCGCCACACCGATCCGCAAGACAAGATCGCGTTTCTCGGCGGCGGATGTTTCGCTGTCGGGGTCGAATTCGCTCGTTTTGTAACCGAGCTGCTCGATGCGTTTGGTGATGCGTTCCGGCGGAAGATATTGCGGACAATATTTGACCTTGACCAGATCTGATGCGAAAAATACCTCGGCGGACACGATGCCGTATTCCTTTTGCAAACTGTGTTCGATCAGCCACGAGCACGCCGGACACCACATTCCGGAAACGTGGAGCAGCGTTTCTGTGGTCTGGGTGTCCGGCGGAAGCTCACTGATCTGCTCTTGCATATCACGGTTCGAGATCAGGCCGAGAGCAAGACTTCGTTTGAAAACTTCGCTCTCACGGAAATCCTGGCCGCTGGCGATGACGCCGCTTTCCGTCAGAATTGTATAAACGTTCACGCAGCCGAAACAGCAGAACTCCTTCCGTTCGTCACCAAAAGCCTGCGAAAACGGATCGCGCCCGACCGCCAGGCCGCACAGATCGCATTGTTTCTCTGCCACGTTTTTGCTCATTGTTAGTGACTGTGCGGCTCGCCCTGCGTTTGCACCGGTTTGCCGTTCTCGTCAAGGAAAACCGGGTTCGCCTGCTTTGCCAGTAGATAGACAAGTATCAGGATCCCGATAAAAAGCACGCAGATCGTCCCTAGTACGTACTGCAAAATCGCTCCCTGGTGCTCGCCAAAATACGTTGCAATCTCTTTTCTCATCTCTTTTCTTTCTCCACCGGCATTACAAATGTCTCTTCAAACGTGTTTTTTGTCCCGTCCGGAGATACCAAGCTATGAATCTTAAAATGATTGATCTCGTGCGGCAGACTGTTTGCCGGGACGGAAATTTCGAATTCCCGCGGGATCGAATCGCCGGCGGACACAGGAATCTCATTCGACGGCAAGGTGATGACGGCACCGGGCAGCCCATCGATCGCAAGTGAAACCGCCGCGTCGTTTTTGCCTCGATTGGCCAGAGTCATCCTGAAAGTGTTGTAGACACGGTTGTCATCGCCGATCCGGTACAGCGTGGCCCTATTCGGCGAAACCCGAACAAGGACGCTGTGACGCATCGAAAAGGCGACCGCGAGACTTGTGGCGTAAACAAAAATGATCGCGAATACAGCGATCCTCTTTGCGTCGCGCAGCCCTATACGCCTGTACCACTTGGCCTTTTCTCCGAGCAATTCGCCCTTTTCGCCCCATGCGTAATGGATCAGCGTATCTTCGCCGAACTTGCCCATGATCAGCTTGCAGGCATCCACACACTCGCCGCAGTGGATACACTCGATCTGATATGGCGACTCGCGGATGTCGATTCCCATGTGGCAGACACGTATGCATTTCTTGCATTCGACGCAAATCTGCTTCGGATCGCGATACTGAACGACCAGCGTGTTATCGTCGCCCAAAATTCCCTGCAGATAGCCGTAAGGACAAACCGTGGTGCAAAATCTCTGTCGCAGAAACGCGAAATCGGCAAACGTGATGAGCGTAACGGCCGCGCCGGCGATCCCTCCGGCGGTGACAATATCCAACGAGGCCAACCGCCAAAAAAGGTCGCGCGGCTCGACAAAATACGAGATAAAAACAAATGCCAGAAAAACCGAGGCGACACCCAGTACCGAATAAACGGCGACGCGATTCATCCAGAGCCTGGCTTGTAAGCTCTTGCGGGCAAAGTGTTTGTTGATAAAGGTCTTGATCTTTTCTTCGAAGTTGATCGACGCCTCGCTAAAGATCATCTGGGGGCATAGATAGCCGCAGTAAACTCGTCCGTACAGCATCGACACAGCCGTAACAACGAAAAGAAGAAACATCAGGGAGAAAAAGATGATCGCAAATTCATTGATCCAGAGCTCGAACCCCGCGAAATAGAATCGCTGACGGGGTATGTCGAAACGCATCACGTTGAAAAACGGAAGTAAAACGAAGACTAGAAAACATGCCAGGTGAATGATTCGGCGAACGCGATGCCAATTGTACTTTTCAAGCTGGAAGTCCTTGTTTATAACCGGTAGTTTCTTTCTTGGACGAACTGGCTTTTCGGCACGCGGCGGCGCGGCGATCCCGCCTTCCGTTATCTCAGTTGTGTTAGCTTCAGCGTACACTAATAGATGTTCTCAACCCGTCAAGATCAATGATGATGGTGCATGGGAACTGCCTTGTCGTCATGCGCACCAGAGGCCATCATGGGTATCACGCCGCGAGAAACCAAAAAGATCCCCAACACCAAAACGCTCACGGCCGCCAGGCGGCTTCCCCAGCGGCTGAACTTCACGCTGAACGCAGAGGAGAAAATTCCGATCGCCAATAATGATGCAGATGTTCCCAGTCCNNGAAGGCCGTCATCGTTATTGCACCTGCAAACATCGTGCCCGTTGCCATTGATTTTAGAAGGGCGGCATATATGAGACCGCACGGCATAAAGCCAAGCATCAGTCCCAGCGAAAATTTACTGCCGATCGAGGGTGAAGAGATGCGGCTTCCGAGCGGTTTTAGCAAGCGCGAGGTGTAAAGAAGCGGGTTGAATTTCTGCAGGCGTTTGCTCGGTAAGAGATCGAGCATCAGAATTCCGNNGCAGCTACCATCAAAACGCCAGCAACAACCGCCGCGACGTTCTCATAACCGGCTAGCTGCCCGACAAAACCGACAGTATTCCCAAACAATCCGGCGAGAGCACCGAGCAATGAATAAGTCAAAATTCGCCCGAAGTTGTAAAAAAGATGTGCGGATAATTGTTGCGGAAGACTTCGAGAACCGAGCGGTAGGCTATACGACAGGACAATCGGTCCGCACATCGAGACGCAGTGGAGACTGCTGACTAGACCCAAAGCAAAAACTAGATAAAACTCCCAAGCATTCATTGATCGATCCTGCGGAAAATTTCGTAGAAAGGAGGAAACTGCGAAATTTCCCGCGAGTTTTGAGCCCCGCATTTATTCGGTTTTGCCTGCTAAAGCTGGGACTCAAACTTGTCTAAATATTTGATCTTCGGGTTCGGCGAATGAATCGTTACGCATTCACGCGAAAACTCAAACCGTTTCATCAAAATGGCGTTGGTCGGGCATCGTGACGCACACATCCCGCAGCGGATGCAGGTCGATTCGTCTTTCAGCATTATGCCGCCGAGATCGGTTAATTCTTCATCGCTGTAACCGCTTAGATCCTCCTCGGTAATGCCGAGCGAATCAGAGGCGATCTGCATTAGATAGTTGTCCGACCGCACCTGGTTGAGGCCTACGAGCTTAATTAAGTTTTCCGGACAAATGTCCACACAGCCGTTGCACGCAATGCAGATCGACGTGTCGAACACTGTGTTGACGTTACATCGCAGGCATCGCGATGCCTGTTTTCGGGCTTCGGCTTCGCTGTAATTTATCTCAACGATATCATTCGAAGATGCTCTCCGCTCGCTTTCCAGAGCAGGCGGTAATTTCCGCCGTATTTGGTCCCAGCCATCGACCATTGTGTAATTCGCCGGCTGCCAACTCTTCCGGACCACGACGTCAGTACGAGTCCCACGGATGTAATCATGCATCGAACGTGCCGCGATCTGCGCGGATGCGATCGCGTGAATAAAAAGCCTCGGGCCGTGGGCTACATCGCCGCAGGCGAATACGTCGGGAGCGGTCGTTTGATATGTGTCCGGATCAACTTTGATAAGGCCGTTTGCTTCTTCCACTCCATCGTCCGGCGCCAAAAATGACAGATCGGATTGCTGGCCGATCGCGAACATGATCGTATCCGCCGGGATGTCATCAATCGCATTTTCATCAAACTTTGGATTGAATTTTCCGTTCCCGTCAAAAACCGAGAGACACTTGACCGTTCGCAAACCGGTAACGTAGCCTTCTTCGTTAAGTATCAATCGTGGTCCGCGACCATCGTGAAGTCTAATTCCTTCTTCCTGGCCCTCTTCGATCTCGATCTCGTCCGCCGGCATCTCGCCCCGTTTCTCGAGACAGACAATATGAACTTCCTTATCTCCGCTCAAGCGCAGGGCGGAACGGGCAACGTCATAAGCGATCCGCTCGCTTCGTTCCATATCCGAATCTGCATCCGCCATCGGAACCTTCGCCGGACGGACGGCGGACCGGGCCACATCGAATGCAACGTTACCGCCGCCGATGACGACAATCCTTCGTCCAAGCTCCATCGGCTTGCCATCGTTGAAGGCCCGGAGAAAATCGAGCCCGTCAAAGACCTGCGGCAGGTCAGAACCCTCAAGCGGGATCTTGCGTCCTTTTTGCAGGCCGATTCCGAGGAAGATAGCTTTGTAGCCTTCCTTGCGAAGCGATGCGATCGTAAAGTCCTTCCCGAGTCGCATGTTACATTTAAGCTCGACGCCCATCGAGAGGATCGCATCGATCTCGGCACGGACAAGTTCTCTCGGCAGCCGATAGATCGGCACTCCCGCCGTCAGCATTCCGCCGGGTTCATGATACGCCTCAAAAACCGTAACCTTGTATCCAAGTTGGACGAGATCGTGAGCAACAGTCAATCCGGCGACACCGGCGCCGACAACGGCGATCCGTTCGCCTTCGCCCAGTTCGGGCGGCAGCATTTTCGTATTGCAACCTTCGTGGTAGTATGAAAAATCGCCCGTTTCGGGACCGTATTTCTCATTCACAAAACGCTTTAAGGCACGAATTGTAATTGGAGTATCGAGCGCGCCGCGGCGGCAGTTTGCTTCACACGGAGCACCGCAAACGCGGCCGCAGATCGAAGCGAACGGATTGGTCGCGCGGGCAATCTTGTACGCATCAAGATCACGTCCTTCCGCAATTGCAGTCACGTAGCCGCAGGCGTCTGTATGGACCGGACAAGCGTCCTGACACTTGACCATCTTCATCCAATAATCAGCGTCCTTGTCGTCGACGAGATCGAACTGCAGGGTTTCATCGCTCATTACAACTTACTAATCCTTAAATTTCTTGAAGGCAAACACGATCAGCGTGATCGCATAGATGGCGATCAGAGCCGCCACGAAATACATGAAGCCATCGGCGGTTCCCGTTATCTTATTGAACGCCTGAACCAGAACGCCGCGGTCTGCGTGTCCGGTTTCGCCGTTCATATAGACAATCAGATACGTAAGAGCTCCCAGCGAAATCACGACGAACGCCGCTTTCAAAAGTGGCGGAGCGTCCGTGCCTTTGCGTTCGGTCATCCAGCCGCCGGCATACTCCTTGAGGTCATCCTTTTCTTTGTTTTCGTCCATATTCGCCTCCGTTGTCGTCGTCTTCGAGCATTCGATACTTCACTTCTTCACTATCTTTTCCCCAATAACCGTCTTTATACGTGCGGAAGAAGAAATACAGCGCGCCGCTCGCGACGATAAAAAAGAAGAAATATGCAAAATAAACGCTCGGATAGGTGTAGTCAGTCATAAATTTTGGTAAGAGTTACGCCTTTAGGCGTGAATTGCGTTGCGCTCACTCAACTAACTTGTCAAATGCTCGCGTTTAATCACGCCTGAAGGCGTAACTCTAACATTGATTCAACGTGAGCAGTTAAAATTTAAGTTGAATCTACGCAACGTATTTCACGGCTGAAGCCGTAACTCTAACTGAATTGAGGAGACAATCGAAATGAAAACTATTATAAATTTACTGATTTTTGGATTGCTGGCAATCTTGACGGTTATTTTGCCAAATAATGCGTTTGGGCAGCGTGACCTATCAGTAATCACCAAGGGGGCGAATGTTCCATACAAGAATCTATCAAATGAATGTCGTGAGTATCAGCTGACGATTAACACAGGTGATGTTGAGGGAGCCGAAGCCGATGCGAGTGTCTTTGTTACGATAAAAGGAGATGCCGGAAGCACGGATAGAATCGAGATAACCGGAGGGAAATCGTTGAGAAGGGATAATCATAACCCAAAAAGCGATTGTCAGGATATGAATACACAAACGCCTGCCACGTTTGTTGAATGGGGAAGTAATAATCTGGTTGTTGAAAAACCTCTCTCAACGATCGTGAATACACTTCAGCGTAATTCGAAGGAGGTCCTTACGATCTATACATACAATGTCGGACGGGTCGAATCAGTTACTCTTCAACACGACAACTGGTATCCGAATTGGTTCGTATCGAAACTGGAACTTTCAAGTGGCGGCGAGACCATCCTCAACCGACAGATAAACCGATGGTTTCGGTCTGAGACTCTGTCTCAAACATTCCCCGTTAACGAAAACCGAAATCTTACTGACTATGGAATCAAAGTTTTTACAGGTGACGTTTATCAGGCGGGGACAAACTCAAAGGTTCACCTGACCTTAAATGGCAGAAAGCAAGTCATCCCGAATATTGAGCTTGGCAAAATAATACCGGGCAATCCTTTTGAACGGAATCAAACCGATGAAACGAAAATTTATGACCAGCCGCTGGTTGATGGTTTGCCGAGTATTACCATTAACCTTGAGAAAGGCGCGAGGTGGTTTCTCGGCTCAATCACGATTGAAAGTCCGAACCTGTTTAATCCGGGCGTATTTCGTTACAACAACTGGATTGAGGGCGGTTCACCCGTGACGATAAATGCGGTTGAGGAACGCCTCAGTCCGACTCGCAAAATCACGTTCAGGCACGAAGGTTTTTATATGGCTCGAATGATGATTCAATATCTTGAAAATGGACCGCAGGGTTTTCCGTTGCCGAAATTTTTGTTTTCTGCGGATATGCCCATCGGACAGAACAGCGTGATTGAAATTCCGCAGGATGTAAAAGACCCGAAAATATTTCTCATCGGAGTCGGCACGGTCAACAATAATTTTTATGCCAGTGATTTTGTCGGGTAT
>DLHV01000174.1:1133-6425 GCA_002483395.1 Chloracidobacterium sp. UBA7659 | reverse complement strand
AGTGGTTTCGAGACATCCTCCTCTGCCTTTCCGTCATGCCCTGAAAAATTCCCGAAGCTCCGCCCCGCCCAACCATCGCCCAACTCCTCGAACGCAAAAAGTCCGGCCAGGAACTAGACGGCGAACCCAGGATCACCGTCCTCACCGACTTCATCCAATCCGAATTCGCCCACCACAAAAAACCGCCCCACCAACCGTCGGCCCAAGATCCGATATCGAACACTTGAAACAAATTCCGCTCGGCTATCCGCTGATTAAGCCGATGCANNCGGGTTCTTAGGCTGCGCCCCGCCGCTGTGCGGAAACGGCTACGCCTTTCCGTAAAGTCCGTCCACCCAACCCGAGGCTACGCCTCCGCTTTTCGCCGCATAGTGGTTTTATAGGTTAGCCGTGGGTTTTAGCGTTTTAACCACGAGCGCTCGGATCCGACCTTTGCATAAATTGTCGCTATATTGTGCACTACATAGTTGACAATATAGTTCAGCTATGTATAATGACGCATACTTGAATCAAATATGGAGGTTGAGATGTATGGACAGTATGAAAGCCGAGCGGTTTCGTAGAGTAGCTGCTCCGCGAGTACAAAGAGTGTTAGATAACCTAGACAACCTCGCAAAATGCTCAAACAGGAACAACTATGAGTACACGAACGACGAGGTAAATAAGATGCTTCGAGCAATCAAAGCGAGCGTGAAGAACCTTGAACAGAGGTTTGAGGAAAAGAACGGAGCGTCGAATAAAGGTAGCTTCAAGTTTTGACGAGATTTAATTAGGAGAAGAAGTTTATGCTTAGTATTTCAAAGGAAAGTTTGGCGCCTCGAATGTATGAGGGGCTTCGGGAGTTTCACAGATACAATTCGCAGGGCCGCGTGCTCGAATTGGTTTTCTGCGTGTTTCTATGCAAGGGTGCTAGAAAACCCATTCGAATTGAAGAGATTACTGGACAGGCGATCCTAACTTACCCTGACTATTCTACACTTGGGTGAATGACGACCACGTGCCCGACATGGCGCTTGTTATGCTCACTCTTCAAGAAGCATCGGAAGAAAAACTCGTCGTTGGCAGTTGGCACGACGGATGGCGATTGACGCAACGGGGATACAGGTTAGCAAAAGATATTGATCGACGACGACTGGCACACTGAGGGCCATCCTTAACTTGGCTGAAAACATGAAGATAAAGCACGAAAGAGATTTAGAGAAGATCGCTTCAATGGAATCAGTTGCCTATGAGGAAATATCGTTAGCGGCATTGGTGGTCTATAGTCTGTATTGGCTTCACGAGTGGGAGTTACGACGGACTATCGAGGCAATAACTGTTCTGAGTTGGCGACTATTCCCAACCAAATTTTCCATGGTTGGCTGGCCTCAGTACCCGGATCAATTACGAACCAACCGATCGCTGATGCAGGGCGGGCCGAAGTATCGGAATTGGCTATCTGGAGCCGCCGTCAACGGCTTTAGCCTAAATCAAAGGGGGATTGAACAGGCTCAAGAACTCATCGCGAAAATTGGAGCACCGGCATTTGATGATGGTACGCGGATCAACCTCGACGAACATATAAGTCCGATCAAAACGAAAACCAGGGCAAGGACAATCGAGCCAGCGCGAGAAGTTGCCAAGGCGAAAGAAGGCAGGCTGTTCGAAAAATGGAAGGAAGGAGTTCTCGCGGAAAGAGATCTGATTCATGTGCACACTTTGCTTGAGATATTTGAACACACGCCTAAGGTCCAACGCGAAAAACGAATGAAGGATCTTGAACGTGCGGCAGAAGATGCAGATGACGATGAAATGAAGAAGTTTTTGATGGATGTTCGAGCGAACTTTCCGGCGGTATTTCTTCGCGGGCGGCGATAATTTGGAGGATATGACGAAATGGCGGATTTAAGTAGGACTCGAATCGACTGGGCTCCTCGCGAGAAGAAGCGCACCGTAAATCGTGCAGTAGGTAAAAATTTCTTCAAGACGATTACTGAACCGATAACAAATTCTGACTCGAAGGTCAAAGATAAAGCCAACGTGGCTCATGCCTCGGGTTTGGTCGAAAAGTTATTGGCGTTGAAGGCCAATGATAGGGTCGATACTTCTGCATTGAAAGCACAATTGCCTAAAAAGCATCGCGGCCAGATAGTTGTCGAGATAACGACATTCGGAAAAGATGCAAGAGTTTGCAGCATAACCGATGACGGGCCTGGAATGACGGCGGCTGAACTCCATGACAAATTTGGATCATATGCTAAGGCGAAAAAGATGAAAAGACACGGAGTCTTTTCGGTCGCGGGGCTCTTGACGTACTTCTATACCACGAAGACTCAGTAATTTACTCCGTTAAGAACGGTATCCTTTCTAGATGCGGTGTCTATTGGGACAAAGTCACCCAAGATGCAAACCGAAAAGTGGAGGAATTAGGGTCTGCCTCACCAGCTTTGCTGGCTAAATTTGGGATACCGAAATCAATTCTTTCCTCCGGCACAGTGGTCAGATTTAGGCTGAGGGAAGGTACCTCTATTCCACTAGAAGATCAGATACTGGATCGGATTGGCAGGTTCTACATGCTTAGATTGATCGCTGCCGACCCTAACATAGATCTTGTAGTGCGTCGTCTTCGAAAAGGGTCAACGAACCAAAGTATCGTAAATTACGATTTCCCGATTGGCGTAGTCTTGGCAAATATCAAAACCGAGCTAGATCTCGGAAGTGATGGACGATATCCGGTTGNNTTGTAGCGCGATCCGAAGAGGCACTTCATATCGATCCAACAAGGGTTGATCAACGGGAAAACGGTTTACTTTTCGTTGACGAAAATGACGCGGTTCTAGATCTAACCTTGCTACCTCAATATGACAACAATCCGTTCCTTCAGCATGTTTTCGGAATTGTCCGTATCGCGGGAATTCGCCAGCTCTTGGAAGATAAGCTCGAGGCTGATGACGCGGTTGACGTTTTGACAGTCGAACGCGACGGATTTAACCGAAAACACGAAATTACCCAAGAATTGTTCTCGGTGATCGACAAGGAAGTTAAGCCTATATATCAGCAGGAAGAAAAAAGGCAAAAGAAGGGCACAAGTTCGCGTTCAGATGAATTGACGGCACGGGTAAGAGAGGCACTAAAGACCTTGAATGATTTCATCAAGAAGGAAACGGATGATGGCGAGACCGGGCGCAAGGATCCGGAAGGCCCTATATCTTTCTCGGTTGATTCAGTTCAACTGTATGCCGGTGTCTCACGAACCGTTTGGGTATTTGTGAGTAGCGACAGTGTGAAAAAGGGTGAGATCGTTCTACTCGAAAGTGACAATCCCGAAATCAAGATCGAGCCAGATTCAGAAATTGTAGTATTTAGGAAAGGGCAAAACTTTCAGCGGATTCGAATTCAATTGATTTGCGATCTGAAAGGTCAAAAGGGAACAATTTCAGCTCTTACTCTAGATAAAAACGGTAACGAGGTTAGGGCTGCGTTAAAGGTATTGGGTGTTGACGTACAGCCTGTGCCAACGCCGCCGGCGCACATTGAATTTTCTTCCTCCCATTATGCGGGTCAGCCAAACCGGTCAAATACAGCCACTCTACTTGCGAATCTAAACGCTTTTACAGGAATGCCAGAAATTACTCTTTGGCTTGAAGACCAGCTGGGAAACGTAACGCTCGGAGATGAATCAGCTAAGCGAGTTCAAATTAAGATCACAAAAGAAATGGTCGATGAACATAATATTGCGCGCGTGCCTGTTTCGTATCACGGAACTGGATGGGGCCAACGAGCAATGCTACGTGCGAAGGCAAAACAAAAGGACGGAACTGTGGTTCACGCGACCTGTAGACTTGCATTCGAGCGTCCAAAAGGAAAAGATAAATTTAGCGATTTTGAATACGAAGATCTTAGATCAAATAGACTTGGTGACGTTGCCATTGATCGTATTTATGTCAACGCGGGTTACAAACCGCACCAGCAAATATTTGGACGAACTCCTGACGACTTCAATAAACAATTGGAGATAAGTAGCGCGGCTCAGCTTCGCGCGGCGGCAGTCCTTGTCGAGGCAGTTGTCTACAACACTGCCTCAATAAANNATTTCTATGGCGGCGGTGCGAAGGGTATTCAAATCGACCCCAACGATCCGATGACGAGTCTTCGCACGTATTTGGATGAGAAGAGGTCAGAACTCGAACCGTCTGTCCTTAAGGCTTTGGCTCCAAATGTAGGACAAAATGGCGACGAATGAAACAAGGGAACTTTGAACACGAAAATAAGAAACTGGTCGTCAGGCGTCGATTTGCAATTGAAAACGACATAACGCTTTTTCATGGAGACACGCTGAAGCTTCTATCTAAGATTCCGGACGGCAGTGTCCGGCTCGTACTCACATCGCCGCCTTATAATCTCGGCAAGCGATATGAGAAAAAACGTACAAAAGATGAGTACCTTCATTTCCAGCGCGCGGTAATAGCCGAAGCTATCAGAATCACAATGGACGGGGGCAGCATTTGTTGGCAAGTCGGGAATTTTGTGGGCACTTCTCAGAATATTTATCCACTTGATATGCTCTTGCACCCAGTATTTGAGGAATACTATGAGAGCGACAAGATCCGGCTCAGAAACCGAATCATTTGGCATTTTGAACACGGCCTGCATTGCCAACTTCGATTTTCAGGTAGATACGAAACGATTCTTTGGTATACGAAAGGGGCTGATTACTCATTCGATCTTGATCCTGTCCGTGTACCACAGAAATACCCAGGCAAACGTGCTCACAAGGGGCCGAAGCGCGGCGAATTGACTGGCAATCCGCTCGGTAAGAATCCAGGAGACGTTTGGATTTTCCCGAACGTCAAGAACAACCATATGGAAAAGACGATTCATCCCTGCCAATTCCCGGTAGAGCTTCCAGAGCGATTAATTCTTGCTTTAACTAAACCTGGGGACCTGGTCGTCGATCCGTTTATCGGCGTTGGGACCACTGCCGTTGCCGCCGTATTGAATGGCCGTAAGGTTGCTGGCGCTGATTCGGAGGACGAATATTTGAAAGTCGCCCGCACCAGAGTAAAGGAAGCTGAAAAGGGAAAATTGAAATACCGAAAACGCAATACTCCAGTATTTGTCATGTCCGCAAACACGCCGCTCAGAATGGTACCCGACGAATTTCTTACCGCCCGGAATGGTAACGGGCTCAAATAAACCTCGTTAGGTCTGTTCACGAAGGTTAAGTGCAAGAAAGGCCCCGGCGAACCGGAGCCTTGACCGATCTCACGAACGTTCACCTCCCTTGGGCTTTCAGGAGACGCGTGCAGCGTC
>DLHV01000174.1:946-1067 GCA_002483395.1 Chloracidobacterium sp. UBA7659 | reverse complement strand
TTTTCCATTACCATTTCGTTGTAGAGCTTGCGCATCATCTGCATTTCTTCGGCGGCCGTTTTCGGGCCTTCCATATCGGGCTTGTTCGGGCGGGCCAAATCGACTTCGTTCAGAACGAGGC
>DLHV01000174.1:0-776 GCA_002483395.1 Chloracidobacterium sp. UBA7659 | reverse complement strand
AAGAGGTCCTGGAACCACATTCCGGCGATGAATAAAAAGTTCCACGGGTCCTGACGGCGTTTTTCGATGTCCTCAGCCGTGCGGTCCGGGCCTACTTTGCCGTAATCCTTGCCCGACAAACCAAACGATTTATCGAACTTCTTTAAGATGCCGCCGAGCGTCAGGCTGTGCGGAGCACCGTACGGGTTGTAGTTCTTGAGCAGTGCAAGGCCCATCATCAGGTTCGAGAACCATTTGCCGCGTGCCGTGTCGGTGATGTGCTGCATGTCCTTGACCAATCCCTGAATGTTCAGGAATTGCGGCACCGGAGCCATTTCCTTCGTTTCTTTATTGACCATGACGGCCGTGCCGACGCCGCAGTTCGGGTGGCAGCCGCACGAAACCTGGCCCCATTCGCTTTCGGGCCCGTGGACCACGTCGGCGAAATCGGCGAAAGCTCCCATCAGCGAAAGCGGGAACCAATCGCGTGTCGGTTCGGTAATGCCGACCTGATCCTGAACGTCGTGCGCAAGGTGAGCAAGCGTGTAACGCTGCTGCAAACGACGCTGTTCGGTAATCAGCTCGTCGCGGCCCGTAAACGAAACAGGCTGGAACGCTATGAACGAAATTTTCTTAGGATTCTCAAGTGCAAAGCGGATGATCGTTCCGACCTGATCGTTATTGACGCCGTTTACAAGCGTGGTGACAAGGATGATGTCAACGCCGGCTTCGTGGAGATTATTGATCGCTCTCAATTTTACATCAAAAAGGTTTCCGATCTGGCGGTGCGAGTTGGC
>DLHV01000200.1:6907-11024 GCA_002483395.1 Chloracidobacterium sp. UBA7659 | reverse complement strand
ATCAGCGGAAGAAATCCGTGCGTGGCACCGCAGGTTATGATTTCAAGGACGCTTTCTTCCTGCAGCTCGCGAAAAGCATTTACGAGATTTCGGCCGTACCGATTGTTCCAAAGATCGAGCGACGCACTGAGAGTTTCGACATACATCCGGGCGGCTTCGATAAACTCCACCGATTCGCGTTCAACGCGGTCGAGTTCCTTTTGGGCAAGTTCAAAAAGCTTTTCCAGGTGCCGCGTGTACCTTTCTTCGAGCAGCTTGTCGGCTAGCATTTCACACAGCGGCGGCGAGACATTCATCGCAAGCCGAGGTTTAGCGCCGGCTTCGTGCAGATTTTGAAGTATGAAGATAATCGGGAGATAAACTTCCGTGATCGCTTCGAAAAGCCAGTCTTCTTCGAGAAATGACGGATATTCCGGGTGCCTGACAAACGGTAAGTGGGCGTGCAGAATTAGACTAAAGTAACCGATGGGCATAGTTGGATTGTAGTTGAAAGACGGGCATACGCAAGAGTCCGAGGCAAGTTTCTTAATTGTTCCCAATTACACCGTGTTCCGTTCCACCGTGCGTGAAACAACTGGAACAGGTGGAACAACTGGACATGCTCTATAGAATGGAACCTACAGAAACACAGCGGCCATTCGTCGAGCCTAGATGATCTGCCAGAAAATAGTTGATGCTGGTTCCGGTTTAGATACGGAGTTTGTTGAGACAACGCAGTCATTTGCAGGCTGTTATGCCACCCAACAATGGCGATAGCCGACTGTAGCTTGCTGTCTCGGTGTTATGAGGCAGAGAAACGGAGGCAGAACCGCCCACGTGAGTGGGTGGCATGGACGCGGCAACGAGAACGGCGTTCGTTCCACCTGCTGACGCAGGCGGTTCTGCCTTTTTCTTCACGAATATCCCAATGTTCACGCCTTCGGTGATGTCAAAAACGTTTTGATCTGCCGAGCCATCGACCTTGTGAGGAACCCTCTTCCGAGTCTGACAGGATACCGTGGGTTGAAACCCAACGCTACATTCAAGCATATCGCTGACGCGACACCAAATCCGAAGATCGGAGGCGGAGCCTCGAAATCTTTTTAAGACTTAATGGAAAGGCCGAGGAAGATGTCTCAAAACTCATAAAGTCCGTCTTAGCTCCGTAGGAGCGACATGTTTGTAGTGCCGATGCACAACGTCGGGAGCTCCGTAGGAGCGGCATGTTATTGAGGTGATTCAAGTTACTGTCGCCCCTAAAGGGGCTCGGAATAACTTTATATGTTTGTTTCTACAAACATTTTGGCTCCTACGGAGCCGATGCGAGTGGTTTCGAGACATCCTCCTCCGCTTTTCCGCCTTGCCAAACAAAATCCTCCTGCGGCTGTGCCGCCGCATATTCCGGGGCGTATCCAAAATCCGTGTGACAACTGCCAGTCTCAGCGCAGGACCCCCAACATCTGATCGTGAATCGCACCATTGCTGGCACAGATCGGCGGCGTATAGATGCTGAAAGGCGAGCCGTCATAATACGTCACCTGCCCGCCGGCTTCCTCGATCAAAAGCTTTCCGGCGGCGACATCCCACGGATTCAAACCTTCTTCCCAAAAGCCGTCAAAACGACCGCAGGCGACGTACGCCATATCGATAGCCGCAGAACCGTCGCGACGCACGCCCCGCGATTTTAAAAGAAATTCCGTGAGGCTTCGTTCGAAATGGGGCTTTTGCTTGAAGTCGTATGGGAAACCGGTGACGATCAGGGAATCCGACAATTTCGTTTCGCTCGAAACGTGTATCGGTCTGTTGTCGAGGCTTGCTCCCTGGCCCTTTTCGGCAGCGAACAGCTCATTGCGCGTCGGATCGTAAGTAACTCCAATGACTATCTCGCCTTCGTGTTCGAGTGCGATCGTCACGCAAAAACATGGGTACCCGTGCGCGTAATTCGTCGTCCCGTCTAGCGGATCGATGATCCATTTCCACTTGTTTTCACCGCCGATTATCACTGCTTCGCCGGATTCCTCTGCGAGTATCGAATGGCGTGGGTGGTACGATTTTATTCGATCGATTATCAACGCTTCGGAGGCCAGATCGGCTTCGGTTACAAGATTGATATCGCCCTTTTTTGTTACGCCGGATATCCGGCCGAATTTCTCCAGTAACAGGTGACCTGCCTCACGGGCGGTTTCAATCGCAAAATTGAGCATGGATTGATTTTCAACGCAAAGACGCAGAGACGCAAAGACGCTCAAGCAGAAAAACATGAATCAAAAATCTCGAAAAGGTGTGACTGAACATTGGCAAGTGATGAGCCTGTCCAAATCGCTTTTGCGTCTCTGCGGCTTTGCGACTTTGCGTTAAAAACTCTTAACGAAAATAGATATCGACGTAATCCGTCACTGCGTCGCACGGGTTGTCCATTTGCATCAGCCGCCAGTATTTACGTTTGCCGGTAATCTTGAACGTGAACTCGCCGCTCCTCTCGCACGGCTGGCCGCCGTTAATATGGCTGACCTGCAAAACTATTTTGCCGTCAAATGCGAACTCCTTGGCGTCGATCCGCGTGATTGTGCCGTCGATTGTTACGAAATCGGTGCTGCCGCGGCCCTTTTGCTCACCTTTGACGGAGTAGATGCCCCTTCTATTTGTTACCGTCGCGGCTCCAAAATAATCCCAGCTTATCCACTGCAGCGAAAGCATATGTCTTCCCAAAAGCATCCGCGCGGCGACGGGATCGGTAACGGTAGTTTTTTGCCCGAGTACGGAGATTGCAATCACCAAACTAGCGGTGGCAATTAAGGCTGCTTTTCTAATCATTTTTTCCTAGCCCGTAGGACCACCCACCGTTTTTAATGTCTCATTTTTGATTCGCCTGTCCGCTAATGCCAGAAACTCGCGGACTTGCGAATCCCAAAACACCCAATTATGCGCGCCCGGAAGCTCCCTAAATTCGTGCGGGACCTTTTTTTCAATTAGTAGCGCGACAAAATCGCGATTGTTCTGTAACAGAAAATCCTCGGTTCCGCAATCCACATATAGAAAGGGTATCGTTTTGATCCTTTCGGGCGATCCCTCCTTAATCATCCGGAAAATATCATTAGGCTTTCGCGAATCGCTCTCGAGCGGGCCGAAGATGGAGTCAATCGTCTTGCCGATATTCCCGGCTCCCTTTTCGGTGAAGGTCGCCGCGCCGAGAGCACCGCTGAAGCTGCCGGCAAGCACGAACATTTCGGGATACTTCAAGCCGAATTTCAAAGCTCCGTATCCGCCCATCGAAAGCCCTGCGATCGCTCGATGATTTCTGTCGGCAAGTGTCCTGTAGTTTTTATCGATCTCGGGAATCAGTTCTTTAATTATGTAACTTTCGTATTTTTCATTCGGCATCGAAATGCTATCCGTGTACCATCCGTCGCCACCTTCGGGTGTGACAATGATAAATCGATGATCATTCGAATAAGCCCCGAGAGCCGTCTTGTCAGTCCAATTGTCGAAATGTCCCGTCAACCCATGGAGCAGATAAATAACCGGATATTTGACGGAAGCTTTTTGATCGGCAAGCCGGTACTGAGGTGGCAGAATGACACGGTACGGCACNNGAGCCATTAATTTGCTGGTGAGTTTCAACGTCTCTACGTCGCCACCAAATGTATACTCACCTTTTCTTAACGTTTGGCCGTCGTAAACCGTAAACTGAGCAAATGCTCCGAACGGCAGTACGACAAAGATCAGTAACAATAATAAGCTTGCAATTCCAATCCGTCTATTCATGGTACTCACCCAAACAACCTGCCAAACCAGCCGCCATCCTTATCTTTGTCGATAACTTGGGCCAGTTCGCCGGCGTCGAACCAGACCCCGTGGCATTTATTACAGACGTCGATTTTTATGTGCTGATAATCGGCTTCCATCAATATGCCGTCATCTTTCGGGCATTTGAGGCCGGTACTTTGCGCGTTCTCAACGGCGAGATGCGCCTTCAACTTTTCGATAAGTTCCTGTTCTTTGCGGTGAAAATACTCGTTTTCTAGCGCCCTTGCGCGGTCTTCCATTTCAATAGGCATGGGATCGTCTCCTCCCAAATTTTTCGATAGATTCGATACCAGAAAAATAGCAGGTTCCGGGCAGAAACGCGACCGTTAGG
>DLHV01000200.1:0-6885 GCA_002483395.1 Chloracidobacterium sp. UBA7659 | reverse complement strand
TTAACACTCGCGTTTCTGCCCGGACTCCGCAATCTCTACGCTTCGGTCTTATGAATCGAGCGCAAGCGGTTGCGGGCTTTTTTGGAGCGGCGGACGGTGTTGCCGCGTTTGAGGTTTGATTCGGCCCAGTCGGAAACCTGTTTTAGCGGGTGCCATTCGAAGCTTTCCAGCGGCAGAACCTCGCTTGACGAATCTCTCAGCTTCAACGTGCCGAATGCGACGAAAAATATCAGGAGATTGAATATCGCACCGGCGAATATCACGAGCCAGCCCGGCGCAAGGCCAACCTGGGCACGCTGGAACAGGATCTCCCAGAAAACACGTCGTTCGACCTCGGAACCGGTCGGGATCGGAAACGGATGAATATATATCTTTAGCGACCACGAAAGCGCCAGCAAAATAAATATCCAGAGATAATTTGCCCGCAAACGCCGCCCGACAGCCTCCCATTCGCTGATCGTAAAATGCGGTGTGAGAAGGTCGTCAGAGATGTGCTCGGCCCATTCCTGATCGGGCGGAATCGAACGCTGCGAGAGCATCGGTGCGAAATAGCCTGTTTCGAGAACCCTCACCCGATTTGCCCAGACCTCGTAATAACGGTAACGCCGGGCTTCCATAAACAAAAAGATCGAGACAAGGATCGAATTGATCGGGATCGCAAAATGCGGATTATCGGGCGAACTGAATACGAATGAGAGCGTCGCACCGGCGGTGATCACCGCCCAGTTGGTCGTTGCGTCAAGCCGGCCGCGCCAGACATTCGACCGCTGTATCTCGCCGCGGTAAAAATGGACCATCGCGGTGTTGAATTCAGCGGGAGCAAGCTTTTGGGCAATTGTCTGCGGAGTTGCTTTGGGTTTTTCCTTTCGCTTGTGGACTTCTTCGGCAAAAGCACGAAAAGATTCCGGGACTTTTGTGATATGTATATCTTCGTCGGACATTCGAGTTCCGGTCCGAGCATCGTCTCTCATATCGTGTTTGGGGCAAGGCACTGGGAAGGCGGCGCGAACCTTCGCTACTAATAAAATTAGCACTTTCATGGGTCGCACGCAAGGATTATCGGGCAATGGCGTTTGTCCTGATGCACCATTGATTGTAATAATCTCTATTTCCTTTGCTTTGCGTCTTTGCGGGAAATTGTCACCGCCAATCGCAAACCTGCAAAGGAATCGAATTATCCAGGATAACGACGCTTGAATTCCGACGACAAAAAATGGATGCAGGTTGCGCTCGACTCCGCCGTCGCCGCGCACGGTCTTGACGAAGTTCCTGTCGGCGCCTGTCTTATTGACGAAAACGGCGAGATGATCGCGTCGGGTTTTAACCGGACGATCACCGATTCCGACCCAACGGCTCATGCCGAGATCCTCGTCTTGCGGCAGGGGGCGGCGAAGATCGGCAACTATCGTTTGACCGGTACGACGCTATACACAACCGTCGAACCCTGTGTCATGTGTGCCGGTGCATTGGTCAACGCACGAGTCAAAAGGCTTGTTTTTGGCGCAACGGACGAGCGTTTCGGCGCCGTCGAAACGCTTTTTCGGTTGTGCGATAACGAGGCCTTAAATCACCGGATCGAGATCACATCCGGCGTTCTGGCCGATGAGTGCAGCGATTTAATGCGCGATTTCTTTCGATCCCGCCGCTCGTGAGGGCGTCCCCGGGACGCAGGCGCCCTCGCCTGCAACGCCGCTGTTTTTGCGGCGTCAACCTTTGATAATATTCGCTGTTTGGATTTCCGAGGGTTGTTCGTGCGTCGCACTCATGCAGGCGAAGGCGCCTGCGTTCCCAGCCGACTTGATATTTCCCGACATCAGATATTAGAATTAACAATTCGCGGAGAGGTGCGAGAGTGGTTGAATCGGGCAGTCTCGAAAATTGTTGAGCCTTAACGGGTTCCGTGGGNNCGAATCCCACCCTCTCCGCCACGGTTTAAGGATAAAGGCGAAAGGAGAAAGGATAAGGCGCTGCGGTAAGCCTTCCTCAGCCTTTGCATTTTATCTTTTATCCTTCGCCTTTATCCTTTATCCTTTTCGAAGATGCCTTTCAAACAGCGGCAAAAATTGTCGGCGAAGAATCTTTCGGCGTTGATCTGCGTTTTGCTGATCCTTGGTGCGACGCTTGGGTGCAAAAAGCTCGCCGATCTTGCCAACCGAAAGACGGGCGACAGCCCGACGCCAACTACCCGCGACACGCCGGTCAATGGCGAGGTCGAAAGCGGTGATGATGCGCTGACAAAAAAGACCAATTTGTACATCAGCGAATGCTTCAATAAATATTCGAATCGTGTGGTCGAAAGCTATAACCGCTACGCCCTGTGGGTCAAGAACATGGACCAGGGTCCGACCGGCAAGGAAATGAATATATACGGGCTTTATGACGTAAACGGCGACGGCGCGGACTGCGAAAAGGCGGTTGAGTCGGCAAAACAGCTCGAACCGGCGATGCCCGAGATCGAAGGCGTAGCCGACAGCTACGTTGTCGCCCTGAAGGCCGTGATCGAACAAATTCGAAGTGTTTACAAGTACTACGAACAGGAAGATTACAAGGACGACAACTTCGCGAAAGGCAAACAGGCCCATGCCGGGCTGATCAAGGCGTTCAACGAATTCCGCGAAGTGAATGACGATTTTGGCGACGCGGTCGATAATCTCGAAGATCAGGTCGCCGAGCAGGAGCTGGCAAAATTGGTTGGCGTTCCCGTCCGGAAGTTCGACGCCATGATTGTCGAATCCGGCATAAAGGCCAAGAAAATAAAGACC
Source organism: Chloracidobacterium sp. UBA7659 (assembly GCA_002483395.1). Classification (GTDB taxonomy): domain Bacteria; phylum Acidobacteriota; class Blastocatellia; order Pyrinomonadales; family Pyrinomonadaceae; genus OLB17. The sequence goes on along the minus strand of DLHV01000200.1, from coordinate 4,123 downwards.
CTTTTACAGGACAAGCAGTTTGAACAGATCACGGTTGAGGACATCGATCCGCTGATCCAGGATTTTGAGAAAACTGTAGAAGAGCTGCAAAAGGACGATTCGAAAAAAACGATGGCTGGCTCATACATTCGCACCTGCGAAGAATTTTCAAAAGCATCGAAGGAGATGATGCGGCGGATTCGCGACAAAAAGCCGTTTACAGACAGCGAAAAACGGTTTATCGCGACGGGCGCCGGGTGGATGGTTGACGGCTCTCCCGCCAAGATCATCAAAGCCTATAATGAAATGATCCAGGCTCGGCGTTTTTCGAGATTTGGAGTTTAGATTTGCCGAAAGATATTTGAGAATTTGTTCTACCTTACGTTGTTGTTCTAAATAATTGTTGGATCAAATCGGAGGATTCTTTTATGCCCTTGTCTAAGAGGTTGTCGGCGGAGTTTATTGGTACATTATGGTTGGTTTTGGGCGGATGCGGCAGCGCGGTTCTGGCTGCAACGTTTCCGTCCACGGGTATTGGTTTTGTGGGCGTGTCGCTCGCGTTTGGTTTGACCGTATTGACGATGGCATATGCGATCGGGCACATTTCCGGGTGCCATCTTAACCCGGCGGTCACTTTCGGCCTTTGGGCGGGCAAGCGTTTTCCTTCGTCCGAGATCGTTCCGTATATCATCGCCCAGGTGCTCGGGGGTATTGCCGGGGCTGGAATTTTGTATGTCATCGCCAGCAACAAGTCCGGTTTTTCGATCGGTAATTTCGCAGCGAACGGATTCAACACGGCCACTGCTGCACATTCGCCGGGCGGTTATAACATTTTGGCCGCCTTTGTCGCCGAAGTGGTGATGACGTTCTTTTTCCTGATCGTCATTCTCGGAGCAACGCATGGAAAAGCACCGAAAGGATTTGCCCCCATCGCGATCGGCCTTTGTCTCACGCTGATCCATCTGATCACGATCCCGGTTACAAATACGTCCGTTAATCCGGCCCGGAGCACCGGACCGGCGGTCTTATTGGCAATTCGTTCGGACACATGGGCCGTACAGCAGCTTTGGTTGTTCTGGGTGGCTCCTATCCTGGGTGCATTGCTCGCCGGTTTTTTATATACTTGGTTGGTCGGGGACGACGAACCCGAGGTCACCGGTGAAGATCCGCAACCGCCGTCGGTCGAGGAAGAGGTCGTGGTAGTGGAAGAGATTGTCGAGATAAAAACTGAAGACAATCCGCTGGAATTGTAATTTTTTGGAAAGGTGCAAGAGCGGTTGAATTGGCAGCATTGGAAATGCTGTGAGCCTTAACGGGTTCCGTGGGNNAGGATGAAGGATAAGGGATAAAGTAAGCCCCTATTCTCCATTCCTTGTCCTTTTTGTTTGTTATGAATGAAGACCTCAAACTCAGAACCAAAGAATTTGCCCTGCGAATCATTAAACTATACGCCGCGTTGCCAAAAACGACCGAAGCTCAGATCCTGGGCAAACAGATTCTTAAGGAGCGGCACTTCGGTCGGAGCACACTATCGCGAATCTCAGTATGCCAAATCTGACGCTGACCTGATCAGCAAGATCGAAGGAGCTCTTCAGGAACTCGAAGAAACCGAATACTGGTTAGAATTAATAGAGGAAATGGGGTTCTTCAAGGCTGTACAGTTGCAGCCAATACGAACTGAAACCGGCGAATTGAAGGCGATCTTCATCACGATCGTCAAAAAAGTAAAAGCCCGAAAGGCATAATTCTACTCTTCCGACTTTATCCTTTATCCTTCATCCTTTATCCTTTAATCTGGCTTCAGGCTCCGCACAAGGTTTGAGTTGTGAACTCCGCTAGGCGAGGAATCGAGCAACGGTAGCAATTTCAGCCTGTGTTGCGGGTAAGTCTGAAGCCGCTCTTTTAAAGGATAAAGGATTGAGCGAGGACAAATCTGCGTCCGAGGGCAATGAAGCAGCCGCAAAATTCCGGCTTTCCACGCGGAAACGCTGCCAGCGATCAAAATGCCGCAGATTCGATAGAAGCGCAGATGCAGTGGCGGACAGTTGGCGTTAAGCGGGAAAGGCGATTCCAATGACGCGGCCCTGGCTTTGCGAGGCAGCGGCGGCAAACCCGGAACGCATCAAAACAGCCCCAATTGATAAGGCAAAATTTGCGAAAACAATCCCGTCACCAGAACGAATTTAGCCGTTACCATATTACTTGTTTTTGAAAACGGACTGCCGGTTGCGTTTAGCCGAACAAAGACGGCTCTTCCGGACGTCTGACAAGCGTGTCGAGCCCGAAATGTTCGTAGGCCAGACGAGTTGCCATCCTGCCGCGCGGCGTTCGGTTTAAGAATCCTATTTGCAACAAATACGGCTCGATTATCTCTTCGATCGAATCCTTTTCTTCGTGCAGCGAAGCGCATAGCGTCCCCAAACCGACCGGCCCGCCGTCGAATTTCTCGATGATCGTCATCAAAAGCTTACGGTCCATCTCGTCGAGCCCGAAGGTATCTACCTCCATCCGATTCAAGGCGTCGTTTGCGACATACGCCGTGATGTTGCCGTCATGATCGACTTCGGCGTAATCGCGGACACGCCGGAGCAGACGGTTGCAGATTCGCGGCGTGCCGCGCGAACGGCGTGCTATTTCATGCGAGCCCGTTTCATCGATCTCGACTTCAAGAATCCTCGCCGACCGTTCAACGATCTGCTGCAGCTCCTCGACGCCGTAAAAATCGAGGTGAAAAATTATACCGAACCGGCCTCGCAAAGGGGCCGTGATCAAGCCCGGCCGCGTTGTTGCACCGACCAGCGTAAACTTTGGCAATTCAAGCTTTATCGACCTCGCCGCAGTGCCCTGGCCGATCATGATGTCGAGGTTGTAATCCTCCATCGCCGGGTAGAGAATTTCTTCAATCGCCGGGTTCAACCGGTGGATCTCGTCAATAAATAGAACATCACCTTCTTCCAGATTTGTCAGGATCGCCGCCAAATCACCGGCTTTTTCGATGATCGGCCCGGCGGTCGATTTCAGCGACGCCCCCATTTCATTCGCGACGATGTTCGAAAGCGTCGTTTTACCGACACCGGGCGGCCCGGTCAGCAGAATATGATCCAACGCCTCACGCCGCTTTAGCGCCGCCTTCATAAACACGCGCAGATTGTCCTTGACCTTCTTCTGGCCGATATACTCAGCCAACTGAGCAGGCCGAAGCGTAGCCTCAAAGCGTGATTCCTCGGGTGAGAGAGCTTCGTCCCTAATATTTATTATTTCGGCGTTCACAACCGTATCTCTTACTTTGCGTCTTGGCGTCTTTGCGGGAGAATTCTTTGTTTCCCGCAAAGACGCAAAGTCGCAAAGCGGATCACAAATATTGGCTTCAAAATAAAACGCCCTTGTTATACAAGGCTAAAATATCCATTGAGAAAGCCACCGCGCAGTGCAGCAGCAAGCCCAGCCAAATACTGCCATTTTTGTAGCTCAGCCAACCGAGAAAGATACCCGCGGCGATGGCGGAAAATGTCTCGGCCGGCGGTTTGCTGAAGTGTATCATGCAGTATGGCACGGTCATTACAAAGATCGAATATAGGCCCAAGCTTCGTTTCAGGCTGTGTACGAGAAACCCGCGAAAGAAAAACTCCAGCCCGAAAAACTGCACGAAATATATCATCTCCCAATATAGAAGCGTCCGCCCGATAAAAGGCTCGCCGTTATAGATGTGCAGGAAAGGATACTTTGCCGCAAAGCCCGATGTCAGCGACATCAGATAAACCAAGGGCAGCATCACCAATGTGCATGCAACAAGCAGCTTCCAGAAGCCAGGCTCGATGCCAAATTTTAGCCCAAAATCGATGGGTTCTGCCTTCCAGACACACTTAATTATCAACAGCGGAAGAACGAAATAAAAAACAGTCACCACTGCCACCCACCAACCTAGTGCCGGCAGATTATTGTCCGGCGAATGAGCGATCCATTGCCCGAAATCCTCAAACCGCGTTCCGGTCAGGAAAGCCGCCACGCTTTCCTGATTTTTCAAGTAATAAATGCTTGTCAGGCCAAACGCCGCATAGACCAAAACCCACACACCTCTCCGGTCGAGTTTTGAAACATCCGGCTTTATATGATCTAAGATCTCGATCATTCATGGAACGCGGAC
>DLHV01000034.1:804-3692 GCA_002483395.1 Chloracidobacterium sp. UBA7659 | reverse complement strand
TTGTAGATCCAGCCTTCTTCGTAAAGGGTGCAAAACACATTCCGGACGGCGGTCGAAAGGCTTTCGTCCATCGTAAACCGTTGCCGCGTCCAATCGACCGACGCGCCTTCACGCCGCATTTGCTCGGTGATCGTGTTGCCGTATTCTTCTTTCCACTTCCACGCCCGGCGGACAAATTCCTCACGGCCGACATCGAGCGGACTCTTGTGTTCGTCCTTTTTTAGTTGTTCGACGACCTTTCGCTGCACCGAAATTCCGGCGTGGTCGGTGCCCGGAAGCCAAAGCGTCCGGTATCCCTGCATTCGCTTTCGCCGTGTCAGGACGTCCATTATCGTGTGTTGCAATGCGTGTCCCATGTGCAAGCTGCCAGTCACATTCGGCGGCGGTATGACGATCGAATACTTCTTCGCCTCCGGGTCTTCATTGATCTCCGGTGAAAAGAATCCGCTCGTTTCCCACCGTTGGTAGTGATGCTCTTCGGCTTGTTTGGGGTCGTAGGCTTTGGCGATTTCCATAATGTAAAACTGCAATTCTAAATCAAAAGCGGCCAGTTTTCATCTTGTTAACGAAAACTAACCGCAGAAATTGTCGGGCGTATGGCAAAATGCCGCGTCTAATACTTTTCAGCCAACTTCTCCACCACCTTTTGGACAATGATATCGATCAACTCCGGCGACAGGTTGACGATCTGCGTTTGGCTCCCCGAATCCGCACCTTGTCCGGGCGTCGTAATTTCATACGCGGTGCCGGTCGGAATCTCTGGAAGCTCGAGTATATCGAGGTCGTCAACCCGGGGCATCAAACTTTTGCCTTCAGGCTCTGCGTGCTCGAAACTCAATGTTTCAGCCGAAGTGAGTGAATGGATCGCGTCCTCATCCGGCAGATCCGTCTCCGGCGGGTTGATCGGCATGTCGGCTTCGGCTGCTCCTTCGAAATGAGCATCTTCGACCGGCCAAACATCAGGTTGACGCTGAATTTCTTCGTCAGCCAGGCGTTCGTGCCGGGTATTTTCTTCGGTCGAGATTGCGGGCTCTCCGGTCACAGGCTCTGGGCTTTCGACAAAATCATCGATCTCGTCCGGTGCAAAAAAGCTCGCGTTTGCCAGGGAATCGATGTCCGATTCGGCGTAGCTCGTCTGGATCATCTCGTCGTCGATTCCGTCNNTCGAGATTATCGCTACTAGAAAACTTGACAGTCTCAATAAAACTCTGCTTGTAAAGACTTTCGATATCATTTGTGTCGGGGACTTCTGGTTCGTTAGGTGCTTCGTCAGGGTTGGCCTCGTCAACGCGAGCTGTAGCTTCGAGAAGTTCATTAACGGTTGCAACCAATTCGGCGATCGATCTGAACGGTTTTGTCAGATATCGGTCCGCGCCGACACGGTCCGCTTCATCTTGATCAAAAGGCTCGAATGAACCGACGAGTAAAACGACAGGAACGTGTTTAGTTGCCTCATTTGCCCGTAGCAATTCGCAGAGCCGATAGCCGTTCGTGCCGGGCATATTGACGTCGGCCAATACAATGTCCGGCTTTACTTCGTCGATACTTCCGAGAGCCGTGTCACCATCGCCGAACGTGATCACTTCAATGCCTTCATCGGCAAAGGTTAAATTGACGACCTTTTGAATTGTGATCGAATCGTCTGCCAGCAAAAGCTTGCGTTTTGACACGGTTAAATTTGCTCCTTTTTCCACTACCTAAAAGGTCTTTCGTTTAATGAAAATTATCATTTAGCGATCTACTCGTCAAGAAATCGGAGGTCTTTGCCCCCGGGGATTCGCCAGTTCGGCCGCCAATTTTATCGCCGCCTTCATGCTGGATGCGTCCGCGACGCCTTTTCCGGCAATGTCGAACGCAGTCCCGTGATCTACCGATGTGCGAATCAATGGCAATCCCAGCGTAACATTTACTGACGATCCGAACGAAAGCGATTTGACCGCGATCGTAGCCTGGTCGTGGTAACATGCGATGACGGCATCGAAGTCGCCCGAAAATCCGCGCAGAAAGATCGTGTCGGGCGAAAACGGGCCGGTGACAGCGATGCCCAATCCACGGCATTGTTCGATCGCGGGTGCGATCTCATTCGCCTCTTCGCTCCCAAACATTCCTTGTTCCGAAGCGTGTGGATTTAATCCCGCGACAGCGATCTTAACTTCGCGCCCCAAAAGGTTCACCAACTGCTCATTCGAAAATCGAATCAGCTTGACCAGCCNNACAGCCGGTCCGTCTTCACCAATTCAATGGCGTTTCGCAGCGATACATGTGTTGACAGCAGGACGACCCGCAATTTCTCCGCGAAAAAACTCATCGCGAATTCCGATGTTCCTGTAAGCTCAGCTAAAAATTCGGTATGTCCCGGGAAGTCGTAACCGCCAAGCGAAATTGCCTTTTTGCTGATCGGCGCGGTTGCAATTGCATCGATCCGGCCGTTTTTCCAAAGTTCGACAGCCGCTTTTATATACTCGGCAGACGCCTTTCCCGTGACAGCGGCGTCTTGACCGATGGCCACAGTATCGGGCAGATTCTTGAGATCGAAAACCTCAATTTCGGTCGTTTGCCGTTTATCATCCCTCCCGAATTCGACGAAATCGAGATTCAGTCCAAGATTGGCCGCCGTATTTCTCAATAACGCCAGATCACCTATCAGAACGGGGCGGCAGATCGTGCTCAAGTCAGCGTCCGCAATGGCCTTCAGCGATATCTCAGGCCCGATACCGGCGGCGTCTCCGATGGTAATGCCGACGACGGGAATGGGCTCTTTATCTTCAAAAACATCAGAGTTCATTTAGAACTATGGTACGACAATCGACCAAAAAAGAAACCCGACTGACATTTCTGATAGCCGGGTCTCTAGGAATGTTATTGGTACGGGCAGAAACGCGACCGTT
>DLHV01000034.1:0-783 GCA_002483395.1 Chloracidobacterium sp. UBA7659 | reverse complement strand
CGTTCACACTCGCGTTTCTGCCAGTATCAGTCGGCCTGTCGCCGAATAAACGTCGGAACGTCCAAATTCTCTTCCTTCGACGCACTCGATGGATCAAACCCGACCGACGCTCCTCCGCCAACGGCCATTGCTTCCATCGTCCTCGGAAGCGGCATCATTGACTGCAACTTGCTGTCGAAACCGGTTGCGATGACGGTAACCCTGATCTCGTCATCCATTCCCGTCTTGATGACATTACCCCATATGATGTCGGCGTTGTCGTCCGATTCCTCTTCGATCATGCCGATCGCATCTTCGATCTCGCCAAGCGGCATGTTCTCGCCGCCGGTAACGTTGATCAAGGCGGCCTTTGCGCCGGTTATCGAATTCTCTTCCAACAATTTATAATCAAGCGCCGCCCGCATCGCCTTCGACGCCGCATCTTCGCCGTTTGCTGTGCCAATGCCCATCAACGCAACGCCGCCGCCGCGCATGACGGTTTTTACGTCGGCGAAGTCAAGATTGATAATGCCGGGTGTAATGATCAGGTCGGTGATCCCTTGTACAGCCTGAAGCAAAATGTCGTCCGCCCGTCGAAATGCATCCATAAGCGTAATTCGCTCTTCGACCTCTCGAAGTTTCGAATTGGGGATCGTGATAATCGTATCAACACAGCCGCGCAGTTCGGCCAAACCTCGTTCCGCCTGGGTCATTCGCTTTTTGCCTTCGACACTGAAAGGTTTGGTTACGACCGCGACCGTCAATGCGCCAAGCTCGATCGCCAGCGAAGCTACGACCGGGGCA
>DLHV01000090.1:5766-6490 GCA_002483395.1 Chloracidobacterium sp. UBA7659 | reverse complement strand
AGGGTTGCTGTTGATGCGGATCTCACGGATCGCCTCTTTTGGCGGAAGGCGTCCGCCGGTAAACCCGTCGATATAAATCTGGCCGCCGTTAGGCCCTGCCGAAGGCCCTGCCAATGCCTGCAATGCCGCCTCTAGCTCATCCGGATCGTCCGGCAAAGCCTCAAGCTCCTTTTCCTTCAGAACAGTCGCTCCGGCGTTATTTTGCGGATCGGTTGAGACGCCGGTATCACTTGTGATCTCGACCTGCTCCTCGACACCTTCAACCGTCATTGTCACCGTCAACTCGCCTCGCTTACCGGCGGCAACATCAACTTCGGTGTTCTCATAGAGTGCGAATTTCGGCGCAGATACTCTGACAGTGTATTTTCCGGGCGCAAGAGCAGTTACGGTAAACTCGCCGCGCTGATTGCTCGTGGTCGTTTTCTCGGACCCGCTCGCCGAAACAACGGTAACCGAAGCACCCACCACGACGGCTCCGAGCGAATCGACAACCTGCCCGTTCACACTGCCGTTCTGCTGGGCAAATATAGATAAGTTCAAAAATAAAGCAATTAATCCGCTAAGTATAAAAAGTCTTGTAAATTTCATTTCAGTTCGCCTTTGAAGAGAGTAATTTGTAAGCGGGAATCTATAAAAACAGCTTTCGTCCCACGATCTCAGTTCTTAATAAATTTTATGGGATATCGAAACCTTCCAATCCCGGAATGCTTAGGCTTTGAACGCC
>DLHV01000090.1:0-5714 GCA_002483395.1 Chloracidobacterium sp. UBA7659 | reverse complement strand
ATCGTGCTCTTCGTGCTGGAGACCGCGATAATGTCGCCAACCTTCAGATCGGCCGCCGTGATACTGGGAAATTTATCGAGCATTTCGTCGATCCCACCGCGCGGACGGCCAAAGCCTCCCCCACCTTGTCCGGCTCCCTTTTGGGCACCGCCCGCTCCGTTCGCAGGTCGCGTCTGCCCCTGTCCACCGGGACCGCCGGCCCCACCTTGGGCCCCTTGCCGGGCCGCCAACATTTGAGCCATCTGTTCCGGAAACCTTTTAAGTAGTGACGCCGAACCGAGTTCAATAGTCACATCCTTTTTCGACTGCAAATCTGTGATAACAACCTCATTCTTCGCTGCGTCAATCGATTTTACCGTCCCCGCCAGCGTTTGGAATGATCCGGTTAGGACCTCTTCCGCCGCAAAGCTTGCTCCATCCGCACTCTTGTCGCCGACGGCCCGCAGCACATCGCCCGCCTTCAAGTCCGCGAATGTACACGCCTGCGCCTCGCTGTATTTAATGGAATTTGGAGCATACCGCTTGTATTTCGCATCAGCCTTAGGTGTAAGTACTACAGCGGTCGAGCCTCCGAGACCACTCACCTCAATCGTGATCTGATTCGTGTCAGCGTTCACCGCCTTGATCTTGCCGGAAATACCGCGGGTCGACCAACGCTCGTTGTCTTTTTGGTCACGCTGGGCGATATCCGATTTGCTTATCAAATAAACCGTCTTCGCGGGAAGCGTTTTCTTGTCTGCGGATATCATGCCCGATACGAGAAGCTTGTCGCCGCTGCCGATATCGACAAATGCCGCCGCGACGGCAGCCCTTGGATCGGGATTATCGGCCGGGACTCGCTTATAAACGGTCTTGTCCGAGAGAGTAATGCTGATCTCGCCATCCTTTGTTTGCAAGACGATCTTGCCGGCGTCGATCGATGTCACATCGCCAGTCACAATTGTATTTTTTACGACACCGGTCGGCGTTTGACCAAACGCAGTGAAACAAACACCGGCCGACAAAATAATTATTATGAAAAAAAGAATTTTATTATGCATGATTTTATTTCCCGTTAAGGAAGATATTATTATATAGGCCTTCAGCAACCGAAAGTTGCTTTCGAACATTGTAAGACGTAAATTCTATCGCCGAGGTTTGGTTTTAAATGTAAAGATTTGTAAACAAAGCGGATGGCGGATTTATTTCGTCTTCCATGCGTGTGGTGTTCGGGCCGTTAGCACAAGGCCGATACCGGCGGAAAAGAGCGCAAGGAGCGCGAATGTCCAGAGATAAGGAATTGACAAAAGCAGTGTCCAGACGACAACGCCGATAAAGATCGCAAGTGTTTCGGATTGGTTCTTTTCGGAAAGCAAATGCTTTTGAATCAACTTACCGAAACTCACATTGAGCGTAACACGGCCGAAAACGTAGGCAAGCAGTAACATTAAAAATGCCATCATTCCAAAGACGGCACTGATATAATTCGGCAAAACGCTAAAGCTTCCGATCAGGCAAACAGTCGTGGCGAGAAACGCGAAGAAGCCGATCGCGATGACTTTTGTCGATGAAAGTTTAAGTTTGGCTGTTGCCCTGCTTACCGCACCGGGAGCGATCGTGGAAAAGGCGATCGAGATCACAAACCAAAAAAGCGCGGAAATAATTCTCTGTGCCAGAAAGTCCAATGATATGCTCGGCGAGAAGATCTGCGAAGGGTTCTGCGTAAGATCTCGAAGCTCCTCTTCGTATCCGGCGTACATGACGGTTTCCTTACCTTCATTTCGCATGGGATCTGCACTTTCGGGTTTGTATTTACCTCCAAGGATAATCACGTCGCCGCCGATGTATGCATTCTCTTTCTGAATTACGGAACCGCCAATCGCCGCAACATCGCCTTCGACCCGCCCTTCGATAATGATGTCCGCTCCAATTGCCAAAACGCCCTTTACTTCCTTCTTGACGATAACCGTCTTGCCGTACGACAGAATCTCCATGTCGGGCGCCGATTCGACAGTAATGGTGTTTTCTTCTGTGTTAGTTGATATCTGGGCGTGAGTGATAAGCGAAAGGAATGACATTATCATTAACACAGCGAAGAGAGCATGCCGCCACTCCAAAATAATAAAGCTTTCCGGTATGTTGCTTGAAGCGGCTGTGAGTATCACTGTTTTTTCGACTTAATTTTCCTGCGTGCGGCTGTTGCGAACCAGAGAGCGGGAAAGGGCAAACACCGCCGCGAAGATCAGTATGAGAAACGCAGGTGCTAGAAACCACGAAACGCTTACATGTGAAAACAAAGAGCGGATAACGACGGCAACGCTATAAGAAATACTAAACACGAGCCGGAGAATGTACGCGCCGACGGCCAGGGCCTTTTCGGCAATGCTTCCAAAGGCCGACCAAACCGTGCCGGCCTCGCCGCCGAGGGCAAACAACGCAAAAAAGAAGAGAGCCACGCAAATAAAAATCGCCGTAAATCGCTCGCGGGGGCGGCGCAGACCGCTGACCCGGCTTTCGGCGTTGGCGACGATAGTCCGGGTANNGGTAGTGGAATGTCGTTCTCGCTTTCAAGCGAAGCGTTAAGGGCAAACAGAAATTCCTTTTGGTGTTTGAGTTCGGTGCGGCAGACCTCGCAGCCGGTAAGGTGTGTTTCGAACGCGGCATCTTCGGATGGTGTAAGCTCGCCGTCAACATAAGACGCAATCTCATCGAGCGGACATTCAATAATTTCCGACGCAATCGGCACCATTATTCCGTAAAACCGTAATTTGTTCTAAATTCCTGCAAATCCTCTTTCGACAAGGATCTCACGCATCATTTCCCGTGCCCGGAACAACCGGTTTTTGACCGTTCCAAGCGGCAGGCCGGTGATTTCGGCGATCTCGTCGTAACTAAGATCCTGCGCGTGCCTCAGCAATATCAACTGTTTGTATGCGTCGGGCAGTCGCTTCACCACCTGATCGATCTCGGCCCGCCACTCGCTCCTCTCACGATCCTGCTCGGGCGAGGGGTTCGGGCTTTCGATCTGTATCTGATACGTGCCATCTGCGTTTTCGGTTTCGATACTTTGCGGATTTACGGAATTGCGGCGCATGTTGTCAATGGCCGCGTTGTGAGCGATGCGGTACAGCCAAGTGGAGAATTTGTAATCGGAGCTGTATCGCCGGAGGGAATTGTAGACTTTTATGAAGACTTCCTGTGTGACATCAAGCGATGACTCGTAATCGCCAAGCATGCGGAAGACATAACCCGTGATCGGCCTTTGGTAGCGTCGAACGAGTTCTTCGAACCCGTCTTCCCTGCCGCCAATGGCATCCAAGATCAGTTCACCGTCGGTAAGCTGCCTTATCTCCTGCCGTGCGATCGCGTGTGCCGTCATAGTGCCAACTTTATACGTCATTGTTATACAGAATGTTCCGTGGTGCAAACGGAGTGTTAGGCGATGATCGTATAACGGAAAGACGGAACGGCGGCCGTATTTGTGACGAAATGAAATCTGGCGGTGACGAGTCGAGATGAATTAGGGCTATCGCCAGCCGAAAGCTGCCAAACCGGCTGGAGCGGCCAGATCATCGAAGCTGAGGCTGCTCGCGGGCAGATTCAGGCCGACTTCATCGGGCCGCAGCACACGCAACGCACGGCCGAGGGCCTCGGCGGATATCTCTTTTATCTTTGCCGGAACGAGGTCTTTTCCGACCAGAAGTATTCTGTCAAGAAGATTTTCAGCATTGCCCGATCCAAAACGATCGTTGTAGAACATCAAAAGCCGGTATATCTCATCGTTGCGTTCCGCGACGCCGCACATGACCGTTCTTATCACCGCCGGTTCCCCGCCGCGCAAGAGGATCGCGCTAAAGCCGTCGCTCTGCGAACTGATCAGCAGCGAGTCCGTTCTGTTGGAATCGTCCGTCAGCCATTTTGTTTCGCTCACAGCACGCGGTAATATCAGGCCTGTTTTCCAGCCAAAGGTTTCGAAGATCGTCTCGTACTCGTCTATGACCGAAAGCTTGACCGCCGTTGCAAAATAACGTGATTTTCCTTCTCTGTCCGGTGTGATCTTTTGCCGCGTGATCCGCAGTTCGCCGGCCGGGGCTCCAAAGCTCTGTTCAGCCTTCCAATCGAGGATCTCTTCGGACTCGTCCTTTGCCGATGCCGTTTCCAACGTCAGAATTGCGGATCGGGCCGTATTGCTCGGCAAAGAGGCCGACCAGCTTTTTTGTCCCAAAAGGCCTGCAGAGGCAACCGCTTCTTCGAGCAGAACTATTAACTCCCTCGGGTTGGAAATGTTCCTGTCAAGAAAACTCGGAACCAGCAGGTTCGAAGGCAATTCGATCGTTGCGGCCTGTTTTATGCCGAACATCCCGCGTCCTTCCTTTTGAAGGCTCAGAGCCGTGATGCTGTTTTTTTCAAGGCCGATCGCGGCCTTGGGAAAGTTCGGTTGTGTTAATGCTGATAACATTTCTTTAGTGTGCAAAAGTGAAAAAGGTTAAAAGTGAAAACGTAAGAGCTTTAGTGTGCAAAAGTGAAAAAGGTTAAAAGTGAAAACGTAAGAGCTTGCGAACTATTATCTTTTTCACTTTTTCACTTTTAACCTTTAATACTCCGCGTAAGCTTTGCCCTCGGAATCGGTGCCGTCGGCCGTGCTTTTCACGTCCTTCATCCCGGGCTCGGTGTCCGACGGCGACGGATCGTCATCCTTGACCTCAGTCCAATCGGGCTTGTCAGTGATCGGATCGATCGGAAGCTCACGCAAGTATTTGTCCTTCACAAGGTCGTTGATGGATTGTGGCGGCTTGCCCTTGTCCGCGTGATATTGATCGATCGCACGCCGCATTTGCCACAGATTTTCCTTCAAGACAGTCTCACGGGCGATTTGGACCGTGTGCTGGTACGTCGGAACCGCGACCGATATCAGGATGATCAATATGAACATTGCTATCATCAGCTCCAGCAGAGAAAAACCCCGTTGAGGGATGAGTGTTGAGGGATTAGGGAAGAGGGAAAAGCGGCTTACGGACCGTGATGCCAGCTCCGCACTCCGCACTCCGCACTCCGCACTCTCAAATTTACCAGTCACTGTATTTTTCTCCGTTCAAGGCTATTTCGTCGGATGCTGAATGTATGTCCCAGACGTTGATCTCATCCCAATTATCGTCGTCGCCTTCCTGATAGGACGAGCGAAACTTCCAATCGGACTCACCTGTCATCGGGTCGATCGGCATCTGCCTAAGGTAAATCTTCACAACCTCGTCCGTTGCATTCACCTCAGTAGCCTGTTTTGTATTAGGGTCAAATACGCTGCCGGCCGTTAAACTAATACCACGGTCGCGAACCTTGACACCTTCGACCAGAGTTTCGAGCGTCGGCGGATAGCGGTCGATATTCAACGTATCGAAGATCTCACAGTCGTTAATGACGACGCGGCTCCGCGGATCCGTAGGTACAGGCGGTAGACGCCCCGGAGTCGTCGGATTACCCGTACAGGCACCGATCGTATCCCGCTTGAATTCGTCGATCGCCTGCCGCACCAGTCTCAGCGTCTCACGCAGCCGCATCTCCTTGTTACGCTTGGCGGCGTTTTCGGCAAGCGGTATCGTGCCCATAACAAGCACCGCCAAAACCGTCAGGGTTACGACCAGCTCGAACAGCGTAAAGCCGCGTTCAATTTGCGATTTGCGATTTGCAATTGAAAAACCTCTAATTTCCAACATCTATAAATTGCCACTAGCTTTAGC
>DLHV01000064.1 GCA_002483395.1 Chloracidobacterium sp. UBA7659 | reverse complement strand
AGACCGATACGATAACAGGGACAATCGTGACAACGGCCGCTGGGACCGAGATAACGATCGTTACAACGGGCGCGACCGCATTGGCAATCAGTCCACGAGATTTGCGTATCAACGCGGTTATCAGGACGGTCTTCGCCAGGGGATGCGGGACGCACGTAATAGGAACCGAAACAGCAGTTACGGTAATTACGGCGGTTATGGAAACGGCAATCGCAACGGCTGGGGAAACAACTCAGCTTTCCGTCACGCTTACCAAAACGGTTTTAGCCGCGGTTACCGCGACGGCTTTAACCGCTACCGAAATAATCGAAATAACGGCGGCTGGTGGCCATTCTAAAATTACTCGTTGAAAAAATGATTAACTAAGCCCGGATGTGTTGATCCGGGCTTTTTTGCATTTTTGACCGTCAAATCGAATCAGATCTTACGTCACTTTGATAAAAAGAAAAAAGGACAAGCTTTAGCCCATCCTTTTTCTGATTCGTTACGAACTCGAAATATCCGGCTAGTTCTTCCCCGCCTTGATATCGGCGATGCGCTTTTCCAGGGCTGCCGTGTCTGCCTTTTCGGTTTTGCCGACCTCGACCGCCTTTTCAGCAGCAGCAAGGCCTTCCAGCATCTTGCCAGCGTTGAGAAGCGTATTCGCCCTTCGCGCCAGATTTTGGAAATTAGGCTTAGTCTTGATCTGTTCGTCTATTGCTTTGAGGGCCTGATCGAACCATTTGGCGGCATCGTCAGGTGCCTTGTTCGTCCTGGCATAATTTGCGGCCTGAAACGGCGTCTGCCAATCGTCGGATTTTGCGGCGGCGACAAATGTGCGTAGATGCGCCAGGGTCGAGCCAACCACGTCCTTGACCTCGACCGTAAAGGGAACACGGAGTTTTTCCCAGCTTACATTGACAGTTGCCGATGTATCCGAAACGGGATCAACGCTATAGGCGAGCAATTCCTGGCTGTCCGCGGCCCACGTCGGCTTTGCCTTTACCCGAAGCGCGTCCTTTTTGGCGTCGTAAGTAAAGCTGCCCCATTGGCCGTCGTCTTTATTAAATATAAAGGTCCAATCGTCCTTGCCCGGGATCGAGTGCAAACTGTATTTGCCGGCGGGGAGGGGCTGGCCATTGATGAGTACGTCGTCGGTTACGACGAACATCGTTGCCTCGTTTGCACCGGTGCGCCAAACGTGGCCCCATGGCACGAGCGGGGCGTCCTTTGGCCGAGTATTCTGATTGTCCAGTGTCGTCTCGCCGGGCGCTGCAACGGGCCAATCGCCGTAAACCTTCCGGCCCTTGACCGCCGGGCGGCTGTATGTGATTGTGACGTCAGTCGAGCCAATCGTCTGCATGACGCTGGCCTTCTGGCTCGCACGCGGAATCGGCGGACGGGCCTGCGCCGAAGCGGATTCGGCGGGAAAAGTGATCGCAGTGAAAAATGCGAGGAAAATAAACGAAACGCGTTTCAAATTTAACATCGTGACTCTCCTGAAAAATTAAAATAGTTCGGTTAAGGACGATTATGCACCCGGCGGGTGCCGATACAAAATTGCGTGATTGGTAATACGCAAACTGCGGTGGTTTGGTTTAACTTTAGAGTTTGGGAGGAAAAAAAGCTCCCTTCCTTACGAAGGAGGGGTGGCAGCGGCTTCCGCTGACGGGGTTCTTATCACTCCCCTCCTAAGACAGGAGGGGAGCTAAGANNCCCGCCTCTAAACGCGGTCCGGGATTGTTCTGACCTTAGTGCTCCATACGCATTGGTTCGGCGGCTTGGCGCGGCGACATCACCATGGGAAGCTTGCCGTCAGCGAATTTTGTCAGTTCCATAAAATCCTTGTCATGCACGATAGAGGCAAAAACAGCATCGACGCGGGCTTCCATCATCTCTTTTTCGCGGACGGCGTGGTAACGCTCGTATTTGTAAAAGTGGCGTTTGAGATACGCAAGGGCCTTGTCGCGCTGGCCGGTTTGGGCGAAAATCGCGGCCAGATTGTACGACGCGGGCAGCAGATTTTTGTTTGCCATTGCGATCTTCAGCGCCTCGTCCTTTTTACCGACGGCCGCCATGAAAACGGCCGAGAATACGTGGTTATAAGGGTCGTTCGGGTCGAGATCGAATGCCTTCTGCGTGTAACCGGCGGCTTTCTCGAGTTCGCCTTCGGAATTCCAATAAACGGCGATGTTTCGATAGGCAAGTGCCAGCGGATATTCGGCAACCGAATCTTCCATCAGGTGTAATCCCTTTTTGAATTCGCCTTCGTGAATGGTGATCTTGCCGAGGCTGTGAAGGGCGACGGCACGCGAGAGCGGGTCGGCCTGCATGTCCAGAATTTGGTGGAATTCGATCTTTGCCTTGTCCCAGTCGCCAATGTGGTGGCGGTGGAGTTCGCCGAGGTAGCGAAGCGGCGTCGGGTCGGCCGGGTCCATTTTACTGGCCTGGCTGTAAAGTTTGTCCGCGAGGACGTATTGAGCTTTGTTTTCGGCAATCAGGCCGCGTTTCATGATCTGAGTGATCTGGGCGCTCGTTCTGGCGTCGAAGATAGGCGAATTTTCCGTTATCTCACCGACGTTATCGGCACCGAGCTTTTTCAGCTCTTTGGCGGCGTCCTTTGCCTTTTTCGAGAACATGCATTTCTCGGCGGCAACCGTTTTGTAGAGTTTGATCGCCTCGGCGTTTTCGCCGGCGGCGGCCTTTGCCTTAGCATCGGCCATTGTCGCGGTCAGAGCAGCTTCACGGGTTTTTATCTCACCACCGACAAGTTTTTCGACGTCGGCAACTTTCAGTTTTCCGGCAATGTTTTCGAGCTTGCCGACAGGCGTGCCGTCAGGCTTGGCGAGAACGGCGATTGGAAGCTTCGATCCGCCTATAAGCGTTTCGGCATTTGGGGTTTGTACGTCCGCCAGAAGCATCGAGATGCACTGGCCCGCATAAAGCGAGAGTGCACGCGATTCGCGGAGCGATGAATTCTGCAACTCGCTTTTTGAGGCCGGGAACCAGTAAAGAACAAGGCCCTCGGTCACAAGTGCGCCTTTGGCCGTCTTGGGATTTTTCCACGGCACGTGATAAACAACCGGATTGACCGTCGAACCGCCGCCGCTGCCACCGCTGCCCGACGTGCCGCCGCCACCGCCACCGCCACCGCCGCCGCAGGTCGCCCAAACGGGGGAACATACAAAAACGAAGACGAGAAGAAAAGCGACGACGTTAGCAAACAGAGCTTTCATAGATACACTCCTAATTTTAAATAGATCGAGAAAACTTGTGGAAACCCAAACAACATGTGATGCGTAGCACGATTTGTGGGTTGCAAGGTTGAAAAAAGTACGCTCTGGGCTCCCCTCCTTACGAAGGAGNNGTGGTTCTCTCGGCCTGAAAAAACGCCTTGACGTTTGAGCAAAACGCTAACTTATATAGAAGCAGTCCTAACAAACCATAAATCAGAGCACTGGCCAAAAAACCACCCAGAAGTTGTGCGGAGTTTTCGTACTTGTAGTATTCCATTGGCCCTGAGGTGCGAAATATTTGTCCGACAACCGAAAGCCCAATAATAAGGACGAGCCAGATAATAGCCAGCCAGCGACCGTACTCTTTACGCTTCGCAAGGCCCCAAAACGCGAAAATGTAAACTGAAACAAGGGCGAGTTTCAAAATGGCGAACAGGACCACAGCAAAGAGAGAGAACGCTGTCGGCCCGGCTTGCTTAAGAAAGATCGAATCGCTCAAAACCGAAAGCAGAGCGATGAATGAAAACGGGAGTCCTGAGATCAGGATTAGAATTTGAGCGATCCAAACAGAAACGGGGCGTTTCATGCTATTTTCCATATATGCGACTAGTTTACGGGCTGAGAGAAAAAGCTCCTCTCCTTACGAAGGAGGGGTGGCANNGACGGGGTGGTTCTCTTTCCCGCGGCGAAGTGGCCTCTGATGAAATCGATCACCCAATCCGGCTCATCAAATACTCGCTTGTTTTCAAATCGGATAACGTTGATGCCTTGGTTTTCCAGATAATTGCGCCTCTCTCGGTCGTAATCGCGTGCTTCATCGGTGAAGTGAGCGGCACCGTCCAGCTCGACAGCCAACTTTTCGGACGCACAATAGAAATCAAGAATATATTTTCCGACACTGTGCTGGCGGCGGAATTTTCGGCCGTCGAGCTGCGAGTTTTTCAGCATTGTCCAGAGCGCGGCTTCGGCGGGCGTGAGGCNNGAGGCTGGAACGGAGCTCTTTTCGATAATTGTCCAGCCCGGGAAGGGTATGTATGTCAGTTTTGCTGCGTTTATAAGTCATACAGAGTTGAGTGGTTCTACCGACCCAGATCACCACCCCGTCAGCCGAAGCGACTGCCCCCCTCCTAAGACAGGAGGGGAGCCAGGAACGACCACCCCGTCAGCCCAAAGCGGCGTCCACATCCTCCTTCGTAAGGAGGGGAGCTTTTAATCAAACCAAACTTGGACTACTCATCCTCATCATGCGCTCTCACCCGACCGGAGGCGACGGCTTCGTCCACCACCTTTTTGAGCAGGTTACCGGGCAGCGGGTCGTAGTGAGAGAACTGCATGTGATATGAGCCACGGGCCTGGGTGACGCTGTTGAGCTTCGATTGATAATCGAGCATTTCCGAAAGCGGGACTTTGGCTTTTATTACCTGCTGTTTTCCGCGGACTTCCATGCCGCCGACCCGGCCGCGGCGGCTGTTGAGGTCGCCCATGATGTCGCCGGAAACTTCCTGCGGCGTGAAGACCTCGACGTCCATTATCGGTTCGAGCAACGTAGGCCGGGCTTTTTCCATCGCGGCGCGGTACGCTTTTCGGCCGGCGGCGCGAAACGAATGCTCGTCCGAATCGACCGCGTGGAAACTGCCGTCGATAAGCGTGACTTTGAAATCGACCAGCGGGTAACCGGCGACAGCTCCGCCCTGTGCGGCTTCGAGAATGCCTTTTTCGATGGCAGGGCGGAAATTCTGCGGCACCGATCCGCCGAAGATCTTGTCCACCCATTCGAATCCGGCACCGCGTTCGAGCGGCTCAAAAATGACTTTGCAATCAGCGAACTGGCCGCGTCCGCCCGACTGTTTCTTGTGACGGCCCTGGACCTCGACCTGTTGCGTGATCGTTTCCTTGTATGGCACCTTTGGCGGGTGAAGGGCGACCTCGACGTGATAGCGGTTTGCCAGCTTTGCAACGATAGTTTCGATATGAAGCTGGCCGGAGCCCGAGAGTATAAACTCTTTCGTCTGCGGGTCGCGGTCGAAATGGAGCGACGGGTCTTCTTCAAGGATGCGGTGGAGCGCACCGGAGATTTTGTCCTCATCGGCACGCGATTTCGGTTCGATGGCGAAAGCGATTGCCGCTTCGGGATATTCAACCTTTGGAAAGACGATCGGTTTTGCCTTGTCGCAAAGCGTGTCGCCGGTCTGCGTGTCCTTTAATTTTACGACGGCGATGATGTCGCCGGTCCTTGCCTCGTTCACCTTATCAAGCGTTTTGCCAGAAATGACGTGCAGCGTGCCCAAACGCTCCATCGTGTCGCGGCTCGAATTAAAGACGGTAGCGTCCGATGCGATCTTGCCGCTGACGACCTTCATCACATTAATGCGTCCGGCGAACGGGTCGGCGATCGTGCGGAAAACGTAGGCCGAAAACGGCTCGTCATTCGAGTATTTTCGATTTATCCGGTCGCCCGACATTTCATTGTCGGTGAAGCCATACTCGGATTCATGGGTCGCCGGGTTTGGGGCGAATTCAACAATGTGGTCGAGCAGGATCGACAGCCCGACGAGATTTGTCGCGGATACGGCGTAGACCGGGCAAAGCCTGCTTTTTGCAATGGCCTTGGCAAGATTGGGATAGATGTCTTCTTCGGGCAAGGTGCCGTCCGCGAAGTATTTTTCCATCAGATCATCGTCGGATTCGGCGACGATCTCGATAAGGCGCAAGCGGGTTGTATCGAGCAACTCCTTGATCTCGGACGGAATGGCGATGCCTTTGGCCTTGCCCTCGGCGTCAAACTCGTATGCCTTTTGGTGAACGACATCGACGACACCTTTGAAATTAGCCTCGTTGCCGATCGGCAGCGTAAAAGGCACGATAGAACGAGCGAAGCTCGCGGCGGCGGTCTCGAGCGCATGGCCGAAATCGGAATGTTCCTTGTCGAGTTTGTTGATGACCATGAAACGCGGCAGAAGGAATTCGTTGGCGTATTGCCACGTTTTTTCGGTCTGCACTTCTATGCCGTGGACTCCGTCAACGACGACCAGCGCACAGTCGGCGACGCGAAGCGCCGGACGGGCGTGCGACACGAACGCGGCGTAGCCGGGCGTGTCAATCAAGTTCATCTTGGTGTCGTTGTATTCGAGGTGGGCAAAATTGTTGTTGAGCGATATCTTTCGCTCGATCGAATCATCTTCGTAATCCGTAATGGTCGTACCTTCATCGACCTTTCCCCAGCGATGTGATGTTCCGGCGACGTGGAGCAGGGACGAAACGAGCTGGGTTTTACCCGCGTCGCCGTGTCCAATGACAGCCAGATTTCGTATGTCCTCTGTTGCGAATGCTTTCATTTTCGGCAAGATCTCCTTCTTTTAAAGTCGAGAGTTGTGAGTCAAGAGTCCTGAGTCGGCGCGGAATCTTTCGACTCTTGACTCCCGACTCCCAACTCAAGACTTTTTCAGTTGTTGGTAGTAATTTAATTTATACGAGGTGTAACATAATGGCAAGACCGAAGAGGATGTCTGAAAAGACGATTCTTGTCGCTGAAAGCGACGAATTTAATAGCGTCGGGTGAAACCCGACGACCTGTCCGCAAATACGAGCCGTCCCTGTAAGGGACGCATTATCAATGATTTATTCGACGCCTTCAGCGTCGGTACATAGTTTCCGGCACCATCCGTCGGGATTCTCCCGACGCTATTTAATCTATCCCCTTCGGGGATTCAAACGACTTCTCAGACATCCTCCGACAGACTGACAGTCTGTCGTACCGAGATATTGACTTAATGGGTTACAATAAACCATCTATACCCGAAGCGGCAAAAACCTTGGCGGAAAACGTCTGTTATGAGTTAGCGCATCTTATTGTGCTGTCTGGCTGTGTGCCGCGAACGGGATCGACACCTATTTTTGGATTAAGAGGAACATGATGAAAAAGATTATCGGTTCGGTAAAAGGCCATCTGGCTTTGGCTGTCATTCTAACGCTCCTGATAAACGCAACTCCTTCGAATGCGCAGGAACTGGTTTCGGTGAGCGATATCACGGGCGGTTCGAGCGTTTTTGTATTCCGCAGCAGTGAAAAGGGGGCGCCTAAGAAATTTATTTCGAAGACGCGGGCCGTCAGAACCAAGCCCCAGCGGATTGAAACGGCTCGAAAGGTCAGCAAGCAGTATATTGCGCTTTCGAAGGTTACTCCGAGACGCAAGCGAACCGAAGCGGTCGATCCGAACGACCCCCGGCTGACGCGGATCAAAACGATGCCCAGGGAAGAGGCCTCAAAGCTTTTTGCCGGTGTCGGTGAATATTACATGAACCGGGATGATTTTGATAACGCGATCGATTTCTTCCGCGAATCGGCCACGATGGATTCTAAGAACACGATCGCCCGAAACGGCCTCAGCGAAGCTCTGGCGCTCAAGGGCAACGACCTTCTTGTAAAGGACAGCCCAGCCGCTGCCCGCAAATTCNNCGAAGAAGCTTTGACCTATAACACGAAGAACGCTCCCGCAAGCTTCGGATTGGGCGAGGTCTTTGCCGCTCTTGAAAAGGACGACGAGGCGAGAGTCAACTACCAAAACGCCCTGGACAGCGACAAGGAGCTGACTGAGATATATACGCCACTTGGCATTCTTTACTACCACCAGGGCGAGATTGCGAAGGCTGACGATCTATTGACAAAGGCAATGGCGATTTCACCTGACGATCCTCAAACGCAGTATTTCCTGGGTTTGATCAGGTATTCGCAGAACAGCAACGAAAAAGCTCTGACGGCGTTCCGAAGGGCAAAGACTGCTGATCCGGCATATTCCGAGGCTTTTTATCAATCGGGCGAAACGCTTTTGCGGCTGAACAAGCCGGCTGAGGCGGTCGCCGACTTCACAACGGCGACGACGCTCAAGCCGAATTATTTCGAGGCGTGGCTCGGTCTCGGCGCCGCCCATTACGTTATGAATAATTGGCAGGCGTCGGCGGATGCCTACGAAAAGGCGGTAAAACTGAAGAACACCAGCTGGGAGGCGTACGACAATCTGGGCGATGCCTATCGGCAGATACCGGATTATAATAAGGCCGAAGCCAATTACAGGCTCGCCGCCCTGTTTATCGAGAGGACACCGGATTTCAGCAAGGAGCAGGCCGCCGATATATACAGCAAGGGTGCGTTCATGCTCGCTAAACAGTGCGAACGGAATATGGCGAGAGCGGTCAAGTGCCGGTGGGATGACGCCGTAACGAACCTGGAAAAAGCAGCCCAATACAGCCAAACAGGCGTTGACAACTCGAACTTAGGCTGGGCATATTACAACGCCGCTCGGGCTGACTTGGCCGCTGGCAACGCTGCCGCTGCAAAGCCGAAGCTCGAAAAGGCAAAAGTTGCTTTGCAAAAGGCCGCCGCGAGTAACCCGAAATTCATTGCCGGGCCACTGCTCAATCTCGGAATGGCACTAAAGGACCAGGGTGACTATGTCGGTGCGGAAGAAGCCCTCAAGAAAGTGCTTCAAAAAGAGCCGGACTGGGGATTTGCACTCAACGAACTCGGCTCCGTGTATCGAAGGCAAAACAAATTCAAAGAGGCCGCGGCTCAATTTCGCAAAGCGGCCGACAAGGAAGCAAAGAATGCCGTCGTACAATTTAATTGGGGAGAAGCCGAGTTTCTCAGCGGCAATCTTAATGACGCGAAAAAAGCTTACGCCAATCTCAAGAAATTGGGACGCAACGACCTGGCGACCCGGCTCGAGGTCGTAACCGGCGGCAAGGTGAAAGGATAACTGACTGATTTAGTTCCACTTGTTCCCCCTTCTTCAACGTGTTCGGTGGTTTGGATTTTAACCACAGAATAAGAGGAACAAGAAAGAACAAGAGGAACCAGATCTCTCCGCACATTGACCTGCCGATTCAGTTGCTGACAATCCTCTGGAAATATTAGAAAACATTCCGCTTGCGCCGCTGACGACACTTAAGATCGGCGGTTCGGCGCGCCTTTTTGTAAGAGCCGAAAACGAGCAGCAGGTCGTCGAAGCTGTCCAATACACAAAAAATAAAGGTCTCGATC
>DLHV01000037.1 GCA_002483395.1 Chloracidobacterium sp. UBA7659 | reverse complement strand
CCGGGCAGACCGGCAGGGTTTTCCCGAAGTAATCTTCGGCCAGGGCAAAACGCCCGAACAGATCGCCGGCATCTTTGAAAAGCTGATCGAACGCTCGCCGAATGTTCTGATCACACGAACAACCGCCGAGGTCTTCGGCCAGATCCGAAATATCCATACCAACGCCGAATGGCACGAATCTGCGCGGATGATCCGGCTTTTTCGTGACAAGACCGAACTCGGCATCGGTGAGATTTCGGTCGCCACCGCAGGAACCAGCGACATTCCCGTAGCCGAAGAGGCTGCATTGACCGCGGAAACGATGGGTAACCGTGTTCAAAGAATATGGGACGCCGGTGTCGCCGGTGTGCATCGTATTTTGGCGGAACGCGAACGTCTGCAGAATTCGCGTGTCATTGTAGTCGTTGCCGGAATGGAAGGCGCGTTGCCATCGGTGATCGGCGGGCTGGTCGCAGTGCCGGNNGTGTTGGCTACGGTGCCTCATTTGGCGGTATCGCCGCGCTTTTGGGAATGCTGAACTCTTGTGCTTCAAATGTTACCGTAGTCAATATCGATAATGGTTTCGGTGCCGGATTTGCGGCCAGTTTGATAAATAGGAAGAGTCAGTAGGTTGCACATGCAGAGATCCACTCGTTAGTAAGGTGTAATAGACATCTCATCTCAGCCGTTAGCCAGACCGATCATGAACAGAATAGAAGATAGGAGTCGCAATGAAATTAGAGTTTCCCGGTGCCGTCCCGGAAATACCGGTCAGGGATTTGGGCGCGTCAGCGGCTTATTACGAGAACAAACCTCGGCTTTTCAGTCGATTGGGGCGGCGAGGAACTTGGACTTGCAGGAATCTCAAAAGGGAAACTGCAGGATGTTCTGGCGAACTCGAATTATCGAAAGGAACGCGGGAATGTCGGGCCAGTTCTGATCTGGCTGAATTTGGAGAGCAAGGAACGTTTTGCTCGCGTGGCTCGTTGATTTTGCATCTAAATAATTGCTTGAAAGAATATCCAGTGGAAAGTAGGTCTTAATTATGGTTATACGCGCTACGCTCGCCCTGATCCTTTTCTTCGTCCTAGGAAATATCGCCAACGGACAGAATTATAGGGAACAGTTTGTGAAACTGTTCAACGACAAAGACTTCAATCGTCAATATACTCTTTTGCAATCATGGGAAAGGACCGCACCCGACGATCCCGATCTTTACGTTTCCTTCTTCAATCATTATTTCGCTAAGAGCCGCCAGGAAACCGTGAGTCTGACGACGGCTCCGCCTCAAGGAGCTAGTGTTGCTCTACGTAAGGAGAATGATGACAAAGTGGTAGGTTATCTTGGGAGTAACGTTTCTTTTACAAAGGCCGACTTTGACGCCGGTATTTTGTACATTGACCGAGGAATAACAAAATTTCCGGATCGCCTCGATATGCGATTCGGCAAAACATACGCGCTTGGGCAGATCCGGGATTATGGCCGGTTTACGGATGAGATCGTTAAGACGATCGATCGCTCTGACGCAAACAAAAATGGCTGGACGTGGAAGGAGGGGAAGCTGTTGGAAAAGCCGCGGGATTTTATGTTGAGTTCGCTTCAGGATTATGTGGTACAGCTCTTCGATTCGGGCGATGAACAAGTCAAGTTTATTAAGCCCATCGCGGAAAGGGTGTTGAAGTACTATCCCGACCATGTTGAAAGCCTCTCCAATTTGTCGGTGTTTTATATGATGAAAGAGGACTTTGACGGTGCTCTCTCGCCTTTGCTGAGGGCCGAAAAGCTGGCCCCTAGCGATTTTGTGGTTATCGGGAACATTGCGTATTCCTACTACAAGAAGCACGATAAGCCGAACGCGACAAAATATTACCAGAAACTGTCCGAATTCGGAGACGAAGGAGCAAAAAAGGATGCGGCCGCAAAACTATCAGAGATCAGGAACTGGAAATAACTTCGTGAATGTCACATTTGTTGTTTCAAGAAGTCACTATCCGTGAACTCGACGTCAAAGACACCGCCCATGCGTGAGTGGTCGACGCCGTAAACTTGACTGTGTGTGGAAATTCCCCCGAGACTGGATGTTATGAGTAGATCTGTTTTCTTAATCATCGATGTATTGAATGACTTCTTCCATAATCAACCGTTAGCGTGCCGGTGCCGGTGTCGCTAATCTTAACCTAGTTCAACACGATCCCAGAACTCCTCTCTGGTTGCCTGGTGAGTTCCCGGCGCGATGACGGCTTTTTTTAGATCGACGACAAGGATACCTTTCGGGTTAATGTAAGCACCTTCGAAAAGAACCCGTATATGTGCACGAATGCCAAAACGATTGCTAAAAGCCGCGAACAAGAAGCTGTCGGCCCAATCAGAGCGGGAATTTTTTAGAATTTAGTACTGGACCTTGGCGATATTGCAGTCGAGGAGTTGATACACCGGTTCTGAACCGCCATTCTAGCCGCACGGCTCGATCGGGGTGAGCGTGTATTTCTCGGTGCCGGTATTGGAATATCCTTCCGCGGAACCCTCACCTGTACCAGTCATCGTGCCCGGTTTGTCCAGTCCGTCGGGCAGGGAAATGGTGTAAGTTCCCGTGCCATGAGCGTTGAACGGCCCGGTGTAACTGTATGTTCCCGACAACCCTCCCGAAAATTCATTTTTGAAGCCGCCGCCGGTGAGCGTAAAAGGCTGTAGGATGTCGCACACTTTGGTACTCGTCTGCCAATCGTCGAGTCCGCCGACGATCTGAAAGGCCGCGGCCTTTTTGCATTCCGCACCGATCTTGGCTAGTTTTTCTACCTTTTGCCAGATGTTCGGGTCAGGGTTTGCGCCGAGCAGTTGTCTTTGTCTCTCCGCACCGATAATGTCCTGAATAGCACGACGCGCGAACCGGCAATCCAATTCAGCCGCGACCATTTCTTTCCTGATGACCTGATCATCGTATTGGTCCATAATCGATTTGATTTGTCCGGCCCACTCGTCAGATCCGGACTCATCCCCGAGCAACTGTCTTATTCGCTCGGCCTGGGTTATTTCGCCCGCTTTTTGCGTAAGGCGCGTGCGAGCGGTCTCGGCCTGAATCTGCAGATTGGCCGCCCATGCCGCATCCGAGCCGCTGCCGACGCCGGCTCCGCTGAACTCCATCAGCTTGAT
This sequence comes from Chloracidobacterium sp. UBA7659, assembly GCA_002483395.1. Classification (GTDB taxonomy): domain Bacteria; phylum Acidobacteriota; class Blastocatellia; order Pyrinomonadales; family Pyrinomonadaceae; genus OLB17. The sequence goes on along the minus strand of DLHV01000037.1, from coordinate 1,800 downwards.
CTTGATGTCCTTGCTCTTCGGATCGATTAGGGCGAGGTGATAGTCCTTGCCGTCGCCTTCGTAGCCGAAGATGATCTGCTCTTTAATCGGGATCGCCTTTGCCGGGACGATGGTCAGCGTCACCATTTCCTTGAAAAACAATCCGGAAGGCTCGAGCTGAACGGCCGTCGGCTTGTTATTTTCAAGCGGAGCTCCGCTCATGCTTTTTAACGCTGTCATGGTTATTTCAGTTTCCCGTTCGAGCGCTTTTGCCGGCACATCAAGCGTGAACTTACTCCCATCCGCGGCCGTCAATGATACGCTCCCGCCGCTGGACGAAATCTTTCCGCTCGCGGTTTGCCTTTTATCAAGCTGAACGTTGACGTTGACCGGCTTGCCCGCTGTCGTAAAATCTATCACCGGAGCGTTGGCCGCTGAATTGCGGGGTAGAATTGACTGAATGGACTTGCATCCGATCGAGCTGAGCAAGAGGATGAGTCCTACGATCACAAGATTTGTCTTTGACATTTGGTTACCTCGGAAGTTCAATCACCGGGTTATTCGATGAGATTGGTGAGTAATACCACGCGTTGGAATACAGGGTGTTATTGCTGAACGGCCCGTCGCGCGTCGTCGGCTTATCAGCCTGCAAAACAAGATTCCATAATTGAATGCCCGAAAAGTAGTGTTTAGTAAAACGGTATGTCAGGGTTTCGAGCGTGCGGTTTTGCGTGGTCAAAAGCTTTCCAAATTTGTCGACACCATTTAGTTTGCTCCATGCTTGGATCACGCTTTTCTGGGGCTTGATGGTAATATCGTTGACGCTGATCGTCTAAGTACCATTCTCTCTTACCAGCAGTATCTTGTCGTAGGACATCCTGAACGTTTTCGAAATAAATTTGTACGTGCCGTCTGCCTCAAATGTATATTGATCTTTGGTGTAACCCGCCATGCCGGCTGCATCGGGATCGCCATAGGTCATATGCGCGCCCGAGCTTTTGCACCACGTTCCGAGAATGGAGGCGTCGACGCTGCCTGCCTCGGAAGGAGTTTCGCCGGCCTGTGGTTTCTTAAGGTCTATCGAGGCGAGAAATCCCTGTAATGCGGCAAGGTCGTTCTGGCTGTTGAATATCGCGGTGAGGCTGAACGAGCGTCCGAAGCCTGAGAACGTATTCAGAATGACCGCCGACCGTCCCACGTCAGCACTCTCAAACGAAGCTCCGCCGCTGTTTATCTGCCAGCCGCNNCATCTCCGGCTTTCCTTTGACGCCAAGCGGCCCTTGAACAAACTTTCGCCAATCGTTGTTAAAGTCAGACGCTCCGTTTCCCGTGCTCTTACCGCTCGCATACATCGTGATCATTGCGAATGTGCCTTTCTTTGTATCCGAAGTGGTGAGAACGACGACGCCTTCCTTGCTCTGCTTCGTCCAACCCGTCGGAGTTTGAAACGTGGCAATATCGAACGATTCGCTGGTTTGAGCTAACGCGTTGGCCGAAACGGTCAACAGCAAGACGAAAGAAAAGAACGCTCGTGTCATAAATTTGTTCATTGCGTAAAGTCCGCCTATTGTAGCTTTCCAAAAGGCTTGCCGTCGAGCCACAAGATCCGGGCTCCCTTAACTGCCGAAAAAAAAGCGTCATAAGTTCGTGGTTTTCCTTCGATAATGGAAAAAGTAACTTGCCAAATGCCCGGGACCGTGTATTTACCGCTCGACCTTCTGGTTTGAAATTTGATGCTTCCGACATACCCGCTTGCGACGCCGATATCCCATTTGTATGTGCTGCCCGGGCCGAAGTCAAAATTCTCTATCGATGCGTGCG
>DLHV01000043.1:8254-14972 GCA_002483395.1 Chloracidobacterium sp. UBA7659 | reverse complement strand
ATTGCAAAGGTTTCGGGCTATGTTTCCGCACCGCGTGAGCGCCGGACGACACGCGATGCCCAGTATTTCTTTGTAAATCAAAGGTTTGTCCGCGACAGGACCATAGCCGGTGGACTGCTCGAAGGTTTCCGATCGGTCCTGCCGCACGGCGTTTATCCTGTTGCGTTTTTGTTCGTCGATGTTCCGATCGAGGAGATCGACGTAAACGTTCACCCCGCCAAAACGGAGATTCGCTTTCGCCGTAATGAAGCGGTCAAGGACGTCATCGCTGAGGCGATCAGGAATTCGCTGGCGAAGGCGGGCATTTTGTCGGAATCAGCATCGGCGGACTTTGAGCCGGAAATCAATGAGAGGTCGAGTGAATCTGTTTCGCCTTTTATTGAACCGCCTGCCAGCACGCAGCTACCGATGGATTTTCATGTAACACCCTCGGAAACGAGGGAGGCGTTTCGCAGTGCGAACGGCGAACAGACAAACGCGCCTTCTGCTGTTCCACCCGTTCCAGGTGTTGCATTGTTCCATGCTGGAACAGATGGAACGCCCGTACAAGATGGCGTGAATGATGAGAGTTTTTCGGCTGAATTCGAACAAGCGGCTCAGCTTCGATCATTTAAAACATCTCCGGCCGGCGAAATTCCGCATTCCGCATTCCGCNNTTTGGATTTGGGATTGCGGATTTGAATCGGCAAAACATCAAAATCCTTTGATAAAAAGACAGGATGAGGTATTCGGAGTTATTCCGCATTCCGCGATCCGCAATCCGAAATCGAAATGCCGCCGGTTAATTCGGCCGCGAAACTAGTCCGGTCAGTCGAGGTTGAGAGCATTGCTTCGTCAAAGATACGTCCGGTCGCCCAACTTCACGACAGCTTCATAATTGCAGTCGATGACGAAGGCATGCTGCTCATCGATCAGCACGTTGCCCATGAACGCATCTTGTTCGACAAGTTTCGCCAAAAGGAAACATCGAGGGAGATCGAATCGCAAAATCTGCTTCTGCCGGAAACAGTGGATCTGACGCCGGCTCAATCGGAGGCTTTCAGGCTGGTAGAATCCGAACTTAGCTCACTCGGTTTTGGTTTAATGCAGCTTTCGGGCCGGACCATTGCGATCAAATCGGTCCCGACTGACCTTCCGCCGTCGGAAGCGAGAAATCTGTTTGCTGAAATACTCGACACTATCGAACTCGAAAAGCGCGGCGGTGCAAAAGCTACATTGCGAGATCAGATAGCAGCGAGTCTTGCTTGTAAGGCAGCGGTAAAAATAAACATGAAGCTGACGACGGAAAAGATGCAATGGCTGATCGACCGGCTGCTCCTGACCTCGTCGCCGACGACCTGCCCGCACGGTAGGCCAGTCATACTTCGCCTCACAATGAAGGACATCGAACGCGGATTTCACCGAACCTAGACGACAATGGACGCGACACCGCAAAAACTTGAGATCGAAGGAAAACCTGACGCGTTTTGGCGGCGGGTCTATATCGCCGTCATTTTGTTTACGGTACTGGTCGGCACCGCGCTCTGGGCGTTCTCGCGTTACTTTTCGTCGAGCTAATAACACATGAGACTTCTGGATTGGGCGATCGTTGTCGCATATCTCGTTTATGTGATTTGGGACGGGATTCGCATGACAAAGCACAGTGATAGCAAGGAAGGGTATTTTCTTGCAAGCCGGAGCCTGCCGTGGTGGGCGGTCGGTCTGTCCGTAATGGCGACGCAACTGTCCGCCATCACACTTGTCGGAACCACCGGACAGGCGTACAGCGACGGCATGCGGTTCATACAGTTCTATTACGGGCTGCCGTTCGCGATGATAATCCTATGCGTGACCGTCGTGCCGTTTTTTCATCGTGCAAAAGTCTATACGGCTTACGAATATCTCGAAAAACGGTTTGACGTAAAGGTTCGCACGCTGACGAGTTTTTTCTTTCTCATTTCACGGGGCCTTGGCGTCGGCACGATCATATCGGCGCCGTCGATCGTGCTTTCGATCGTGTTCGGCTGGAATCTGATCGCGACCATCTTCGCCATCGGCCTTTCGACAACGATCTATACTGTCTTCGGCGGGGTTCAGGCGGTGACTTGGACGGACGTAAAGCAGATGTTCATCATCTTTTTTGGGATGGGCGTTTGTTTGATCGTTATACTGTCCAGTTTTCCGGCGGGCGTTTCGTTTTCCGACGGACTGCATCTCGCCGGGACGTTGGGTAAACTAAACACCGTCGATACAAGCTTCAATCTGCACGAGAAATATACGATCTGGTCTGGGCTTATAGGCGGGCTGTTTCTGATGCTCGGATATTTCGGCTGCGACCAGAGCCAGGTGCAGCGGTTTCTGACGGCAAAATCGGTTGACGAAGGCCGAACTTCGCTTCTGATGAGCGCATTTTTGAAAATACCGATGCAGTTTTTTATTCTGCTTATCGGCGTGCTGGTTTTCGTTTTTTATCAGTTCAACGCACCACCGATCGTTTTCAACGCGGCCGAGGTGGCGAGGGCAGAAAAAGATGAGCGTTTTCAAACAATACAGCGGAATTTTGCACAGGCACACGCCGAACGCCGCGATGCGGCAATAGGATTTTCCAGTGGTAAGGTTCCGCACGCTCGCGAAGCTTACATTGCCGCGGACAAGCATTTTAACGAAAGCCGCAATGAAGCCGTAGCGTTTATCAGGGAGACGAGCGACAAGAGCTTTAACGATGTAAATTACGTATTTCCGACGTTCGTGCTTCAAAATATGCCGATGGGCGTTATCGGGCTGCTTATCGCCGCAATATTTGCGGCCGCAATGTCATCGATCGCGGCCGAGCTGAATGCATTGGCTACCGCAACGACCATAGACTTTTATCGCAGGCTTTTTGCACCAGAAGCGACGGATGTTCACTATGTGGCGGTCGGCCGGTTGTCGACATTCATCTGGGGTTTATTTGCGTGTGTTGTGGCGATCTTTGCGTCGAACCTCGGTTCGCTTATTGAAGTGGTCAATAAATTCGGCTCGTTTTTTTACGGATCGCTGCTGGGTGTCTTTGTGCTTGCGTTTGTGGTTAAGCGCGCTCGTGCGCGCGGAGCGTCTTTCGGGCTTCTGTTCGGGATCGCGTCCGTCTGGATCGCGAGCTATTACACGAACATCGAATTTCTTTGGTTTAATGTTCTCGGCTGTGTCGTGACGGTGGTCGCGGGGTATTTAATTAGTTTGACGGTTCGGGAAGGAGATTTGTCCACAGATGAACAAAGATAAACACAGATCAGAACTGATTATGACGGTGTTTCGATTTTTTCGATCGCATGAGAGATGGCGGAATATTTCACGAAAACCATCTGTGTCCATCCGTGTTCATCTGTGGCTAATTTCTCTTTGCTTCTTTGCTCTTCCGACGGGTAATTTTGCGCAGATAAGACCAGTTTACGATCAGGGTGCATTGGGCCTCGGGCGGCTTTTGAAACGCCTCAATACTTCGGCCAGCGTGCTGATGATCGGCGCTCACCCGGATGACGAGGACACGGCCTTGCTTTCATATCTCGCTCGCGGCGAAAACGCACGTACGGCCTATCTTTCGCTCACGCGCGGTGACGGCGGCCAGAACATCATCGGCCCGGAACTCGGTGAAGCTCTCGGCGTAATTCGCACCGAGGAACTGCTGCAAGCACGTCGGCTCGACGGCGCGGAGCAGTATTTTACGCGGGCATACGATTACGGATTCTCGAAAACGCTCGCCGAGGCAAAGGAAAAATGGGATGAAAAGATCATCCTGTGCGATGTTGTCCGCGTTATCCGAGGGTTTCGCCCCCTTGTTGTCGTCTCGCAATTTTCGGGAACGCCGGCTGACGGGCACGGACAGCATCAGTATTCGGGTTACATTTCGCCGCTCGCCGTCAAGGCCGCCGCCGACGCAACGCAATGCACCGACGCAGGCGCAGCTTGGCAAGTCAAAAAGTTTTACGTTCGTCATCGCGGCACGGGCGAGCCGACCTTACGCATCAACACCGGTAAATACGATCCGCTGCTGGGCCGCTCGTACTTCGAGATCGCCATGGAAGCCCGCAGCCAACACAAATCGCAGGAACAAGGCGTACTCGAATTAAAAGGTGATCAATTCTCACAACTTAATCTAGTCGGCGGCACTGCAAAAGAATCCGGCATTTTCGATGGCCTTGATACTTCAATTACAGGCATTTCTAAATTAGCCGACGGAAGTAACGAGGTTGTGGATCGTGAGCTAGAAAAAGCACAACGGTTTTTATCGGAAGCATTGCTTGAGTACGATCCGCATGACCCCAGCAAAATAGTTAATAAGTTAAAAGAAGCAAACAGAGCGATTGCCGGGGCATCGATATTCATAAAACCAATTCTTTCTGACGATACAGTAAAGCCATTCGAGCCAATGCGTGGCCCTACATCGTTTAATGAAAATGCCAAGTTTCTTATACAGACAAAGGGTGACGATATTGAAGAAGCCATAGTAAAAGCATATGGCGTAAGGGTCGACGTTCTTGCAGATAAGGAAACTGTTGTCCGCGACGAAACTCTTGGCACGACTGTAAATGTCTTTTATTCAGGTGATAGAAAGGTTGGCATTCGTGGTGTAGGAGGCTGCGGAAGTCCGGTGAAATCTGACAATAGCGTTACCGAATTGCGTCCCGGAGTTCGTCGCGAAGTTGCCTCAGTCTCAAATAGTTTTGAATTGAAAATTCCAGCAGAGGCAATGCTTACTCAGCCCTATTGGCTAACTAAAGAAAGGAAAGGGAATTTGTTTATTGCTGAAGATCATGTAGATTTTATGCTTCCGTTTGCAGATATGAAACCGTTTGGGACAACGATGTCATTTGAAATGGGTTTCAAATGTGAAATTGAGATAGAAATTGATAATGATACCTTTTTCATAGAACGGCCGATTGAGTTTCGATATGCCGATGACACTCGTGGCGAGATCAGGCGAAATGTAGATGTCGTGCCGAAAGTAACTGTCGAGATGGATCAGGAGCTGATGATCGTGCCTTTCTCTGACAAACAGCAGACGCGGCAGATCGTGATGACGGTGACAAATCATTCGCGACAAGCTGTTACGGGTTCGGTGTCACTTAATTTCAATTCGCCGGTCGAGTGGAAATACACGGCTTCGACAAAAGCATTCGAGCTAAAGCGCACCGGCGAGAAGACGGCTATCACGTTTGACGTGACAATACCTGCGAAGACGAAGCCCGGCAGTTATCAAATCAGCGGACAAGCGATGATCGGTGAGGCTTTGGCGAATATGACGATGAAAACTATCGCGTATCCGCACATTCAGACGCATCGATATTATCGGCGAGCAACAGTTGATGTGTGGGTTGTCGATCTAAAAACTGCGCCTGTGAAGATCGGTTACATCGTTGGCAGTGGCGACCGTGTGCTGGACGCGATCAGGCAGATGGGTTTTAGCGTCGAGACGATCTCGGAGAGCGAACTTGCGAGCGGAAATTTGTCGAAGTATGACACGATCGTCGTCGGCATTCGCGCGTTTCAAGTGCGTCCCGATGTCGTTGCGAACAATCAGCGGCTATTAGATTACGCACGTGGCGGCGGGACGTTGATCGTCCAATATCAGCTTCCGGGTTACACGCAGCAGAATCTCGCTCCGTTCCCGGCTCAGCAGGGGCCGCGGGTTTCGGACGAGAATGCGAAGGTGACGATCCTTCAGCCGACGCATCCTATCTTTACAACGCCGAACCAAATTACTGATGCGGATTTCGAAGGCTGGGTGCAGGAGAGAAATCTGTACAACTTCTCGGATGCGAATTACACCGGCCTGCTTGAATCGCACGACGCCGGCGAAGCGGAAAACAAGGGCGGGCTGGTCGTTGCCGATGTCGGAAAAGGGAAGTATGTTTACTGCAGCTATTCGCTGTTTAGGCAGCTTCCGGCCGGCGTTCCTGGAGCTTATCGATTGCTTGCGAACATGCTCAGTTTTCGTAACGGGAAAGGCAAGAAAGCGTCAGATTAGGGTGGATCTTGATTTTGTTTGCGATCTTGGCGAACTTTGCGTGAAATCACCTCACGCAAAGATCATATCGGCGTTTGCTACTCGATCACCGCCAGAACATCGCCCGCCGCAACGGTCGAGCCTTCGTCTACTTTTATGTCCTTGACGGCTNNTTCTGCATCTTCATTGCCTCGACGACAAGCACGCCGTCGCCTTTTTCAACCGTGGCGCCTTTTTCAACCAGAATCCGCACGACCTTTCCGTGCATCGCCGTTCGGATCTCAGCAGCTCCGTCGGCAAGTTCGGCATCGCGGCCCGAACCGCGAAGGCGTTTGGGATCGATCAGCTTTATGTCGAGCGAATGGCGGCTGATCTGCACTTGAAACGGATCGCCCGACTTTTTCTGCGGCGAAACAAATGTCTCGAAGATCTTGCCCTCGTTTTTTAGGAGATAGACATTCGGCTCCGGCTGCGAAACCTCAAGCTCGTACTCGCGTCCATCTACCGACGCAAAAACTTTGTCGTCAGCTTGCTTTATCTCGATGTCGTGTTTTTCGTCGCCGATCTCGGCCTGTAGTTTCATATTATTTGGCCGCAAAAAGGCACAGAATACACAGATTAATCTCGTGTATTTTGCGCCTTTTCGCGGCAATTCACAAATCGCTATCCCTAAGAAAGCTTATGCAGATTGCGATTCGCCCTTAACCTTATTCGGCTGCGGGGTGATTCGCAGGTAAGGTTTAACTTCCTTCCAGC
>DLHV01000043.1:0-8243 GCA_002483395.1 Chloracidobacterium sp. UBA7659 | reverse complement strand
CAGTCGTCGCCGTCCTTCCAGTTTACGGGTGTCGCAACGCTATAGTTTGCCGTTAATTGCAGGGAATCTATCACGCGAAGCACCTCGTCGAAATTACGACCCGTGCTTGCCGGGTAAGTAATCATGAGTTTTACCTTTTTGTCCGGGCCGACGACATAGACNNGCGTTCGGATGGATCATGTCGTAAAGGTCCGAAACCTTGCGGTCGGCGTCGGCGATCATCGGGAAATTAACGGCCGTACCTTGTGTTTCCTCGATGTCCTTTTCCCAGTCGACGTGCGATTCAAGCGGATCCACGCTCAAGCCCATTATCTTGACGTTCCGCCTGTCGAATTCCGGTTTGAGCTTTGCAGCCATACCTAATTCAGTTGTGCATACCGGAGTGAAGTCCTTTGGATGTGAAAACAAAACGCCCCAACTGTCGCCGAGCCAATTGTAAAAATTAATCGTCCCCTGCGTGGTTTCCGCAGTGAAGTCGGGTGCATTGTCTCCGAGTCTGATAGCCATAATCGTGCCTCCTTTTTTTGATTTACGCCAAGTATATCAAATGACACGGGCAATACAAAAAATATTAGGCTGCGGTTTTATCCAGCGATTCCTCAGGCGAGTCGGAAGGCCGGAGGCGAAGGAGGTTGATCTTTTTCTCATCGGCCCGGAGAATTTCAACCTCAAGCCCATGAATGTTCAGTTTTTCACCAACCTTAGGGATGTAGCCGGCTTCGCTTGTGACAAGGCCCGCGATAGTCGTAAAATCGTCGTCTTCTATTTCCAGGTCGAAAAGCCGCTCGATCTTGTCGATATCGGTCGAGCCGAGCACATCCCAATAGCCGTCCTCGCCTTCGACGATCTCGATGATCTCTTCTTGTTCGGTGTCTTCGTCCTCTATCTCGCCGACGATTTCTTCGATAATGTCTTCGACCGTAACAATGCCGGCGACGCCGCCGTATTCGTCAATGACGATCGCTAGCTGCACGTGATTTGACTGCATGCTTTTCAGCAATTCGGAGGCCGATTTGGTCTCAGGGACAAAATAGGCATCACGGAGAATACCATTTATCGGTTGATTTTCCTTATTTTCGGCCCAGGCCTGAAGCAGATCGCGGACATAGACCACGCCCTCGATATTGTCGATGCTTTCGCGATAGACGGGCAACCGCGAATATTTTTCCTCGATTATCAGGTCGCGTGCGGCAATGATCGTCGAATCGATCGGCAGCGCGCATATTTCGGTTCGCGGAGTCATTATTTCACCCGCACGCGTCTCCGTAAATTCGACCATCGATTCGATCAACTCGCGTTCGTCTTCTTCGATAATTCCTTCGGCCTCACCGACCTCCATCAGTGCCTGGAAGTCGTCGGCGTTGTCATCGGATTTTTCTTCAGCAGCGTCGGGCGTGAAAGTGGAATCAAGCCTTAACTGCTCCTTTGTTCGAAAAAATCTGGCGAGGGGTCGGGTTACGAGCGACGTGGCCGAGTACAGCGGGCGGATGATCGGCAGCAGAAAAAGGAGCTTCATTTCGGGATTGCTGCGAACAAACAGCCGCGGCAAAATCTGCCGGAAGATGACGGTTGCCGCAAGTCCAATAAGTAGCGCGGACACCAGCAGCGCAGCGTGGCTTTGGCCAAATTGCAGGACGATCAGCGTGACAAGGACGGTAAAGCTTATCAGCAGAATTTGAATTGCGGATGAAAGAGCAAACCGAAACCTTGGCCGGTTTTCAAGAATTTGGCGTAGGAATTCGGTCGAGCGCGGCTTTAGCNNAGCCAGCCGACGCAGGCCGAGGTCGGACAGATGAGAAAATGCCATATCTACGGTCGCCAAAAAGACCAAGGCAATGAGAATAAACCCGGCGATTACTATCTCAATCTGCATATTCTGTCGAACTCAAATGGTATGTTTACGGACCGTGAAAAGCAAGTTCATTTCCGGGTGGGAGCGGGCCATTTCCGCGTTGCGATCAATTATTATTTGGCGACATCCGGAATCGAATTCTTCCATTTTCGCCCGTCGGCTTCGAGCAATGCGTCGCCTTCTTTCGGTCCCCACGTGCCGGAAATGTAATTTGGAAAATCACGCGGCGGAATAGCGCTCCAAACATCAAGTATTGGCGTGACGATCTTCCAGCTTGCCTCGACCATATCCGCACGCTGGAAAAGCGTTGCATCGCCGATCATGCAGTCAAAGAGCAAGCGTTCGTAACCGGTGCTGATCTGCTCGCCGAAATGATCGACGTAATTGAAGTCCATATCGACGGCTCCGACATTAACGATCGGCCCCGGAATCTTGGCGCCGAAATGCAGCGTAATTCCTTCGTCCGGCTGGATATGGATTTCGATCCGGTTTGTCGTCAGACGCTCGACCGGCGTGTCGCGAAATAGCACGAACGGAGCTTTCTTGAATTGGATGACGATACTCGAATGCTTCCCGGCCATCCGCTTGCCCGTTCGCACATAGAACGGCACATCAGCCCAACGCCAGTTATCTATCGAGAGTTTGAGTGCGGCGTATGTCTCCGTAGCCGAGTTCGGAGGAACTTTTTCTTCGGAGCGGTAGGCAGGAACTATTTTCCAGCTTATCTCGCCCTCGCCATATTGACCGCGGACCGCTTTGTGCAAAGCGTCTTCCGGCGAAAACGGTTGAATGGCGGCGAGTATCTTTGCCTGTTCGTCGCGGACGGCGTCGGCTTCGAACGAGACAGGAGGCTCCATCGCGGTCAGTGTGAGGAGTTGGAAAATGTGATTCGGGATCATGTCACGCAAGGCGCCGGCCGTGTCGTAATATCCGCCGCGTTGCTCGACGCCGAGCTTTTCGGCGACGGTTATCTGGACGTGATCGATATAATTGCGGTTCCAGATCGGCTCGAAAATGCTGTTGCCGAACCGGAAGACCAGGATGTTCTGCACCGTTTCCTTGCCAAGGTAATGATCGATACGATAGATCTGTCGTTCTTTCAATATCTTCAGCAGGTCGGCGTTCAGCTTCTTGGCTGAGTCGAGATCGCGGCCAAAGGGTTTCTCGAATATAAACCGCCGCCAAAAACCGTTTTCATCCTTGCCCAAGCCATACTTGACGATCTTCTGAGAAACGTTTGCGAATAGATTGGGTGGAATTGCCATGTAGTAAAAGAAATTCTCCGGAATATCATTTGCCGCGCAAACATCGCGGAGCATATCTTTTACGTCCTGGAAGAGCTTCTTATCGTCGTCGAAATCACCGCCGGTGTAGTGCGTGCGTTCGCAGAACCACTCGATGAGTTTTTGGTCGGGGTCCGGACCGGCGAACTCCTTCAAATCGGCCATCATCTGATCGCGGAATTCTTCCGACAGCATTTCCTGCCGCCCAACGCCGACGATAGCGAAGTTTGCCGGCAGGAATTTTTCTTTGGCAAGGTTATAGAGAGCAGGAAAAAGCTTACGTTTTGTCAGGTCTCCGGTCGCTCCGAAAATCACCATCACGCACGGTTCGGCGGTTTTATGTGTGTCGGCCATTGCGACCATTTTGCCACAGAGTTCACCGAGAAAACAGAGAGGAGTTTCGTTTGTTGCTCTCGGTGTGCTCTGTGGCTAAATTCCTAACGCCTCTCGGAGTTCAAGTTCCCGGGCATTCATCTCGCCGTTGTCAGTTTCGTGGTCGTAGCCGCAAAGATGCAAAATGCCGTGAAGGATCAGTTGCTTTATCTCGCCTTCGAGCGTCAAGCCGTTTTCTTCAGCCTGTCTCTGGGCCTGCTCAATAGAGATAACAATATCGCCTAAATTATTCTTATCCGGGTCGAATTCGTCGGGTTCGTGGGGGAATGAAAGGACGTCGGTTGCTGAATCCTTGCCGCGGAAGAGTTTATTAAGCTCCTTCATCCGGCGGTCGGAGACAAAGGCGACCGCGAATGTTTTGTTCCCCGCTTCTTCAACGGTTTTGGAAATTATTTCGATTACGGGACGGAAAAGATCCACCTCGAGAGGAACCTTACGCTGGAGATTAACGATTGTAAGCGGCATTTCTATTCGCCCGCTTCCTGCTCATTCGAGTGGGCCTCATATGCCTTTACGATCATTTGCACGAGTTTGTGGCGGACAACATCTTTTTCCGTGAAATAGACGAACTCGATGCCTTCGAGGCCCTTCAAAATAATCTCGGCTTCCTTGATGCCGCTTTTTTGGCCGCGCGGAAGGTCGATCTGGGTTCTATCGCCGGTGACGACCGCCTTCGAGCCAAAACCGATTCGTGTCAGGAACATCTTCATTTGTTCGCCGGTTGTGTTCTGGGCTTCGTCGAGAATAATGAACGCGTCCGAGAGTGTGCGGCCGCGCATAAAGGCGAGCGGGGCGATCTCGATAATTCGCTTTTCGAGCATTTTCGTGACGCGTTCCGCATCGACTAGATCAAACAACGCATCGTACAACGGCCGCAGGTACGGATCGACCTTGTCCTGAAGATCGCCGGGCAAAAACCCTAACCGCTCGCCGGCTTCGACCGCCGGGCGCGTCAGGATAATGCGGCTGACTTGTTTCTTAAAAAGCGCATCGACGGCCATCGCCACGGCCAGAAAGCTCTTTCCGGTTCCCGCCACGCCGATGCCGAAGACAAGGTCGTTAGCCGCGATCGCATCCAGGTATTTGCGCTGATTCGCCGTCTTTGGCGCAACCTGTTTCTTACCGGATGGATTGAATCTCGCCTTCAGAAAATAATCTCGCAGAGTATACGCCCTGTCTTCCGCGATCTGTTTGAACGCGTCGCGTAGCTCTTTGTCCGTAAAAGTATTTCCGTCGGCAAAAAGGTCGCCGAAGTCCCGCAATATCTGCTCGACGGTCTTAATATCGCGCTCGTCACCGTCAATGAGAAGCTCATTGCCGCGGGCTCCGATGTTCACGTCAAGGAGCGATTCAAGGTATTTGATGTTTTGGTCCTGAACGCCGAAAAGGGTATTTAGTCCTTGGGCCGGCAGTTCTAGTTTTCGAAGATTGCTCAAATTCTTCGGGTCCTGTCGTTTGTCAAAATTCTATAAGGTTGAGGCTACTAGAACGCCGTTTGAGTGTCAATCTGTTTCCGAAATTGAGTTGTGATCTCATGCTTTTGGCACGCCTTTTGCTTTCTCTCTCTTAATCATACAAGAAAGTGTCCTAAATTCGTTCAGATGGAGCGTCGGAAAACGTACATGTTTAGTAAGTTCAAGAACCCAAAAGAAATATTACACCCGACCGTCACAGATCCGCATGTAACCAGTCCAGGACATGAGGCATCAGTAATAACCCGGAAGGAAATTGAATCGTCGCTGGTTGGCAAGACAAGTGAGATCTATGAGCGTGCACGTCAGATATACGATCGTGCTAAACGAACCGCACGAAGACGGTCCTCGGGAATTATTTGAACATCACGGCGAAGGCAAAACCCAGGCGGAACGGGCCGCAAGAATGCGTCATCCTGGAGTTCGCCGATTCTAAGTCAGACTAATCCGGCCGTTTCGGTTATGCGTGCTGCGGTCGGCAATAAATAGTAAAAAGCTGAGGATGAAGGAGAAAGGCCGAGAAGTTCTTCCACCGTTTCAGCCTCAAGCGGCGTAGCGAAGCAATAGCCCTGTCCGAATTGGCAGCCAAGTTGACGGAGCTGAGAGAGTTGTTCGATCGTTTCAACGCCTTCGGCAATGATTTCCAGATTGAGTGACTGCGCAAGGTTAACTATTGTTTTAACAATCTCGACGGGCGTTTCGGCGTCCTTAATTTGCGCCACAAAAGAGCGGTCTATTTTTAGCGAATCGAGCGGGAACCGATGCAAAATGCTCAAGCTCGAAAAGCCAGTTCCAAAGTCGTCGATGCTCAATTTAACCCCGGTCCGTTTGAGCTCTTCCATAACCGAAGCGACATATTCAATATTCTCGACCATAGTCGATTCCGTGATCTCCAACTTTAGACAACGGGGATCAAGACCGGTTTCTTCCAGCGCTCCGGCAACCATCGAGACAAGATCAAAATCGACGAATTGTTTGCTGGAGACGTTGACGCTGACCCAAAGATCGGCGGACCGATCAGATATCATTTGCCACGAATGCAGTTGGCGGCAGGATTCCCGAAGGATCCACTCTCCGAGCGGGATGATCATGCCGGTATCTTCGGCTATGGGAATAAATTCGACAGGCGAGACGAATCCGCGCGTCGGGTGGTCCCAACGGACCAGCGATTCGAAGCCGGCCATTATCCCGGTCTCGAGCGTGACAATCGGCTGATAGAACAGTTTGAATTCGCCGCGTTCGAGTGCATGGCGCAAATCCGTCTCCATTTGAAGGAATTCAATAGATTGCGAGTGCATTTCATCAACGAATATTTCGTAGCGGTCGCGGCCCGATCGTTTTGCCCGCTTTAAGGCTGTATTGGCATCGCGTAGCAAAAATTCAGGTGACTCGTATGTCGGCGACCCGATAGCGATACCGACGCTCACGGTTGCGTAAATTATTTCACCCTCAAGATCGAAAGGCCTCGATAATTCCTGCCGTATTCTGCCGACGATCGACAAAATTTCCTCGAAACTTCCGTCCTCTACAAAGATCGCAAACTCGTCCGCCCCAAGCCGGGCGACCGTGTTAGTTGCCCGCAGGATCTTCCGCAGCCGTTGAGAGGCTTGCACCAGCATCCGGTCGGCAATCTGCTGCCCGAAACGGTCATTGATCAATTTGAAGCGATCAAAATCCACCTGAAGCACCGTCAGACGTGTGTTTGGATTGCGGCGAACCTGATTTACCGCGACTTGTAACCGGTCGAGGAAGAGAAATCGATTTGGAAGATCGGTCAATACATCGTACAGCGCGTTGTGCAGCAGGCGATCTTCCGTGTTTTTCCGCTCGGTTATGTCTTCAAACTGGAGAATAAAATGCGGCGGCTCTCCCGGCTGGCCGGCTATCAGCGAGGCACTTAACCGCAGCCAGACCGTATCGCCGTTCTTACGAAAAAAGCGTGTATCCGATTGAAAGGACTGAACAACACCATCGAGAAGATTCGCTAGACTGAGTTTGACCGAATCGGCGTCTTCGGGAACGACAAGCGACAGAAGGCCAGCGTCGAGGATGTTCTCGACGGTACGTCCGAAAATTTCGGCAAGCGAGCGATTGACTCTTAGAAATTCGTTTAATGGAGAAACGAGAGCCATCCCTATCGGCGCAAATTCAAACGCATTTCGAAACTCTTTTTCGCTTTTTTGCAGGATCTGCATCGTGCGATCCTGTTCGGGAGGCCCATACGGCCGTTCGAAGAAATGAGGATCGGGTTGAACAAAAAGCTCTCCGGAAGTCGCGTCAGGACTGAAGAAAAACCGGTGGATAACAAAACAAAGTGCGGCGGTCGCGCCGGCCAGGGCCGCCGCGCCCATGTCAAACCTATAGGCGGCAAACGGCGCGAAGATGATGAGCGCGATCCCTGTAATCAGAGGTAGCTTTTGCCAAAGCCGATTTATTGTCCGCATGCCTTTTGGATTTTCGTCGTTTTAAAACAAAGACCCTTCGAACGCCAGGTCTTCTACATGATGTGCGTGCAAACTGCTTGGGAGGACTTCTTGCGGGAGCGGCACAATAGCCAGCTTCTTAGTTTAGCCTGTTTAGAACCATATATGCAACAAATATTCCGGGCGGCCAACAGCGATAGATAATAATATAGGATGGAATCAATCTTCGGCTGACGGAAATTGAAATCCCACCGGACAGCTTTGCACCGAATCGCGGCCGTATGATATTCTTACTCCTTTGTTATATCACCTATTTCTTGTCTATATAGAGGAGCAATTTATCAAAAATGGCTAATGAAGCAGGCGTACAGATCGGACGCGTGGTGCAGATCATCGGACCGGTTGTCGACGTTGAATTTAAAGACTATTTGCCGCCGATCTACCAGGCGATGCGTATCACGAGCGAGGGATTTGACGTCGAAACGAAGGTCGATGTCGTTGCCGAAGTGCAGCAGCACCTTGGTGAAGGCCGCGTTCGAGCGGTTTCGATGCTGCCGACGGATGGCATGGTCCGTGGGATGAAGGTCGTCGACCTCGGCGGGCCGATCACGGTTCCGGTCGGGAATGCTACATTGGGCCGCGTGATGAATGTCATAGGCGATCCGGTTGACGAGCTTGGCCCGGTTGAAAGCGAAACGAGAGCATCGATCCACCGCCACGCGCCGAACTTTGACGAGCAGGCGACATCGCTCGAAATGTTCGAAACGGGCATTAAGGTCATCGATCTTATTCAGCCGTTCCTTCGCGGCGGAAAGATCGG
>DLHV01000212.1:3339-3989 GCA_002483395.1 Chloracidobacterium sp. UBA7659 | reverse complement strand
TCGCTGATCACGCAGCAGCCGCTCGGTGGTAAGGCTCAGTTTGGCGGCCAGCGTTTCGGAGAGATGGAGGTCTGGGCACTCGAGGCTTACGGCGCGGCCCACATCCTGCAGGAATTGCTGACATGCAAATCCGACGATGTGGCCGGACGTTCGAAGATATACGAAACGATCGTCAAGGGCGTTTCGAACTTCGAGCCGGGGATTCCCGAATCGTTCAATGTTCTTGTCCGCGAGCTTCAGTCGCTCTGCCTCGATGTTGAGCTTATAACGGAAGACGAGATTGACCCCGAGGAAGTTCTCGCCGGCGTTGACGCTCTTGTAGGAGTTGACTAACGAGTCGAGAGTCGAGAGTCAGGAGTCGAGAGCAGAATGTTCCGGCTCGCCACTCTCGACTCGTGACTCTCGACTAATGGAGAATTATGTTTCGATTGAATAACGACAATAAAACGCAATTGACCACAAATTATGAGGCGATCCGCATCAGCCTCGCTTCGCCGGACAAGATCCGTTCGTGGTCGCATGGCGAGGTGACAAAACCGGAGACGATCAATTACCGCACGTTCAAGCCTGAACGCGACGGCTTGTTCTGCGCGCGCATTTTTGGCCCGATCAAGGATTACGAGTGCTTGTGCGGCAAGTACAAGCGTATG
>DLHV01000212.1:0-3310 GCA_002483395.1 Chloracidobacterium sp. UBA7659 | reverse complement strand
GCCACATCGAGCTGGCCAGCCCGTGTTCGCACGTCTGGTTCTTCAAGGGGCTGCCGTCACGTATCGGCCATCTGCTCGACATCACTCTCCGCGATCTTGAAAAGATCCTCTATTTCGAAACGTACATCGTTATCGACGAAGGTGACGTTCCGGATCTTAAGCAGAAGGACCTTTTGAACGACGAGCGTTTTCGCGAATTGAGCCGCGATTATCCGAACCAGTTCGTCGCAAAAATGGGTGCCGAGGCGATCAAGGATCTTTTGATGAAGATCGATATCAAGGAACTGGTCGATGAGCTTCGCGTCAAAATGCGCGAAGAAACGTCGCAGCAGAAAAAGCTTAAGTATTCGAAGCGATTGAAGGTTTCGAATTCGTTCGCCCGTTCTGGTAATGATCCGCAATGGATGATCCTTGACGTGATCCCGGTCATTCCGCCCGAACTTCGGCCTCTGGTGCCATTGGATGGCGGCCGTTTCGCGACTTCGGATCTAAACGATCTTTACCGCCGCGTTATCAACCGCAACAATCGTTTGAAAAAGCTGATCGAGCTTCGAGCACCTGAGGTTATTGTCCGCAACGAAAAGCGTATGCTTCAGGAAGCCGTCGATGCCCTGTTCGACAATGGCCGCCGCGGCCGCGTGCTCCGTGGTGCGAATAACCGCCCGCTGAAATCGCTGTCCGGCACGCTCAAGGGAAAACAAGGCCGTTTCCGCCAAAATCTGCTCGGAAAACGTGTCGATTATTCGGGCCGTTCGGTTATAGTCGTCGGGCCGGAGCTGAAACTGCACCAGTGCGGTTTGCCGAAGAAAATGGCTCTGGAGCTGTTCAAACCGTTTATTTACAACAAATTGGAAAAAGACGCTCACGCCGCCACGATCAAGCAGGCGCGTGAAATGGTCGAACGCCAGGAGCCGATCGTTTGGGATATTCTCGAAGAAGTCATCCGTGAGCATCCGGTTCTCTTGAATCGTGCTCCGACACTTCACCGCCTTGGCATCCAGGCATTTGAGCCGGTTTTGGTCGAAGGCAAGGCCATCAAGATTCACCCGCTCGTTTGCACGGCGTTCAACGCCGACTTTGACGGTGACCAAATGGCCGTTCATATTCCGCTATCCGCCGAAGCACAGATCGAAGCATCGGTCTTGATGCTTGCGTCGAATAACCTGCTTTCGCCCGCAAGCGGCCAGCCGATCACGGTCCCTTCGCAGGACATCGTTTTGGGCTGCTATTACCTTACGCTTGCCCGCGACGATATGCCCGGCAACAACAAGGCATTCAACTCTATCGACGACGTGTTGCTGGCCCTCGATGCGGGCATTTTGGAGACTCAATCCAAAATTCGTCTCCGCTGGAAAGGGGATCTTCTTGACCTGACGCTTGAAACCCATAATCAGGATGTGATGCGTGCTCCTGTTCGCGAGAATGTCGATCGTGTAATCGAAACAACTGCTGGGCGTGCCATTCTGAACGAACGCCTTACCCGCGACGGCCTGCCCTATGTTAATGGCACTCTGAAGAAAAAGGGCCTGCAATCGCTGGTCAGTTTTTGCCACTTGAAGCTCGGTCACGAGCAGACAGTTGCATTGCTCGACGATCTGAAGGCAATGGGTTTCCTGTACGCGACCAAATCGGGTATGTCTATCGGCATCGACGACATGGTCACGCCTTCAAGCAAGAAGGGAATCATCGAAAAGGCCCGTGTCGAGGTAGACAAACTGCAAAAGCAGTATGAAGACGCGACGATGACCAACATGGAACGTGAGAACAAGGTGACGGCGATCTGGTCTGAAGTGACCGATCACGTTGCCAAAGAAATGTTCAAGGCCATGCACACCCGTGAGGAAGAGCGAAAGGAACTCAATCCGATCCTCGTCATGGCCGATTCGGGTGCTCGTGGTTCGGACGCCCAGATCCGCCAGCTCGCCGGTATGCGAGGCCTTATGGCAAAGCCGTCGGGCGAGATCATTGAAACACCGATCGTCGCAAACTTCCGCGAAGGGTTGAACGTACTGCAGTACTTTATTTCGACGCACGGCGCCCGCAAGGGTCTGGCCGATACGGCGTTGAAAACGGCCGATTCGGGTTACCTGACACGCCGCCTGGTCGACGTTGCTCAGGACGTAATCGTTTCCGAACAGGATTGCGGAACGCTTCGCGGCGTCTGGGCCGAAGCGATCATCCGCAACGGTGAAGAGGTTGAATCGCTCCGTGACAGGATCGTCGGCTGCACATCGCTTGACGACATTGTCGATCCGGTCGAAGGCACAACAGTTGTTACAGCCAACACCGAGATCGATGAAGATCTTGCCGCTCAGGTTCAGCTTACCGGTCTGCAAAAAGTTCGTATCCGCTCGGCGCTGACCTGCGAAAGCCGACGCGGTATCTGCGTAAAATGCTACGGCCGTAATTTGGCCACGGGCAACACGGTCGAGATCGGTGAAGCGGTCGGCGTAGTCGCCGCACAGTCGATCGGCGAACCGGGAACGCAGCTTACGATGAGAACGTTCCACGTCGGTGGAACCGCCCGTCTCGAACAGGAGACGAAACATGCGGCCGCGATGGACGGAACGGTAAAATACCTTGACGATCTTAAGGTAATTAAGAACCGCAACAAGGAGCTCATTTCGCTAAAACGGCAGTCCGAGCTCGCGCTTATGGACGAACGCGGACGCGAAGTTGCACGCTATCAGATCGTTTACGGTGCCCAGCTTCACGTCAAGGACGGCCAGAAGGTCAAAGAAGATGACATTTTGGTCACATGGGATCCATTCACGTTCGCCATCCTGACCGAGGTCAAGGGCGTCGTGAAGTATCAGGATCTCAAGGAAGGCAAGACCGTCGAAGAAGAGATCGATAAGGTTACGGGCCAGAAACGTCTTGTGGTCAAGGATTCGGATGAGAAAAATCAACCGCGTCTTGAGATCAAAGATGGCAACAAAACCCTGAAGACCTATCAGATGCCGATCCGTGCAAATCTTATGGTCGAAGACGGCCAGCAGATCGAACCGGGTGACGTCATCGCGAAAATTCCGCGTGAAACGACAAAAACAAAGGATATCGTCGGCGGTCTGCCGCGTGTCGTCGAGCTTTTCGAAGCACGGCGTCCGGGTGAGACGGCGATGATGTCCGAGATCAACGGTAATGTTAAATTCGGCCCGATTGCCAAGGGTAAACGTAAGATCATCATCACCGGCGATGACGGTGCCGAACGCGAATACGATATCCCGCGCGGTACGCACATCAACGTGCAGGAAGACGACCGTGTGCGTGCCGGCGAACCGTTGATGGACGGTCCGCTGAACCCGCACGA
>DLHV01000169.1:7397-8312 GCA_002483395.1 Chloracidobacterium sp. UBA7659 | reverse complement strand
AACGGCCTCGCACAGCCATTTGTTCAGGCTTACAAATTCGATTCGCTGTATCGTTTGACCGAGGCAAAGGTAACTCAGAATGGAACCCAGACGTGGAAGCAGAACTGGGGATATGATCGGTATGGAAACAGAAACAGCTTTACCCAGGATGTTGGCAGACAGCAACTTGTGATTAATAATTTGACGCTCCCGACTGCCCATCCATTATCTTCTTCACCGCTTCCCGTTTGTATTCTTCATCGTACTTTCTCATACTCTCATCTTATAAGAGTTTCGTGTCCGGCTAAATTAGACCACCTCAAACAATGTCACAATCGGCAGGTATGTTTACAACGGCGAGGGCAAGCGGGTCAAGAAAATAACCGATCTTGAAACGACTGTTTTTGTTTACTCAAGCGGCAAGCTCAATCGCCGAATACTCGACCGCAACGCCCCCGCCGAATCCGAGTGTCAACAAACATTTGTTTTCTGACACCTTGATTTCAGAGTAGGGAAATGGGCTAAAAATCGAGGTTTTATGCGCTCAATTTGAAGGGGTTTTTTGACACCCGCCTCCGTGCCAGCTTATGAACCTACTTTTTTATATCAATCTCCGTCGGATTCGGTATTTTGAACTGTAAGAAGATTCTCTTTTAGATTCGCTATTTCCCGTTCAAGCTGTCGAATTGAGTACTTTAAACGGTTGCTCTTGTCACGTGCGGTGAGTCCTAAAATAACGCATCCAGATAGTGACGCCGAAAGTAAACTCCACGCAACTATCCAAACCCACTGAGGCACCGCAGTGGCCGTCATTAACCCTAAAAGAAAAACAACCGTATTTGTAAAAAACCCGACGCAAGCCCAGAAAGCGTTTTGATAAAAGGAAGCATTTGGGGTTATGTTTCTCACCATCTGCTCAAGTCTTTCAAATTCATT
>DLHV01000169.1:0-7370 GCA_002483395.1 Chloracidobacterium sp. UBA7659 | reverse complement strand
TCTTAACAAAAATGTTCGGAGGTATCTTCACTTTTTCAAGATTCTGGCTGTCAGCCGTCACATCCTCGATAGGGGACTCGACAGGAGTCTGAACTTTCCTCTCATTACTCATATGCTTCACACCTCATTATTTTTAAAGCATTAAAAAAGCAAGCCTTTTGTTAAAGACTTGCTTTTTCGGTTTTTTGCTTCGGCTGTCATACTGAACCAGCTTTGGCCTTCTTGCCGCGGCCGTTAGTTGTTACTTCAGCCTTTTCCGCATCCTGGGCAATGGAAGATAAAGTTGGCATAACAATTTCTCTTATGCGGTTGGTCCGCTCATTCATAGATACTAGCGTATTACCAGCTTTTTTTTCTTCAACGGCCCACTGAAACAACGTAAGGGCATTATTTATTAAGTCCTTACGGGTTTTTACGTTGACTTCCTGCATTAAGCCATCCAATTCTTTGATTTTTTCTGCAGGAAAGTCGAACTGTATTCTAATCATATATTTTGCCTCCATTCTTGATTTGAAAACGATCTATGTCATGTGATCTTTCCCAATCACAAGAGATAAGCCATTTTCTTTGATTTTGTAGGGTAACTTGGATGGCCATCAATTACCCCGCCGCCACTATGTTCATGCCAAGCGAATGATTCATTTTTAGTGTTCATCTCGGTCCGTCCAGAAAGGGGCTTAGAGCCCCTTAGTTAAGCTGTATGGCGTTTTATGTAAGTCACAAAACGCTNNGAAATAATTATTGTTTCAGCCGAAATAAACTCGTTAATCTCAACTGGTTCTCTTTGAAGAAGATATACTTCTTGAGAATCCTGTATGAAAATATTCAAACTTATTTCAACCACTTCTTTTTGCGAACAGGCCTTCGGTATATCCATCAGCTTGTCTCCCGTAAGGCGGTGACGACCTTACAATTCCTCATATTACCCTCATTTATAGAGTATGTCAACTGTTTTTTTAACTCGGTTTGATGGTTTTAGGTAGGTACGCGGTAATACAATAGTTTCGAATAGTTAGCACCGATGATATGCGTCCCGTCGGTAATTCGCTCCACAGTTATTACAGTGGTTGGTTTGTTTTTCGTGTTCGCGCGAATGGTCTCGTAACATTGCGAAGCTCGAAAATGATCTCCGGCAAACTGCACATTTATATCCGCTCATGGCTTTACTCGATTAATGATTGAAACACCGGCTGTGCGGCATCGTCGGTCGGCGTCGCCCAAATCTTTCCGAAGACAATCTCGGGCTTTTCTAAGTAGACCGGAACTTCCTTCTGAGCACTTTTGATCGTTACATTCAACGGCCTTTCAAAAATAACGTCCGAGGTCGTAAACCAGAACAGGGGACTGGGCTTGCTGCCGGAAACAATCGGATGCCTGGCCGCGATCCGCAGGTTGTTTGTCCAGTGATCCTCGATCGATTCGACCAGAACGGCCTTGATCCTTTTAACGCCGTAGTCGTTTAAGTGCTTCTTCTGCTTGACCACATAGTGAAAGTGAGTGCGGAGCTTCTTTTGCATCTTCTTGATCGACGTGGTTTTTCGGTCGGCTTCGTAGAAAAAGTACTGGGTATTGTCCGCTCCGATTCGCTTGGGAAATTGCAGAGCAAAGAATGCATCCGGACGGTGGGGGAGTGTTTCTAGTTCGTCCGTCTCGGTCAGAGTGCCGACAGAGTTAGCCGCTACCTTGCGCACCTCTATATCATTCCAAAGCTGTGACCCTTGATAAAAGCCCGACAATTTCATCTTATTGCCGGATTTCAAACACGCTTTCTCAAGCATGTAGTGAAAGCGGGAGATCATCAGTTCGTGGTGTAGGTGAAGCAGGCGGCCCTGCATCTTTATCATCTGCTTTCCCATTGTAATTTCGGCGTATTGCTTTTCCCGATTGTTCAGAACGACCTCGTTATCGAGTTTGTCTGCATCGCGCCCTGCATTGATTAGGAGCGCCAGGGATCGTTTATCGTCCAGATAATAGTTAAACTCCGTCGGGTAGTAGCTTGCCGGAAAAGCAAAGCGGTTTACAAGACCCTGATGATAAAGATTCTGCAAATGCCGCTCGGTAGTCCGCATGTCGCCATCCACGAGACGCACGATCATCGATGTCGGGATGATTCTATACCGGCGAATAATGTCGATGATCTCTATCGACCGGGGTGTGATTCGACGCGGCGGCAGGTTTTCGCGAGCTTCGCGTGAATATTTTTTTAAGCGTTTTCCTTTTTGGTCAGACATTGATTGGGAGAAAAAAGTTGGATCAGCGAGGGGTATGCACCAGCTGCGGATTTCGATTTTGATAAGAAACGAAAATCGATCTTTTTTACGAGACTCGACTTGCCTGGATCGGAAAGTCGCGGATCATGGCTTTGGGGGGATACTCTTATAATAGAGGATCTCCGCAATCTTGAAAAATCCGCCTCGGGGAAGTTGCCCTTGACTCGCGAGATTGAAAACGGATAACATCCTGCTTATTTTGATTGGCATCGGATACTGAAATTCCTACTTCATCTGGTTTATAAGTAAACTTCTATCCCCAAGGAGGTTTTATGTCACATAGGAATCTGATGGTGCTTTCGCATTGGTGTGCCCTGGTCGAAGGAATGCAGGCATCACCGCTTGAGTTCTACAAGCAGGTCGAGGACGCGGTTAGGAACCGTGAAATTCCCGATATTCATTTAGAGCGTGTGACCTGGAAGGAAAGCGGCATCCTTTCGGCGGGTCGAGAGTACCTGCGTGTCTCGCGTGGGAGGTATCTTTACGACATCTGTGCCGCACCGTTCGGGAACGGATTCTTCTTCTCGTCTTGGTCAGCCGAAAAGCTGCCCTCGCCGCTTTGGGCGATCATCGGAACTGTATTTCTACTGCTGTTTGTGGCTCCATGTTTATTCTTCCTGTTCGTGTATTATGGTGGTATTCTTGGCTTTTTGCTGTGGGGCTGTGCTCTGGGGACAGGACTTTTCTTTCTCGTTGTTGTCCTTAGCAACGAAGAATCAATGTTTGCCGAACACATTTTTGTCGTTCCATTTATCGGACCGTTTCTCGAACGGCTTTGTAGGCCGAATACCTACTTTCGCGCCGACACCGAAGCAATGTTTCGCACGATGGCTCACAAGGCAGTCCTCGAGGCCGTTGACGCTACGACCAAAGCAAAGGGAATTAGAGAGATAACGGGAGACGAACGCAAACCTGTTCTTCGTGAGTTCTTTCAACGATAGGCCGCATGAAGCGCTATGACAACGGAAGAACTGATAACGACGCAATTCTATGACTGGGAGATGCGAGGTCGCGGTTGGCAGGTCTGGGATTGGCCTGTAGAACTTGAACCTCCGTTTCGTACTTTTCCGGGCTACTATATTCCTGCTGGCGACGACGGGCGTAGGCCGACAGTTCTAAGCTCATGGGTCGAAAAGCTGCATGGAAGGCAGCAGCCCCTGGGGCCGAGCGGGGAGCGGCCCGCTCTACAGGAGAGTGTCGAGAACGAGGAACCGGCTCTTTATTTTGACGAATCGCCGCTTACCGAGTTCCAGGTCTCGCAACCGGCGAAAGCGAACCTCAGCGGCGAACTGGCCGCGCGTTTTCTGTCGAGCCTTCGGATATCCGCTTATCCGATCAGCTTCGAGATCATCGGTCTTGCCGATATTATCCTTATCCAGTTCACCTGCCGCGAAAAAGACGTATCGCTGCTTCGCTCGAACCTTGGTGCCTATTTTCCAGATTCGAAGTTTCGCGAAGCGGGTGGCTTTCTTGCTTGTAACTGGCCGCAGCGGGCCGATGGAGGGGATTGCCCGGTCATCGTCGATTTCGGTCTCTCGCACGAGTTCGTCATCCCGCTCCAAAGTCAGGGCGGGTTTGCGACGGACTCGTTGATCGGCATCGTCGGATCTCTATCCGATGTGAAAATCGGCGAGGCCGCTGTACTGCAAGTCCTCTTCCACGGAACTCAATACGACTGGGCAAATAGTGCGATCCTTGCGACAACCGACATGGCGGGTAACTCTGTTCTTGCCAACGTCCCGAAGATGGCGGGGTGTCTCAGACAGAAACTCTCGCAACCACTCTTTGCATGTGTCTTTCGTGTCGGGGCGAAAAGCGCCAACCAGGAGCGTTCATGGGAACTTGCAAAACGAATCGGATCGGCGCTCGTTTCCATATTCGCGGTTTCGGGAGACGCGAACGAACTTATCCCGCTCTCGAACGATGGCTACAACGAAAACCGACACGAAGAAGACCTATTGCTTCGGCACACGCACCGGAGCGGGATGATCCTCAACGCCTCAGAGCTTGTTCCACTTGTCCACCTTCCCTCGCCGTCGGTCCGATCGGATAAGTTCGGGACCGAACGGGCAACCAAGTCCGCCCCGCCGCTTGCCCTTAGGAACGAGCACGAAAAGACGGCATCGGTAACGCTCGGCGAGAACATTCACGAAGGTGAAACCCGACAGGTCTCTTTGTCGGACAAACTGAGAAGCATGCACGTCCACGTAATCGGAACAACAGGATCGGGCAAATCGACGCTGCTGCTGAATCTGATTAAACAGGACATGGAACTCGGCAGCGGGCTGTGTGTCATCGATCCGCACGGTGATCTTATCGAAGACGTTATCAGTAATGTTCCTGACAGAAGACTTCAAGATGTCATTCTCTTTGACCCGTCAGATTCGGATTTTCCGGTTGGCTTTAATATCCTCAAAGCCACCTCCGAACTTGAAAAGAATCTGCTCTCATCCGATCTGGTGGCGACGTTCCGTCGAATGTCCACGTCATGGGGCGATATCATGGACTCGGTTCTAGCTAACGCCATTCTTGCTTTTGTTGAAAGTCAAACGGGCGGTACATTATTTGAACTGCGCCGGTTTCTTGTTGAGAAAAATTTTAGAGACGAGTTCTTAGAAACTGTTGACGACCCATCGGTTCATTACTTTTGGAAACAGGAGTTTCCGCATCTCACAAACAAACCACAAACCTCAATCCTAATTCGTCTTGATTCGTTTCTACGCAACAAGATGATCCGCAACATCGTTTGTCAGAAAGAAACTAAGCTTAATTTCCGATCAATAATGGATGAGAAGAAAGTCTTGCTAATAAAGTTGTCGCAAGGCTTAATCGGGGAAGAAAATGCCTATTTACTCGGAACGCTGCTTGTCTCAAAGCTTTACCAGACAGCCTTAAGCCGCCAGGATTCCAGCGATAGACCGTATTTTTGGCTCTACCTCGATGAATTCCAACACTTCATCACGCCATCAATGGAAAGCATCCTGTCCGGCGTACGCAAATACAATTTGGGATTACATTTAAGTCATCAGGAATATCGTCAAATACAAAGCCGAAGTCCCGAAGTTGCTTCAAGCGTCCTTTCCAACTGCCACACTCGCATTTGTTTCAGGCTTGGCGACAGCGATGCCGAGAAATTTGCTTCCGGCTTTTCGTACTTTGATAGCAAAGCCTTGCAGAATCTAGGGGTCGGCGAAGCCATCACCCGTATCGAGCGTTCAGAATACGATTTCAATCTGACGGTTGAACGTGTTTCAAAAGTTGATCAGAAAACCGCCGAACATCGGCGGCAAGTAATCCTACAAAATGCGAGAGAGAATTTCGCCAAAGCAAAGGAAGAGGTCGAAGCGGCGTTAATCGCCGTAAACTTCTCGGCTTCAAAAGCTGGGGCATCCAAACAGAAATCAAAGACGAATGAAGACACACGAGATACGGCAACTCAGGAAACCGCGCAGAAGCAAGGTGCCGCTGATCGATCTATAGAACCGATCCCGGAATCTTCCAAAGAAGAAAACGGTCATCGCTATTTGCAGAACATTCTAAAAAGAATTGGTGAAGACAACGGCTTTGTCGCGACGCTCGAACAACAGGTCTTCGGCGGCATCGGTCGGGTCGATGTGGCGTTAGAAGCTAAGTCGTTGAAAATAGCCTGCGAGATCGCAAATACGAACACAGCCCAATACGAGACTCAAAACATCCAGAAATGTCTTGCGGCTGGATTCGATAAAGTGGTCGTTATCTCAAACGACAAAAGGCATCTGTCTAACATTCGACGAAGTGCTGAAAGCGTAATTTCAGACGGTCTTCTTTCCCGGGTTCACTTTCTCGAACCGGAGCTTTTTCATTTGTTCCTTGAAAAACTAAACAGTGAGGCAAATTCAGAATCAAAAGATGAGAAAGTCAAAGGCTATACGGTCAATGTTAGCTTCAAGGATACCTCTGAAACCGATCAAGAAATCAGGGAACAGGCAATTGCGGAAATTTTGAAGAATGCGGAAGAACGGAAGAAATAATGAGCGGCAGGACTGGGAACAATAGCAATAAATCTTCCGGCGGCATCGCCCCGTTTGGTTATCGCTGGCAAGGCAGCCAATTGGTGATCGAGAATTCTGAAGCTCAAGTTAGAAAACTCATTTACGAATTATTTCTCAAACATAAACGCAAACGGGTCATCGCAAGTCTTCTAAACGATCTCGGTTACAAAACCAGAAACGGCGCACAGTTTTCAGACACAACCATCGACCGCCTTATCCGTGATTCAACTGCCAAAGGAATCCGAATCGAAAACGGTCAGACTATCTATGTCGATCCGATTGTTTCGGATGAACTATGGGAGAAAGCCAATAACCTTTTAGGGAAGAAACAAACAAGGCCGCCAGTTCATCTTTTCGTTGGTCTAGCCTTTTGCGAGTGTGGCGGACCAATGAACATCAACAATCTTCAAAGCTATATATGTTCAAATTGCCGCAGGAAAATCAAGGCCGGGGATATGGAAGAAATCCTCCTAACTCAACTCATAAAACTCGAAGTCCTGAATACGAATCATTCATTAGAAGAAATATGGCAAACCTTAACTTCCAAAGAAAAGCGAATCCTGATTGAAAATTCCCTCTGCAAGATCACGATAGGCCGCACCGATATCCATATGGAATTCGCAGTTCCTGCTCATTCCTTTAAAACGCCGACAACTCTGCAACAAAACCTCTCAACGCACAAAAGTCACGAACAAGAACAAACTGAACACACACTGAACGAACCTTTGATTAATGAAACCGAAGCTTCGAAGTTCTTAGGAATCTCCAAAATGACACTTCTACGAAAGCGAAACGCAGGAAAAATAGGCTTTTATCGCGTCGGCGTCAGAGTCCTCTACTCCAAAGACAAACATCTTATCCCTTTCCTAAATCAATGCGAGCATTGAGTTTTTGTTTTGTCTTCCAATGCAAAAAACTATCAAGATGGTCTCGAGAGAGTTAGGAAACTTTCTAGGAAATAAACAAAAGCCTGTCCAGAACTGGCAGGCTAAAGTGCTGATTTAATTGGCTCCGCAGGTAAGAATCGAACTTACAAACCTTCGGTTAACAGCCGAATGCTCTGCCATTG
>DLHV01000134.1 GCA_002483395.1 Chloracidobacterium sp. UBA7659 | reverse complement strand
ATCCTAACTCGGGCGGCAGATTCGACGAGCGATATTCCGGTACAATAAGCGTCGGGCAGTCTTTCGTTGAGATCAGGTTTCAGTTGCGACGCTCTTTACTCGATGCCCAGATCAATCAGAATCAGGGCAATCAGACGATCTATTTTGAATTGCTGGACGAAAACGGTAATTTGATCGCCACCGCAAATCAGCAGAAGATCTATCTTGAAAATCTGTCGATCGGANNGGAACGTACATCTACCGCATCCGCGGCAATGTCAGCAAAGCGGTCGATTTTACCGTCAAGAGCGGCCAGGGCCAGTAGGAGTGGTTTAGCCGGCGAAATACGCGAAATACACGAAACAGATCAAAAAGCGGATAGCACCCAGTTCCCCTGCTGGCTAGCCTTCGAGCGATTTTGAGATCACTGTTTGATAAACAACTCGTCGGCGTTCCAGACCGAATATGGAAAGATGCTGCTTGGAGCATAGTTGCCGATCCGTGTATTTGCGGCGGTGACTATGTGCCGGGCCGAGATGGGGATGACGGGCGATTCGTCGGCGATGATGTTCTGTATCTCGTTAAAGATCGCCGCCCGCTTCGCGACATCGCTTTCGCGGGACTGTTCGGCAAAAAGCTTGTCGATTTTCGCTTCCCATTCTGTTGCCGGAGACTTTTGATTCGGCTGCCACTGGTGAACGGAAGCACTGCTCAAAAGGAAGTTGGCATATGAGCTAGGCTCGATGCCCGTGACCGACAATCCGAACAGCATCGCGTCGTAATCATAAGTCTTTGACCAGCGTTCAGTTACTCCCTGATTTTCGATCGGAACGACCTGCATTTTTATGCCCAGGTGAGCAAGGTCTTCCTGAACTACGGCCGCGATCAGCTTTCGCTGTTCATTCTCGGCAGGCACGAGCAGCGTGAATTCGACCCGGTTGTTTTCCGCGTCAAAAAGCTCTGGCGCGTCGGGAGTTCCCTGCTGTTTGAAACCGGCCTGCTTCAAAACCCCTCTCGCTTTTTCGGTATCGTACGCGAGTTTTGTCAGGTTCGGATTGATCCAGACACGATTTGCCGGCGAAACGAAACCGTACAGCGGAGTGGCCAGGCCTTTGAGCGTGATGTCCGCGATTGTCTTTCTGTCAATTGCCGACGACACGGCTTGCCTAAACAGCTTATTGCTAAACCACTTGTATTTCGGAGTGTTGTCCAGTTGTTTCCCGTCTCCGGACGCCCGGTTGAGATTAAACCAGATGTGATCCGTGCCGAGGCCGGGGCCGAGATCGTGTGCCCTGACGGCACCGTTCTGCGAACTCAGAGCGGCAAAATCTGTCCCGCGTATGCGGTCGGCAATATCCAGCGAACCCTGATTCAGTGACGCCAAAGTATTATTGGGATCGGCGATTATTTCCAGCACCAGTTTATCCAGATAAGGAAGCTGCGTGCCGTTCTCGTCCTTTTTATAATAATGCGGATTTCGCTTGAGGGTCATTCGTTCGCCCGGCGTTGCGGATTCGACGGTGAAGGCACCGCTTGTCGCTATCGTTTTCGGATCAGACGTCAATTTCCAGGCTTCGGCGAACTTCCCGTTATTAAGATCAGCTTCGAGCAGATGGCGCGGCATGGCACCGAGATTATCCAGGTAGTTCTCCACCGCGGCAACTTTTTCGGGGAATTTTAGTTGAAGCCTTAAATCGTCTACACGTATTGCCACGATCTGTCTGCCGTTGACAAGCATCGCGTCGCCAAACGCCGGTGATGAGACACGCTCGTCATAAATCGCCTTTAATGTAAAGATGACGTCATCGCTTGTAAGAGTGTGCCCGTCGGAGAACTTCAAGCCTTCGCGCAGCTTCACATCTACGGTCTGGCCGTCAGTGCCGGTCGCGACAGTTTCCGCCAGGGCAGGCACGTACTTTTGCGAGCGGTGATCGAATTCGATCAGCCGGCTGGTCAGAAGATAGAGAGTCGTAACGATCGACGGCTCGTCAGCGGCAAGAAGGTAATTAAATGTCTTCGGAGCCGAAGTCAAGCGATAGGTCAGCGTCCCGCCGGGTTTTCCTGGAACTCGTGCTTCAAGCGCATTATTCGCGGGCAGTGTCGGAGTTGGTCCCTGTCCGCATGATACAGCCAGTATCGAAATGGCAATCAGCGAAACTGTCAGATAAAAGCGGGATATTTTCAGCATAATTTTGCAATTCCTGATCGGGTTTCTGTTGAGCCGTTTCTTTTGCTCCTTCTTGTTNNATTACAACCTTTGACCCACCAAAGCACATTGTCAACCCGACCAAAGTAAATATACAAATATTTTAGGCATTGAAGAAACGGCGCTGAGTTTAAGAGTTTTTCTTTTGCAAATCAATCGACAATGGTCAAAAATTGCACTTGCTTTCGTCACCGGGAAATCGCATTCGGAGAAACTCTGTCTGTTTAAGATTTTATTAAGAAAGATCGCTCAAGGTCTGGCGATGCTGCTGGTCGTTTCGGCGATAACTTTCGTTCTGCTTTCGGCGGCGGGCGGAGACGCGTTCTCCGGCTTGCGCGACAATCCGCAGGTATCCGACAGGACTATCGAGCATCTCCGCAGCGTTTATGGCCTCGATCAGCCATGGCCAGTCCGCTACGGCAAATGGCTCGAAGGTTCTCTGCGAGGCGATTTGGGTGAATCGATCTTCTTTCGCGTTTCCGTCGCCGGTTTGGTCTGGACGCGGTTTCTGAACACGCTTCTTCTCGCCGCAACTGCTTTATTAATTGCCGTTTTCATTTCCCTGCTTTTGGGCATTTTTTCGGTCCGTTATAGAAATAAAACGCTCGATGGCTTCATCGAAGGCCTGATTTTGCTGACATCTTCGACACCGCGAATCGTACTTGCGCTTCTGGCCCTGGCTTTAACGGTCCGGTTCTCAGGATTAGCCGCTAATTCTCAAACCACTTCGTTTACATCGATACTGCTGGCATCGATCGTACTCGCCTTGCCGTTGGTCTCGCNNTCTCGCTGTTTCTGGCGCAAGCTCGCGAAGGATTGGTCCAGGCAATGAATGAAGATTTTGTCCAGTACGCCCGCGCCAAAGGCCTTGCCGAATGGGTTGTGATACGGCGTCACGCTCTCCGCGCAGCACTCAATCCGTTTCTGACGCTTTTCGGGCTTTCGCTGGGAGGGCTGCTCGGCGGCTCCGTCATAGTTGAAACGGTTCTTGGCTGGCCGGGCATCGGGGCTTTGATAGTAACGGCTGTCCGAAACCGCGATGTCCCGGTAGTTATGGGCGTCGTTCTGGTCGCAAGCGCAGCCGTATGGTTCGGAAACACAGCGGCGGAATTTCTGCAAATGCTGAATGACAGGCGAATAAGCGTTAGCGAAAAAAGATAAAAACAGATGGTCAGCGAGCCTAGGAAAAGTAAGAAAAAGATCAACAACCGGCTGTTTTTTGGCCTGGCTATTCATGCTGCGTTTTATCTCGTCTCGATCTTTGCGGAATTTCTCGCGCCATATCCTTATCAGCAGCAAACACGAAGCGAACCGTCGGCTCCGGCGTCCACTATACATTTTCGTGATTCGGAAGGACATTCTCATCTAAGGCCATTTGTTTACGCAACTCGTTTGGCCGATCCTCTAGCGATGCGTTACACCGAGGACACAACACAAGCCTATTCCCTGGAATTCTTTGTACGCGGCAGCTCCTACAATTTTCTCGGCTTGTTTTCGACCGATCTTCATCTCTTTGGATTGACGGATTCGCTCTCGCCGGATACGCCGCGAGTGAGACTGCTTGGCAGCGACGAGCTGGGCCGCGACCGCTTTTCACGCCTTGTTTATGCTGTGCGTTTCTCGCTCATCGTCAGCCCGATAGGGACGATCCTGGCTTGCATTCTTGGCGTATTTATCGGCGTGGTCAGCGGTTACGCACCGCGACTGGTGGACACAACATTGATGGGAGCTGCCGACGCGATGATGTCGCTCCCGACGCTAATCCTGATCCTGGCGGCGCGTGCGGCATTTCCACTCGAACTTCCGCCGATGAGAGCGGCATTGCTTCTCGTAGTGATCTTTACGTTGACCGGCTGGGCGGAGATCGCACGTTNNCACGTTTGGCACGCGGCCTTGTAGTATCAATGCGCGAGCGCGAGTTCGTTCTTGCGGCTAAAGCATCGGGCCTGACACAGCCGCGTATCTTGTTCCGGCATATTTTCCCTAATATCACAGCGCCTTTGATCACGCAGGCTACGCTCATGTTCCCGGCTTTTCTCCTTGCCGAGGTCGCGTTGTCGTTTCTTGGTGTCGGCCTCCAAGAACCGGAGCCGAGCCTCGGAAACATGCTCAATGCCGCTGGTGACCTCACCCAGCTTCAGGCCCGTCCGCTTCTGATCTTATCGCCTGCGATCGTCATTTTCTTATTCGTCTTTTCCGTTAGACTTGTAAGCTACGGATTAAAACGAAGACCGAGTTATTAAATTTGATAAGACGCTTCGAGGGGGCAAGAATTGGCAAGCCTCGATTCAATCCTCAATGACTATTCGGATTTCCTGGATTTCTGCTTCATTTTCAAGATCGGCTTGATCTCACTTTCCACGCGGGCGAAAACGCCCAGGACGATCCACCATTTCTTCCCGCGAAGTTTCCAAATGTGCAGGCAATTTCCCTTTTCCAGTCCCTCGTTGCTGTTGGCGTATTCGCAGGCATTCCAGGTGTAGGCCATGTCGGCTGCCTGAAAGAGAGTCACTTTTTTGGGAAATTCGACAGATATGTAGCGTTTCATTTCGGAAACGACGCGTTTCTTACCCAGGATCGGCGCCTCGCGTTCAATCAGCAGCCTCACGTCGTCCGCCGCAAATTTTTTGTAAGCGGCGCCCAGCCGTTCTTCACTCATGCTCATTCGCAGGAAGTTCATCGAGGCATCGGCGGGCGACCGACTGAGTTTATTGGGGTCCTGGCTTTTATTGCCGCGGAAGACGCGGTCGGTTTCGGAAAACAGGAGCTTATCGTGTGTGATGTCTATATCAAGACTGGCGAAAAAACGTCTGTCTCTCTTTTCCCACACAGTCACATATTGACCGAATTGGGCAAAGGATTCACTTTTACCTTTCGGGTAAAGCCTCCAGTTTCCCATTGTGAAGCCGAGCACGCCATTGTAGGAAATATCGCCGTATTTTGGTACGCGGATAAGTGTTGCCGCGGGCGAATCTTCGCGTTTGCTCCAATATTCCCTGCCATTAACGGCTTCCGGATGGAAAATTATAGAATCATCGGCCAGAACGTCTAGAAATGCTGCCTTGATGCCCTTATCGCCAGCGGCTTCCTGGAAGGTTTTCTCCGCTTGCAACATCTGTTGAAGATCAGACTGCGCGAACGTCCCAACGCTGAACAAAATTGCGAGAACTAATGTAATAAACCCTTTCATGACAATGAAATCGTATCATACAAACCGGCCCGGCATACCGGGGCATCCGGGCAGAAATGCGAGTGTGAACGAGCGTGAAAGTCCGGACCTCAGAAGCACGCTACTTTACAGTCGTGTTTTCCGCCCGTATTGTGTTCCACCCGAACAACACCAATCTTATTTCAAAAATGGGATTAGGTATTCCCGCCAGATCGCATAGCCTTTCGCGTTCATGTGGAGTCCGTCCGCTATGAAAATGTCAGGCATCGGCTTGCCGTCGGTGCCGAGCATTCTCGAAGCGACGTCGGCGAACCGAACATTCCTGTGATTTCTGATCTCGGCCTTGATCAACTCGTTGCCTTTCTGCATTTCCGGCCAAAGTTTCCAACGCAGAATGCTCGGCTTCATCGATATATAGATAACCGGTGTTTTCGGAAGGTTTTTGTCGCGGAAATCGATAAATGCCTTGAAATCAGCAAGGACGTTTTCGGCGGATTGGCCGGAACCAATGTCGTTCTCACCGGAATACACCACAATCTTTTTTGGCCTGTATGGCAGGACGATCTTTGGAGCAAAAAAGACCAGGTCTTCGAGATTCGAGCCGCCAAAGCCTCTGTTAATAACCCTGAGATTCGGGAAACCCTCACGCAGGCCCGCCCACAATCGAATGCTCGAACTTCCGGTAAACAGTACAGCGTCCGCAGGCGGCGTCTGCTTTTTGTCTATCTCAAGCAGATCCGCGATCTCTTTCTCCCACCGATTGGAACCCGTGTTAGCTTCCTGCGACCGGACCGGATTGGCGAAAAGAAGAAGAATCGCGAAAGCCAGGGCGAGGAATGTTTTAGCTTTCATAAAGCGACCATTGCCGTCGAATGCCTGACGATAAGCGTTGGTTCGACATTCAAAACACTTTTCGAGCTGCCATTTTTTTTCCCGGCCAGCTTGCCAAGCAGCGTTTTTGCGGCCAGATTACCCATCTCAAAAAGCGGTTGACGAATCGTCGTCAGAGCTGGATTGTGAAACGCGGCAGCATAAATATCGTCGAAACCGAGCACCGAAACATCTGCAGGAACACGCAAACCCATTTCTTCGAGTGCCCGAATCGCGCCGATGGCGGAAACGTCGTTGAATGCAAATAGGGCAGTGAATTTTTCTCCACCGGCGATGAGTTGTTTTGTCGCGTGATAGCCGACCTCAGGCGACGGCGAATCGCCCTCCAATTGAGCAACCAGCCTTTGATCAATGGTGATATTTCTTTTTCGGGCGGCTTTTACGATCGTGTCATACCGGATCTCGGTGTCGGAACTGAAGCTTTGGCCTTTCAGCACGGCAATCCGGCGATGGCCGAGATCGTAAAGGTGCCCGACGCCCAGTTCGGCGGCGTGCTTATGATTGAGGATAACATTGGTGACGCCAGCTATTTTTTCGTGTCCGGAAACATTGACGACGGGCAGCCTTGCCTCGAAACGAATGGGGGTATCGACCGCGATGATGCCCTCAACCTGCCGTTCGATCAGCACACCGGGAAGATTTTCAAGCAGGTCTTCGCGATGGAGGTGACTCGCAGTCAGGTAAAAGAAACCTTGCTTGGAAAGCTCTGCCTCGACGCCGCTCAGCACCATCGCCGAATAGCCGTCGCTTAATTCCGGAACGATCACTCCGAGTGTGTGTGTCCGCTGTACTCGCAGCGACCTGGCGAGATAGTTTGGCCGGTAATTCAGCTCTTTCGCTGCGGTAAAAATCCTTTCCTTTGTGTCCTGAGGGATTGAAATTGCCGAAGGCGCATCGTTAAGTACAAGGGATAGTGTGGTTGGCGAAAGTTTCAGATGGGCGGCAAGCTGTTTCAGACTGACCGGCGACGCGGAAGTCACTTTCGGTTTTTTGGATTGATCTTGCGGCCCGAGAGTCATCGGTTTAGAGTCTAAAAGTCGGAGTTTTGCGAGTTAATGCTAATGGGCGTGTTACACACACGCGGTAGCTCAATCGGCCGGCCGACATCACAGTCAACAGCAAAATATCACGTATCAGACAACTATTCCACTTAGAACGCTTCAATATAAGCGGAACGGTGTGTTGCGCGACTATAACTTCACCTCTTGGCGGCCGCGTAGCGATCATAGACAACCTGCGGCGTGTCGAGATTGCGGCCCGCTTTGAGATTTACAGCAAGCCGGATGAATTGGGCCATCGACCACGCGAGCGGCGTTGCCGAGCCGGTGCCTTCGCCGAATTTCAAATCCGGCACGAATTGTTTATCGGCATTTGGGACTTCTTTCTTGTCCCAGACCTGCTCGGGGATCATCAAGCCGTCGTTCGCAAAGCCAAGCATCGCGTCGAGACGGGATTTGGCTCTCTCCAAACACTCAGTGTTTATTACGGAAGACACACTCCCTACCGGTCGTGTTTCCGCCCTTTCTCTTCCTCTGCGTCTCCGCGTTTCTGCGGTGAAATCCTTTGGCGGTTCGAGCTTGTCGCCACTGGTGAATGTTTCGATGATGGCGAGCAACGCCGCCTGCAGAAATTTTGATCCGGCGGTGTCGGCATCACCAAGAAAAGTCATTTTGCCCGCGGCGATGCTCTGGTCCGGGACGATCTTGTTTGCGTCGATTTCCATCACCGTCCCGAGCCCCTGGCAACGCTTGCACGCACCGTACGCGGAGTTGAACGAGAACGATCGCGGTTCGAGGGTCGCTATGCTCACACCGCAGTTTACACATGCCATTTTCTCGGAATAAAGCTTCTCTTCCCCGTCGATTATCGAAACCAAAACCGCTCCGCCGGAAAGTCGCAACGCCGTCTTCACACTTTCGGTAATTCGTTCGTTAACGCCGTTTTTTATCAGCAGGCGATCAACGACCACCTCGATCGTATGATTTTTGCGTTTGTCGAGAATGATTTCTTCGTCAAGCTGGCGAATATCCCCGTCGATCCTTGCCCGAAGAAAGCCGTCCTTATGCAGCTTTTCCAACTCTTTCTTAAATTCGCCCTTACGCCCGCGGACTATAGGAGCCAGCACCATTACGCGCTCGCCTTCGGGAAGGCTGATGATGCCCGAAACTATTTGCTCGACGGATTGGCGCGTGATCGGAGCGCCGCATTGATGGCAGTGCGGCTGGCCGATAGACGAGAAAAGCAGACGCAGATAATCGTAGATTTCGGTGACCGTTCCGACGGTCGAACGTGGGCTCCGCGAAACGGTTTTCTGTTCTATCGAAATCGCCGGGCTCAGGCCTTCGATGGAATCGACGTCCGGCTTCTCAAGTTGATCGAGAAACTGCCGGGCATATGCCGACAGCGATTCAACATAACGGCGTTGCCCTTCGGCGTAGATCGTATCGAACGCGAGCGAAGATTTGCCTGATCCGGACAGTCCTGTGATGACCGTCAATTTATCCCGCGGGATCTCGACATCGATATTTTTAAGATTATGCTGACGGGCACCGCGGACGGTGATTTGCTTGATGCTCATTACAGATACAACTTGCGTATATAGTCGAAACGAGTATTTTAGCAAACTGGCGGTTATCGGCAAACAGGGATGGCCATACAAATACGGAGAGTCTTTTGAAATACCTCTGCGAACTCTGCGTCCGACTCTGCAACCTCCGCGTTGAAATATCGCTGAACAATTTTTCAACGCTGAGGACGCTGAGTTTACGCGGAGTTCGCCGAGATCTGATGAAACCATCGAAAGCGGTTCTGACCACGATGAAGGAGGCTAGGATGCGAAGGAGCATGCAGGTGCAATAGAGATTGTGATACCGGCGAACGAGGTCGCCTCAGCAAGTCTTGGCTCGACGACGCCTTTAAGCTCACGCCCTTTCTTGATCGTGATCTCGGTGCTCTCGTTTTCCATTTGATTCATCATAGCAAATTCACAGCTGCCCACAGCGAGACCAGCGATATTACGATCCACAAAATAACCCCTTGCAGCAAAGGCCAATAGCCGACTTTTTGCAGCGTTGTCCGCGATAGGCTGGCGCCGATCAGAAAGAGCGTGATCGTCATACCGGTTTTCGCGATGTTTACGAGCGAATCGAAAAGGCTTGGCAAAATACTCGACGGTGCATATGTTCTGAAAGCAGTAGCTGCCAGAAACAATAGGATAAACCATGGAATCGTGATTTTCGTTTTGAGTTCAGAGTTTTGCTTGCGGTAGATGAAGGCGAAAAGCAAAGCGACGGGTGCGATCCACAATGCCCGGGCAAGCTTTACGGTAGCGGCTATTGTCAACGCCTCAGGGCCGTATGCCGACGACGCTCCGACCACGGAACTCGTGTCGTGGATAGCGACCGCCGACCAAATACCGAACTGGCTCTGGGTCATCCCGAGATAGTGCCCGATAATTGGGAAAAGAAAAAGTGCTGCGGAATTAAGCACGAATACCGTCCCGAGCGAAACAGTGATCTCGTCCGTCTCGGCGTCGATAGCCGGTGCAACGGCGGCAATGGCGCTCCCGCCACAGATCGCCGTGCCGGATGAAATTAGCGTCGAAGTTTTGTCGCCAATTTTCAAAAACTTACCAACAAAATAGCCGAGAATAAGCGTGCCGAAGATCGTCGCGATCGTGAATAAAATGCCGTCTTTGCCAGCCTTGTAGACGGACGAAAGATTCATCCCGAACCCGAGCAGGACGACCGAGATTTGCAGCAGATATTTAGTCGGTTTGCCTTCGAGTTGCGGGAACGGGTTGCCGAAAGTGAACGCTACGGCAAGTCCGAGAGCAAGGGCGATCGGTGGCGAGACCGCTGGTGTCAGACACGCGAGTATTAACACAATGAAAAGCAGCTTTTGCCAGGACATATAAAGTCACCGAGTATAAAGGAAGAAGGATGGAAAAGGAAACCGCATCCCTTGCTCATTAATCCGCCACTGATTGTTCGTTCTTGTAACGCGTTTGTAACTTAGTTTGATACAAATTGAATTAAAAAAAATCAAACCCGCCCTTGTTCAATCACCTCGAGCACGCTCTGCAGCGTGTACTGAGATAGTTTTTCCCCAACCGTTTTATCGATCTCCTTCTGCAAATTGCACAAGACAGCTTCGATATTTTTTCCGACCGGACAATCCTGATTAGGCGATTTGCCGTGAAGCGCAAACACCTCACCGCACGAAACCGCTTTATAAATTTCGGCAAGCGTTATCTCCTTCGGGCAGCGGGCAAGCCGCGTACCGCCGGATGAGCCGGTCTGCGATATCACCAGATTCGCCTGGTTCAATTGCCCAAGCAATCTCCGAATTACAACAGCATTTGTATTGACGCTGCCCGCGACAGATTCGGATTTGATCCTCTCTTCACCCGATTTCGCAAGCATCGCCAACACATGCACTGCCATTGAAAATTGACTGTTTGCCGCCATAACTGTAACAAGTTTAGTTACAGATGTAAATTTTGTCAAATCCTCTAGTAGAAATCTGCCTGGTGGAATTACTGCAAGGCATTTTTTAGGTCGACGAGCGAGGAATCGGCAATAAGGCGAAACGTACGAACTCGTCCGTCGCCGGTAAAGTGAGTAGATGTGAAAGAATCGCAGATTATCACGGATGCGGCATCCAAACCATCGCGCCAATTTTCGTCGCCCGTTGAACGGATGATCAAGACATCGGGGTCAATATTTGCCGCTGTAAGGTACAACTTTGCAAAAGCGGTAAACTGCTTCCAATCGGAAACGACCGCAACAAGGTCTGTCTGCGAAGGCCTTTCAGCTCGTGACATTGTCAAAGGCACCGAGTTGACGTTGACGTACACGCAGGAAACACCGGGTGGAAGGATTGCGTTCAATTTCTCCTTCTCGTCGAACAAAGCGACGATCTGAATGTCATCACGCGCGGCCGTAGCTTCGAAATTTTCGAACGCTATTCCCAAAACGCTGCTGTCGATGGCCGAGCGGATCTCTTCGACCAGAATAGACCGCAGTCCGCGGTCCGATTCAACGACAAGCAATTCGCGAACCTGCCCGGCGTGTAACCATCTCTGCATTGCCGCGCTCACGTCACTCCTGGTGTGTCCGCCGTTGGCAGCTCGCAAAACAAATTGGCTGAGCAGACTGTCGAGACTCATTTCAGGTTCCGCTCCCGGAGCAATATCGCTTACAAAGACGCCGCTTCCCTTTCTAAAGGTGACAAGGCCCTCGCCAGCCAACTCGCGGTAGGCCGCTGACACAGTGTTTTGGTGGATATTAAAACGCCGCGCAAGTTCCCTCGTGCTCGGCAATTTCTCGGACGGGCTGAGATCTCGGCTCGCGATACCCAGCTTTATCTGGGTCACAAGCTGCTCGTGAACCGTCACCTCGGAGTTTTTAGAGATCCAAAGTTTCATAATGTCATCGACTCATCTGCTCATTGATTCATCTATTCATTCACAAGACGCATCACACCAAAACTTGCCAACTAATATCACAAAAATAAATCGATGGATAAATGAACTAATGAATGAATTAGAAAAGCCAGGTCTGAAATTCAAACCCGGCTCTCATACTTTTTTTGTTCCCGCACTATCTTGCGGGTATCTTTATCTCACGTCCGGCACCCAGCACCGAGTTTGGAAGAAGGCCGTTGTATTTGGCAACTTCGGTCGGGTCCGCACCGTTCCGAGTGGCTAATTTTGCAACCGTATCTCCCGATTGGGCCTTTACAATCCGAGCCGCGACTCCCGGTGCGGCGGTGTTCGATGTGGTTGGACGCGTATACGCAATTGTATTGATCCTGTTGCCACTGACCGGAACGAAAACCTTGCCCTTCGGGTCTTTCATCCCAGGGTTCGCCGCCATCAATTCCGCGACGCCGACACCCGTACGATTCGATATGGTCTGCCACGTTTCGCCATGAACCGAGTTTGCAAGGGCCGTGTTATTGATCTGTGAAGCCGGGATGCGTCTGAATACCGCAACCACGTCATTGGCCTTTCCCGGCGGGACGTTAATGATGTAAGGCTCCGGCGGCGTAATATTGCCGCGAAGGTGCGGGTTCAGGTAGCGAATGTACTGCACACTGGTGTCCGAAGCCTGCGCGAGCAGGCTCAAATTGGTCGAGGCCGGAACCCGAATGCGGTCGTACTGAAGCGTCGGTGCCGGGCGCACATGGCCAAAGCCGTATTGCGCCGGGCTGTTTGCGAT
Source organism: Chloracidobacterium sp. UBA7659 (assembly GCA_002483395.1). Taxonomy (GTDB): domain Bacteria; phylum Acidobacteriota; class Blastocatellia; order Pyrinomonadales; family Pyrinomonadaceae; genus OLB17. The sequence continues at coordinate 759 of DLHV01000134.1, read as the reverse complement.
CAATATCGTAGCCAAAATGTTCGGCACGTAATTTCTTGTTTCCTGCGGCAAATACGGATAGGCCGCCCAAAAATTATTTACACCCGCGCGGCGGATCGCACGATCCACGTTGCCTTCGCCGCAGTTATAAGCGGCCATTGCAAGTTCCCAGTTACCGCCATAGCGATTGGCCAGGAACCGCAGATATCTTGCAGACGCACGCGTTGCCTCGTCAAAACTATTCCGTTCGTCGATATAAGCGGTCCGTCGGAGACCGAATCTCGCTCCCGTACCGGGAATGAACTGCCACAAACCCGATGCGGCTGCCCATGACATAGCGGTCGGCTTCCACGTGCTTTCTACCTGACCGAGCCACGCGACGTTTTCCGGAATTCCCTCTTCCTTGAAAATGCGGCGAGCCATTCGCATGAACATTCCGGAGCGATACAAGCCGACTTCCATCGTCCCGCGCCCGCGGCCGCGATAATAATTAATGTATTGCTGGATCATCGGGTGGACCTGAAAGGAAAACCCGAGCGATTTATTGGCAACCGCAACCTGGATATATTGATACTGGGCTTGGGCGACCGGATTGTTATCTACTTGAAGCTCTTCCGACGTAAGTTCGAGTTTCGATAGCTCATCAAGCGGCGAAGGGTCAAAACCCTGTTCATTAAACCCGACGATCGAGTCAGCAGTCTTCAGGGTCGTTCCAGGATTCGTCGCCGATGAAGATGCGACCGTAGTCGCTGCCTTTGCGGGCTTCGCCAATGCCACAAC
>DLHV01000235.1:246-17857 GCA_002483395.1 Chloracidobacterium sp. UBA7659 | reverse complement strand
GCGAGGGCGCCTGCGTTCCCAGGTGTTATTTCATATATTTATCGAGAAAATCGGCGACGCGCGGATATAGGTCGAGCCGGTTTTTTAGTTTTGAGATGCCGTGGCCTTCGTCGTCGTAGAGTTTGTATTCGACGACGGCGTTGCGTTTCTTGAGGGCTTCGACCATCTGTTCGCCTTCGGTATAAGGAACACGCGGGTCGTTTCTTCCGGAGATGACGAACAGAGGCGTTTTTATCCGATCTATCTTGCGGATCGGCGAGATGCGGCGGAGGAAGTCGATGTCCTTGTCGAGCCGTCCATATTCGACCTCACGCTGGCGGCGGCGATAGCCGGAGGTGTTGGTGAGAAAGGTTTCCCAGTTGGTGATAGCGACCGTACCGACCGCTGCCGCCCACAAATCGGGATAAAGCGTGATCGCGGCCATCGTCATATACCCGCCGTAGCTCCCGCCCACGACGGCAATGCGTTTCGGGTCCGCCCCGCCTTTCGTTTTCAGCCACTCGACTGCGGCGGCGAGATCTTTAACGGAATCTTCGCGTTTTTCTACATCGTCCAGATGCGTGTAGGTCTTGCCGTAGCCGGTTGAGCCGCGGACGTTCGGGTCGAGGATGGCGTAGCCGCGCGAAAGATAATATTGGAATAGAGCGTTGAATCCGGGCCGCGATTGACCTTCTGGACCGCCGTGGACGGAGACAATTACGGGAAGTCCGATGACTGACCTTTTAACAGTTTCAGTAGTTTTGCCCTGTGCGTCTGTGGTGAAAGTCCCTTGTTCCGTTGCAAGCCCAAAGCCAGGATGGGGATCGTAATACCAAGCCGTGATCTCACGTCCGTCGAAGGCTTTGTATTTTATCAATGTAGGCGCTACAAACGATTTCTGCTCAATGCCTGCTCGATCGCTTTTCGTCACCTGTGTCAGAGCTTTCGATTTTAAATCATAAAGCCAAATATCGCCGTTCTGCGTCGCCGAGTTAAAGGTAAACGCGAGATTGCTTTCATCGTTTGAGAAAGTCAGGTTCCCGACGATGCCTTGCGCGGGCAGTTTGACCATTTCTGCTTTTGCCGAAATCGTCGAGATCAACGGTTTGCCGCCGGTTTCGACCTTTCGCAAATACAGCTCCGAAAAGCCGTCGCGGTTTACGGTGTAGGCCATCACGCCAGGGTAATCGTTCATCGCGACACCGCCAATGTCCCATTTTTGGTCGTCGATAATGCGGACCTCGCGGTTTGCGTCGGACCAATCGTCACCGGCGGCGTTCTTTTTGCGCATTTGGGCGAGGCTCTGAAATTCGCGGCCGTCATTGGTTGTCAGGACAATGCTGTCGGCGAGGAACGCTACGTCGCCGAATTCCGAAGCGTCTCTGTGTGGCGTAAGGTGCGTTTCCTTTTTCGTCACGACATCCACCATGTAGAGGTCGTTATCGAGGCTTTTTTCAACGCCGTCGCGGAAAAGTACAAACTTTGACCCGGCGTCGTTCACGGCGGCGATGTTCACGTTGCCGTCGTATTGGTAAAGCATCTCTTCCTTGCCGCTGGCGATGTCCATCGAGTAAACGTCAAAAAACGTTCGGTTGCGTTTGTTCGAGGCGTAGTAGATCTTTTTTCCGTCGCTCGAAACCTCGGCGAAATTTTGTCTCACTTTCGGATCGCTGGTCAATTCACGGACGCCGGTGCCGTCCGGCTTCATCCAGAAAAACTGCGTGTTCTCGTCGCCGCCGCGGGCCTTGCCGAAAATGATGCCGCTTCCATCGGGCAGCCAGCGGACAAACCCGATGTTGTCCTCGTAATTGGTTATCTGCTTCGGCGTGCCGTTTGGCAGATCGATGATCCAAACCTGCGATGTGCCGGTTACGTTCGTCAGATACGCCATCTGCTTTCCGTCCGGCGAAAGCGTCGGCGANNGCCGGCGGATTTGATGTTCAGGTATTGCTGGATTGTATATGGCTGCGCCACCGCCAACCCGGCGAACGCAATGATAATAATGGCGGCAACGACAGCGCTAAAATACCTTCTCATTTCGGAAACCTCGCAAAGTTTTTTTAGATTTTCTGAGTGGCAGTATACCGCATTCGGCTTTTGCCTTCACCTATAGGGCGCGTGCGAGCGGCGTCCGAATGCGATTATGAGACGGAGCTACCCGGTATGCAGGTCAAGGAACACGAGAAAGTCTGTTCCAGGTGGAGTTTGGTGTAGCTGCCTCAGGAGTGTCACCACTTGACCACGGTGGTAGCAGGAATGATTGGCGACATGCTGCATCATGTTGGCGAGGGAGTATTCCCAACGCTCGCCTTGTAGGTTCTCGTATGAGATACTGTCCGCCAAAAGTTCATCGGTAAGGGCATCGATGAAGACTTGGTGATCACGTTCGACTTCACGCCAGCGTGATTCGATCGCATTTACATCCTGAAACTGTTCTTGATCGAAGATCAGCTTGGGAGATTTGCCACGCCAGCGCTCGCACCATAACCACTCTCCCCACAGGATGTGAACAAGTGTTCCTCGGACAGATCCGTAACTCGCTTCGAGATCTCGTGTGAGGTCACGATCGTTAAGAAGACGGCAGGCGTCAACAACGCGATGGTTGGCCCAACGGTTGTAAGTGTAGAGCGTTTGAATTTCGGAGACGTTCATGCCATTTTAGCTTACCCGGCAACAATCATGACGTATGATCGTGGACTATTCGCCAGCCGTCCTTGAATTTGCGAAAAATAAGCGTGAATTTGCCGTGCGGGTTATCTTTTTCGCGGGCGAGCGACCAGCTTCCAAGGACGGTAGCGGCGTCTTTTGAAAGCACTGTGATCTCAAGGCCCGAAAATGTCAGAACGCCCATTTTCGCTTTGGAATCGTAGCTTTTNNGCTTTTCTTGTAACGGTCGAGCGTCGGCTGCCAGCCGCGGGTAACGTCATCACCGGATATGAAAACGAGCTTTTCAGACTGCCAATAGCCGCGCATAAAGGCGTCGATATCGCCGCGGTTCCAGGCAGCGGTTTGATCGTTCATCACGGAGCGAATGTTGGCGGCGATCTTTGCCTTCTGGCTTTCCGACTGGGCGGAAATTGCGGCAGCGGACATAAGAATCAGAAGGAAAATACTAAGGATCTTCATAATCGCCAATTATACAGAATAAAGTGGAAACCCGCTCTGACGGCAGGGTTGTTCCCTTGTAAGAAAGGACACACTCCCTACCGGTCGTGTTTCCGCCTTCTTTGGCTTCGGCCTACTGCTCTTTCTGCTTGTCGGTCAGGGCAATGCCCATTTTCTCCAAAGTGAGCTGATTAAGCGCTCCGGTGACCTTCAAACCGTTGGCTTCCTGATATTTTTTCAAACCGTCGCGAGTCGCGTCGTCGAGTTTTCCGGTTTCCTCACCGGAGTACATCGACTTTGCCTTGAGAGCTTTTTGAGCTTCTTTGATCTGGTCGGCGGTCGCCTTAAAGATCGTCTTTTTTGGTTTTGCATCGGATGTCGCGGCGGGCTTCTCCGTTTTTGTGGGTTTTTCCTTTGTGTCAGCGGAAGCGTACGAACTCTCGGAAATAGGGATCAGCTTCTGGCTGTCCGTCAGCTCGATATTCATTTTCTCAAGCGTTGCGCGGTTAAGCTTGCCGGTTTGCTTCAAGCCGTTGTCTTTTTGGAAGCTCTTGATCCCGGCGCGGGTCTCGGTGTTGTAGGTTCCGGTCGCTTCGCCTTTATAGAGCGATTTCTGCTTCAACATTGCCTGAACCTGTTTGATCTGGTCTTTGGTTGGGCGAAAAACGGGCGCCCGCTTCGCGGCAGGTTTAGGGGCCATGGCGGGCACCGATTTGGCTTCCGCAACCGTAATAGTACCCACTGGTTTGGGGCTTGGCTTCACATCCTGAGCTTTTAGCGAAACACTGCAAATTAAAGAAACAAACAGCACGAAAAGTAGCTTTCTCATCGAAAATAGTCCTCAAGTTTTTAGTTTTTTTTCAAAAGAGCAAAGCGGGAGAATGGTATGAATTCGCATTCCCGGTGAAAGCTTTGCTTTTTATTCGAAATGAAGTATCGAATTATTTTCCGAACCTGTCAAGAAAATTATCGTAAAATCCAAGTAGGTCATGTCAATAGAAAGCGCCATCGAGGAAAAGATCAAACAGGCCATTGCCCGAGGTGACTTCGATAATCTTGCCGGCAGTGGTAAACCGCTTGATCTGGACGCGTATTTCAATACACCAGAAGACGTGCGGATGGGCTATTCGGTGCTGAAATCGAACGACTTCGTGCCGGAAGAGATCGAGATGCTGCGTGAAATCGGAAATTTACGTACACAGCTAAAAGATTCGACCGATGAAAGCGAGAAAGCTATCTTAGGTAAAAAGCTCAACGAAAAATCGCTCGCCCTGGCCCTGATCTTCGAAAGAAACAAGAAAAGGAAATAACCCCGCCCGCGTCCGTCCGAAATTCCTGAAACCGAGTTATCTTGATAGTATTTTGTAAGAACCCCTAACTATCTAAAAATGAAAGCGGCCGTTTACGATGAATTTCAACAGCCCTTGACGATCCGGGATGTTCCCGATCCGGCTCCGGGCAAGACAGGCGTTGTTTTGAGCGTCAAATCGTGCGGCATTTGCCGCAGCGATTGGCACGGCTGGATGGGAAACGACCCGGATATAAAACTGCCGCATGTTCCGGGTCACGAGCTTTCGGGTGTGGTTGAGGCGGTCGGGAGCGATGTCAGGCTTTGGAAGGGCGGCGAAAGGGTAACGCTGCCGTTTGTCTGCGGTTGCGGAACCTGCGAGCAGTGCATTTCAGGAAACCAGCAGGTTTGCGATCGCCAGTTTCAACCCGGTTTTACGCATTGGGGCGGTTTTGCCGAGTATGTCGCTATCGAATATGCCGATACAAATCTTGTTCGCCTGCCCGATGAGATCGATTTTGTCGCCGCCGCCTCGCTTGGCTGCCGTTTCGCCACTTCATTCAGGGCAGTCGTCGACCAAGCCAGGGTTACTGCCGGGCAGTGGGTCGCTGTCCACGGCTGTGGCGGCGTCGGACTCTCGGCCATAATAATCGCATCGGCTTTGGGTTCGAAAGTAGTAGCGGTTGACATCACGAACGATAAACTTGAATTAGCGACATCAGTTGGTGCGGCCGCAGTAGTTAACGCACGGACGGACGATGCCATCGAAGCGGTCAGAGAAATTACCGGCGGTGGAGCGGACGTTTCGATCGACGCCTTGGGAAGTCCTGAAACCTGTTTTAATTCGATCTCCTGTTTGCGAAAGCGCGGGAAGCATGTTCAGGTTGGGATTATGGAGGCGGGACAGCATCAAGCGGTGATTCCGATAGATCTTGTCATCGCCCGCGAACTCGAAATTGTCGGTAGCCATGGAATGCAGGCTCATCGTTACCCTGAAATGCTCGAAATGATACGGCAAGGCGAACTTCAGCCGCAGAAATTAATCGGGAAAACCATTTCCATGGACGAAGCGTTGCTGGGGCTGACTGAAATGAATTCGTTTCACTCGCGAGGGTTGACAGTTATCGATAGATTTTGAGAAATTTACGCGAAACACCACGGTTTTGCTTGCTGAATGAACATTCATTCAGTTATAATTCTACAACTCAAATTTCAGTATAAACGACCGAGGCTAAACATATGACGAATACGGGAAAAGCCGCAGCTTTTGACGACAAAAGCGCTGACAGAGGCGCAACACGAATGAATATCGGAAAAGCTGCCGTTTTGGGTGCTGGAACAATGGGTGCGGGCATTGCCGCACATCTTTCTAATGCGGGAATTCCGACATTGCTGCTCGACATCGCTCCGTTGGAATTGACGCCGGACGAGGAGAAAAAGGGCCTGACGCTCGAATCGCCGCAGGTGCGAAACCGTGTCGTTAATTCGCTTTTTGAAGCGGCCAAAAAGCTCAAGCCCGCACCTTTTATGCTCGGCGACAACGCCAAACTAATCTCGACGGGGAATTTTACGGACGATCTGGCGAAGATTAAAGATTGTGATTTTGTGATCGAGGCGGTGGTCGAAAATATCCAGATCAAGCACAAGCTTTACGCCGAGGTCGAGAAGCATCGCAAGCCGGGTGCGGTGATCGCTTCGAACACGAGCGGCATACCGATCGACTCGATCGCCGAACCGTTTTCGGATGATTTTAAACAGCATTTCGTCGGTATTCACTTTTTTAACCCGCCGCGTTATATGAAGCTCGTCGAGGTTATTCCCGGCTCAAAAACCAACGGCGAGATCGCGTGTAAGATTTCGGGTTTTCTCGATCAGCGGCTCGGAAAGGGCGTCGTTCCGGCAAAAGACCGGCCGAATTTTATCGCCAACCGCATCGGCGTTTTTGGCATGATGGCGACGATTCACGAGATGATTTCGATGGGATTTACGCCGACCGAGGTCGATCAAATGACCGGCAAGGCCATTGGCCATGCGTCGTCCGCGACTTTTAGAACATCCGATCTGGTTGGTCTCGATGTAACGGCGCATGTGACCAATAATCTCTATCCTGCCGTGCCGGACGACGAGGACCGGGACGTTTTTGTGCTGCCTGAGTTGATCCAAACTTTGCTCGAAAAGAAGCTGCTTGGCGATAAGACGAAAGGTGGATTCTACAAAAAATCGAAGAATGCCGAAGGCAAGACCGAGATACTTGAGCTTGATTTGAGCACTTTCGAATATAAGCCGCAAGTTAAGACCAAATTCCCGTTGCTCGATGCGGCAAAGGCGATCGAAGACATACCAACACGTGTCAAAAAGCTCGTTTGGGGAGAAGACAGCGTTGGCGAGTTCCTTTGGAAAACGTCGTCGCGCGTTTCGCGATACGCGGCGAACCGCATTCCTGAGATCGCCGACACCATCGTTGAGATCGACAACGCGATCAAGTGGGGATTTGGCTGGGAGATCGGTGTTTTTGAGGCGTGGGACGCGATCGGCGTGCGCGAATCGGTCGAGCGGATGCGGAAAGAAGGCCAGACGATCCCGGCGAATGTCGAGAAAATGCTCGCGTCGGGGGCCGAAACCTTTTATAAGAACGAAAGCGGCCAGGGTTCATATTTCGATCTAGTCGCGGGTGAATATAAACCGATGCCGGATCGTCAGGGCGTGATCGTTCTGAAATCGGTCAAGGAACGAACGGGCGTAATCAAATCAAATCCGGGTGCGACGCTAATCGACATTGGCGATGGCGTCGCATGCCTCGAATTCCATTCGAAGATGAATTCGATCGGCGGTGATACGGTCCAGATGATGAACATTGCAATCGACGAAGTCGAAAAGAACTTTAAGGGCCTTGTCGTCGGCAATCAGGGCGGAAATTTTTCGGCCGGAGCGAACATCATGATGCTTCTGCTCGCCGCCCAGGAAGAAGAATGGGACGACATCAATATGATGGTCGCCGCATTGCAAAAAGCCGTGATGCGGCTGCGGTATTCGGCAAAACCGGTCGTAACGGCGCCATACGGGTTGACGCTTGGCGGCGGCTGCGAGATCGCGATGCACGGAGACAAGGTCCGCGCGGCGGCCGAAACGTACATGGGCCAGGTCGAGGTCGGCGTCGGCCTTATTCCCGCTGGTTGCGGCACAAAGGAAATGACGATGCGGGCGATGGACGCGGCGGCAAAGGCACCCGACGCCGATCCGCTGGCTTTTCTTAAAAAGACCTTCGAGCTGCTCGGCATGGGCAAGGTCGCGACATCGGCGCAGGAAGCTAAGGGGTGGGGATTCCTCCGCGACGTCGATTCGATATCGATGAACGGTGACCGCCTGATCGCGGACGCCAAGCAGGAGGTTTTGAACCTGGACGCGTCCAGCTATGTCCAGCCGGTTGAGCGGGCCGACATAACCGTCCTTGGCGAATCCGCTGAATCGGCAATGAAACTTGCTCTGCATATGATGAAGCAAGGCGGATTTATCTCCGATCACGACCAGCTTATCGGTAAAAAGCTCGCGCACGTGATGGCAGGCGGAACGATCAATCATAAGACGCAGGTTTCAGAACGTTATCTGCTTGACCTCGAACGCGAGGCTTTTGTATCACTGTGCGGTGAGCGTAAGACGCAAGAGCGCATCGCCGCAATGCTGAAAACCGGCAAGCCGTTGAGGAATTAGTTTTCTCAATTGCCTCCACCGTGGAGGTTACGGGGCTTAACAGATCTTGGGCTTTAGCCCAATTCTGCTGAAGCAGAATAGGAATGATGCGTTTGGTTTACCGGCTAGAAACCAGCTAAAGCTGGAACTTCTAACTTATGCCCGAGAGTTTTGAGACGCGAAAAGCACGTTGGGGATTTAATCTTTTCCCCGCATATCGCGGCACTGGTGGGCGCGTTGTATATATCGCCGAAGATTGGCGTGAGGTGCGAGTGAAAATTCCGCTCTCGTGGCGAACAAAAAATTACGTCGGCACGATCTACGGCGGCAGCCTTTATGGCGCGATCGATCCGATATATATGCTGATGCTGATCCATATCCTCGGGCCTGAATATATAGTTTGGGACAAGGCGGCGAAGATCCGATTCAGGAAGCCGGGAAAAGACACGCTTTACGTCGATTTTCATCTGTCCGAGGATGAGATCGACGAGATAAAGCGGCTGGCGGAGAACGCAAAATCGGTCGACAGGATTTATGATCTGGAATTGAAGGACAAAAACGGCGTCGTACACGCTGAGATCGAAAAGACGCTTTATATTTCGAAAAAGAGATGAAACGATGCGGTTGGGCAACAAACGAATTGGCGATAGCATACCACGACGCGGAATGGGGCTTGCCGCTGCATGACGACCGCGGGCTGTTTGAATTTTTGGTTCTGGAAGGCGCTCAGGCAGGCCTGTCGTGGGACACGATATTGAGAAAACGGGAAAATTACCGAAAGGCTTTCGATAATTTCGACCCCGCGAAGGTGGCAAAATACAGTGAGGCGAAATGCGCAAAGCTAATGTTGAATGAAGGCATTATCCGTAACCGTTTGAAGATCGCATCGGCGGTTAGCAATGCAAAAGCGTTTTTGAAAGTGCAAAAGGAGTTTGGTTCGTTTGATAAATACATTTGGTCGTTCGTAAACCGCAAACCGATCGTCAACAAGTGGACGGATATAAAGCAGGTCCCGGCCAAAACCGACATGTCGGATAAGATCAGCAAGGATTTGAAAACTCGCGGCTTCAATTTTGTCGGCTCGACCATTATATACGCGCATATGCAGGCGACCGGGATGGTAAATGACCATCTGACCGCATGTTTTAGGTATAAGGAGATTACCGGAAGATAGCCCGCGAAATGCCCGAAAAAGCGCGGAAGGCCGGACAATAGAATCTTCATTTTCGTATGTTTCGCGTGTTTCGCGGGTAAGATTCTTATGGATTATCCGATAACACCGGCTATCAGGTTATTGAGAGAGAGAAAGGTCGAGTTTACGCCGCATCTTTATGAATATGTCGANNCGGAACGGGCGAATCGGCAAAGCAATTGGGCGTGGATGAGCATGCGGTCATAAAGACACTGGTCTTTGAAACAAATGAAAAAAAGCCGCTGATCGTGCTGATGCATGGCGACAGGCAGGTTTCGGCAAAGAATTTGGCACGGCACATTGGCGTGAAATCGGTCGAACCGGCGACGCCTGATCGGGCTGCTAAATTTACGGGATATCTTGTCGGCGGCACGTCGCCATTCGGTACGCGGACCGCAATACCGGTTTATGCGGAAAAAACAATCTTTGAATTGGAAAAGATATACATTAATGGCGGGAAGCGAGGGTTTTTGGTCGAGATCGAGCCGGCCGTGTTAAATGAGATTTTGAAAATCGAAGAAGTTGAGGTTGGGATAGCAAACTGATGCTGATAGACGAATTTTTATCAGAATATGACTTTGAGGAAATGCATGATATTGCGATCCACGCAGACGCAGCCGATATTTATCGTGTCACCAACGAGATCGATTTTAGTGAATCACCGATTATCCGATGGTTGTTTTGGCTTCGAGGATTGTCGGCGAGTAATGTGACGCTGAGTTCTCTGCGAAAGTCCCGGTTTGAGATGCTCGGCGAAACGCTTAACAAGGAAATGGTGATCGGCATCGTCGGCCGATTTTGGACGATCTGCGGGGGATTGAAAAAGATCGACGCCGAAAGCTTCAAAAAGTTTGATACGGCAGGATACGCAAAAGCGGTTTGGAATTTTTCGCTTGATGCGGATGGCAGCAATACGCGTTTGACCACCGAAACGCGGATCAAATGTCTCGATGATGAAAGCCGTCGAAGTTTCGGACGATATTGGATATTTATTCGGCCATTTAGCGGTTTGATCAGGATGGAAATGTTGAGGACGATCAAGCGGAAGGCGGAGGCCATTTGAAGAGATCAAAATAGATGGCAAACCTCATAGATGAATTTATAGGTTTTACGGAAACGCTCAACGAGAAGGGCTTGGATTATGCAGTGTGCGGCGGTTGGGCAATGGCAATTCACGGTTTGCCGAGAGCTACGTTGGATATAGATGTTTTGGTCCTTTCCGAGTATTTGCCGGAGGTTTGGGCAGTTGCTCAAACGATGGGATATGACGTCGAAGGTTTGCCGCTCCATTTTGCCGACGGTGCGATTCAGATTCGCAGAATCTCGAAAGTTGACGTGGAGTCAAAAAAGCTTTTTACTCTCGATTTCCTTCTTGTTACCGAACAATTACAATCAGTTTGGAGTAATCGTGAACTCGTTGACTGGGAAGAAGGAAAGACGTGGGTTGTTTCAAAAGATGGTCTGATAACGCTAAAAACAATAAGCGGACGCGAACAGGATTTGCTTGATATAAAGAATCTTCAGGAGATTAATAATGAAGGTTGACATGTCGCCGGAAGCGGTTAGGGCCAGGCTCAGAACGATGGGCGACCTGTGGCTTTTGAGTGTGAAGTTGATGAACTCAAAGCGGATCGCCAAAGCTCAAGACAAGACAAGAAAGGCAACGGCCCTAGAGATTCAAAATTCTATTCGACAGATCTTGTTTAAAGAGTGGGATCCGATTGGCGTTAGCGATAATTTGAATCTTGTGGACGAATATGATTCATATATTGCACCGATTTATCGGCTACTTAGTATCAATCAATCCGAAGAATCACTTATAGAATTTCTGTTCAGAACCGAACGAGATGTACTTGGTGTTGCCTGTGAATCGCCTGAACAGTTACGACCAGTTGCGAAGAAATTGTTAAGCCTTGATGTGCATTTAAATATCGAAACGGGAAAGTAAAAATATGAAAGAAGCAGTAATTGTATCGGCCGTGCGTACGGCTGTGGGGAAGGCGCCGAAAGGCACGTTGAGAAATACACGGCCGGATGATCTTGGGGGGCCGGCGATCAGGGAAGCGGTAAATCGCGTCCCGAATCTCGATCCGTCGCTGATCGATGACGTCATCATGGGCTGTGCGTTTCCGGAGGCGGAGCAGGGGATGAACGTCGCCCGGACGGCTATGATCGCGGCGGGCCTGCCGGTTGAGACATCGGCGATGACGGTGAATCGATATTGCTCGTCGGGCTTGCAGACGATCGCGCTCGCGGCGGACAGGATCAGGACGGGCGGTGCGGATGTGATCGTTGCGGGCGGGCTTGAGACAATGTCGATGATCCCAATGGGCGGCAACGTCGTCCGGCCGAATCCGGCGCTGGTTGATTCGTATCCTGATTATTACCTCAACATGGGCCTGACGGCGGAGAACCTCGCGAAGAAATACGAGATCACGCGCGAGCAGGCCGATGCGTTTTCGTTTGGTTCACATCAAAAGGCCCTGGCCGCTATCGCCGAGGGGAGGTTCAAGGATGAGATCGTGCCGATGAGTGTCCACGTCGATGAATTTGACGAGAAAGGCCGTGTGCGGCGGAAGGAGGTTGTTTTCGACACAGACGAAGGCCCGCGTGCCGACACCTCCGTCGAGGGACTCGCGAAGCTGAGGGCGGCGTTTCATGTGAACGGAACGGTGACGGCGGGCAATTCGTCGCAGATGTCGGACGGCGCGGCGGCGACGGTCGTAATGTCTCTGGACAAAGCGAACGAGCTTGGGCTGAAGCCGCTGGCGAGATTTGTCGCGTTTGCGACGGCCGGATGCTTGCCGGAAGAGATGGGCATCGGGCCAGTTTATGCGATCCCGAAAGCCCTGAAATTGGCGGGCCTGACGCTCGATCAAATCGATGTCATCGAGTTAAACGAAGCTTTTGCCGCACAAGGGCTTTCGGTCATGAAGGTGCTTGAGATGAACCCGGAGAAGGTTAATGTCAACGGCGGTGCGGTCGCGTTGGGACACCCGCTTGGATGCACGGGAGCAAAGCTGACGGCAACGCTGCTGCAGGAACTAAAACGCCGCAACGCCCGCTACGGCATGGTGACAATGTGNNTCGGCGGCGGCATGGGCGCGGCGGGGATTTTTGAGGTGATTTAGCCACAGAGGACACAGAGAAGAGGAGGAAAAATTAGCCGCAGATAAACGCAGATGACGCAGATAAGAAATTGCCAGGCTTCCCATTGACAATCTCTGTGTCCTCTGTGGCTGATTTATTAAGTTATGGAAACACAATTAGAAAAAGAATATGTAAAAGGCGGCGAGTTTTTGATCACGGATCCGACTACGACCGAGGTTTTTACACCCGAAGATTTTAATGACGAGCATAAGATGATCGGCGAAACGACTCGTGAGTTCGTAGATAACGAAGTCGCGCCGCAGTTGCCAGCGATGGAGCAGCATGCGTGGGAAGTGGCTCGTGATCTTGTGCACAAAGGCGGCGAGCTTGGACTCTTGGGAGCGACGATTCCAGAGGAATACGGCGGTCTTGGGCTTGATCAAACGACCGGCGTCGTTATCGCTGAAATGATGGGCCGCGCGGGCGGATTTGGCACGACGTTCGGTGCACAGACGTCGATTGGACTGCTGCCGATTCTTTATTTCGGTTCGGAAGAACTGAAGAAAACGTGGATCCCGAAGATCGTTTCGGGCGAGGTCGTAACGGCGTACTGCCTGACCGAGAGCGGTTCGGGCTCGGACGCTCTCGGCGCAAAAACAAATGCGAAATTGAGCGAAGACGGCACGACATACACGCTGAATGGCGAGAAGATGTTTATCTCGAACGGTAGTTTCTCCGACGTGTATATTGTGTTTGCGAAGGTCGACGGCGAGAAGGAAAAGTTCTCGGCGTTTGTTGTCGAACGTAGCGAGAATTGCCGTCCTGGGAACGAAGAACACAAAATGGGCATCAAGTCTTCGTCGACCACGCCGCTCATTTTGTCGGATTGCAAAATTCCCGCCACCAATCTCATCGGCAATGTCGGCGACGGTGCGAAGATCGCCTTCAATATCTTAAACGTCGGCCGTTTCAAACTTGGTGCGTCTGTGACGGGCGGTGCAAAGCTCGCTATCCATGAGGCGGTCCGATACGCCAACGAGCGGCAGCAGTTTAACAAACCGATCTCGTCATTTGGTGCAATCAAGCACAAGCTTGCCGAGATGGCGATCCGCACGTGGGTTTCCGAGTCGATCACGTACCGCACGGTCGGCATGATCGACGCTCTTATCGGCGACGGTGCGAGCAGCGAGAAGAAGCTGCAATCGATCGAGGAATACGCGGTTGAATCGTCGATCAATAAGGTCGCGTGCTCTGAGGCACTCGATTACGTAGTTGACGAGATGGTGCAGATATACGGCGGCTACGGCTATTCGGCGGATTACCCGGCGGAAAAGGCGTACCGCGATTCGCGCATTAATCGCATTTTCGAAGGCACGAACGAGATAAACCGGATGCTCATTCCCGGCCAGTTGATGAAGCGTGCGATGAAGGGCAAGATCGGTTTGCTGCAGGCTGCAAAGGCTTTGCAGGACGAGATACTAAATCCGCAGATGTCATTTGACGAGGACACAAGCCTGCTCGCGGCAGAGACAAAACTTGCACAAAACGCCAAGAAGATAGCTTTGATGGTGCTTGGAACCGCAGCTCAGAAATACATGATGGCGCTTAGCGAGCAGCAGGAAATTCTGATGAACTCGGCCGACATTATCATGGACGCATACCAGATGGAAACGGCGATTCTCAGGGCCAAAAAGCAGGCCGAAGCAAAAGGCGAAGAAGCCGCTGCACGACAGATCGATATGGCCTCGGTGTTCTGCAACGATGCCATCCAGCGTATCGAAGCGAAAGCCAAAAACACGATTGCCGCCATGAGCGAAGGCGACGAAGGCCGCACACTGCTTGTTGCTCTGAAGCGTTATACGAAAAATAATTCGCCGATTAACACGATAGCGGCCCGGCAGCGGATTGCCGAGGTTTTGATCCAGGCGAATACTTACGTGTTTTAAAAGAGCGTATAAGTTACGCCTTTAGGCGTGAAGCCGCGTTGCGAACAGGCCACGTTGGTTTCACGCGTAAACGCGTAACTCTTACGCAGAGTTTCGGCCGGCGTTGATGATGCCGAATGAGCAGCGGATAACGAGTTTTTCGTAGACGGAGCGCTCGGCCGCATCTTCATCATTTTCCTCACTTTTCCTGATTTTAGTGAGTGCATATTGCTGGATGGCGACCAGCGGCAGCACGATGCGTTCGCGGGTGCGGACGGATTGCTGCTCTACCGGCAGGTCGGACATGAGCTCTTTTGTGCCGGAAATTTTTGTTACGTAACGGAGTGTAAGCTTGAATTCGTCGTGGATCTTTCGCCAAATCTCGCCGTATACCGGATGTTTGGCCAAGAATGCCGTCAGCGGGAAATACGATTTCTGCATCGCCATTTCGCAGTTGTCGATCAGGGCTTTGAAAAAGCCGTTGGCATGATACATCGCCGCGATCTCTTCGATGTCTGCATCCATTCTTTGGAGAGCGGAGCCGACGCCGTAAAAACCGGGCACGTTTTGCTTTATCTGGCTCCAGGCGCCGACAAACGGGATCGCGCGCAGGTCCTTTAATGTCAGCTTGCCGTCGCCGCGTTTGCTTGGGCGGCTGCCGATGTTTGCTTCGGCGTAAAACCGCAGAGGGCTGACCGCCGAAAGATAATCAAGGAAATTCGGATGATTTTTTAGCTCGTCATACTCAGCGAAGCTGTGATCGGCGAGGCTGGTCATCAATTTTTCTTCGCGTTCGGTAAACGTCGCTTCCTTCGGCGCGAAAAGATCGTTGTGAATCCCGGCGTGCAGAAGCTGCTCGATATTGTATTGGGCGGACGCGACCGTTCCGAAGTTTGAGCTGACGGTCTGGCCCTGGACTGTCAATTGGATAACGTCGCCGGCGATGTTCTTTCCCATCGACGAATAGAATTTATGCGTCTTGCCTCCGCCGCGGGCCGGCGGACCGCCGCGGCCGTCGAAAAATATTACGCTGATACCGTGCTCGCGAGACAGTTTTGTAAGCTCGTCCTTCGCCTTGTAAATGCTCCAATTTGCCATCAGATAGCCGCCGTCTTTTGTTCCGTCGCTAAAGCCGAGCATTATAGTTTGCCGGTTTTGGCGACGGCCAAGCTGTTCGCGATAAGCAGGCAATTCGTACAGCTCGCCCATTATGTTCGGTGCGTGCCGGAGGTCGGTGATCGTTTCAAAAAGCGGCACGATATCGATGTTTAATTCGTCTTTTTGCCAGCCGCCGAGCAGGAACATGCCGTACACTTCCATTACATGCGCTGCACTTTGGCATTGACTGATTATGTAACGTTCGCAGCCTTCAGCACCGTTTTGCTTTTGAATATGTCTGACAGCCGCAATGGTTATGAGCGTGTCTTTGGCGAGTTCATCGGGGATACTATCGATAGCGACTGATTCTTTGATGTTTAACAACGCATCCATCTTGTCTGCATCGGAAAGGGTTGGATAATTTTCGGGCAAGGTCCCACTTGCGTCCGCAATACTTTGTAAAACCTTTCCGTGTTCCGACGCTTCCTGCCGGATATCCAATGCGGCAAAATATAGGCCGAAGATCTCCACCTTGTTTATCAGATCGTCGACAAGATGAGCAAATAGACCATTGTGATCGGAAAGCAAGGTTGCGCGCAGACCGGTTAGATGGCCGAGGATTTCGGCTTTGGTCAACGATGCCGCCGCCGATTGGAACGCTTCCTGATAAAGCTTTTTTTCAAGCTCGGTGACGGCCGATTCGACGTTGGCGAATGTCAACCGCCGTTTCAATCTGCGGACATCGGCGTGGTAGCACTTCAGGATCGAGCGTTTCAGTGCGTCGGAGACCTGCAGCGTCGTTTCACTCGTGACAAACGGGTTACCGTCGCGGTCGCCTCCGGACCAGAAGCCCATTTTTACCAATTCGCTCAGTTTTATGTCGTTGTCAGCCAATGAATTTTTCAGTTCGGCGGCGATCGCACCAATCGCATTGTAAAAGACGTTTTCGAGATACCAGATCAGGCTCGCGGCCTCGTCAAAGGGCGTCGGTTTTTGCTTTTTGAAAAACGGCGTGCGGCCAAGCTGTTGGAGGAGCGTATTGATTTCCGTCACGTTATTTGCGGTTATTGCCGCGACCAGATCGTTGATAATGCCAAGGACGGAACCGGGATAAAATTGCGTCGGATGCGCGGTCAGAACAAGCCGGACTGAAAAGCTGCCTAGCTTATCTTTGAGATCATTCAGCCGGCCGGCCTGCACAACCGTGTTCTCCAACTGCGTGAGAGTGCCCGAGCCCTGGGTGTCATGCAATTCTTCAAACGCCGCGTCTTCGAGGGCGTCGAATAAAACGACCTGCCGCTCGGCATATTGTACGAATCGGAAAAGCAAACCCATCTTCTCGCCGTCGGATTTATCAAAGAAAAAACTGTCGATTATCTCCATCGGACTTTTTCCCGCCGCAAAACCGTCTTCGCAATTGCTGTTGAAAAGCGAAAGCAGAATGCCCGTTTTNNCAATGCCGTAAAATGGCAGCGCTAGAAAGAGGCTGTTGTAGAGTTGGAACTTTATGCCAACTGAATTCTGAAATTTCTCTAGCTGACCGGACGCGGTTTGGATCATGGTGAAATTGTAATATAGAGTTGGTTCTATGCGAATTCTTAAGGCCAAGCACGACGTTCTGCGTTAGAATAGACTTATGGATCTAGCACGAACATTGGGGGAGTTAAGGGCAAGCGGGTACAGCATTCGCTCGGTTAAGGACGAGATGCGAGCGAATCTGATCGCGAAGTTGAGATCAGGCGAAAAGCTTTTTCCGGGAATCGTCGGATATAGCGAAACAGTTATTCCGCAACTCGTAAATGCACTGTTATCAAAACATAATCTCATACTTTTAGGTTTGCGTGGGCAGGCAAAGAGCCGGATTTTGCGGCAACTGACCGACCTTTTTGACGAAGAAATTCCGATAATTGCCGGGTCAGAGATAAACGATAATCCGTATGCACCGCTGAGCGCCTACGGGCGGCAGACGATAGACCTGCACGGCGACGAGACAAAGATCGATTGGGTGCATCGTGATAACCGGTTTGTCGAAAAGCTGGCGACGCCGGACGTGACGATCGCCGACATAATCGGAGATGTCGATCCGATCAAGGCGGCGAAAGGCGGGCATCTGTTGTCTGATGAGCTGACCATTCATTTTGGTCTGCTGCCGCGTGCGAATCGCGGTATTTTTGCGATCAATGAGCTGCCCGATCTGGCTGGAAAAATTCAGGTCGGCCTGTTTAACATTATGCAGGAAGGCGATGT
>DLHV01000235.1:0-235 GCA_002483395.1 Chloracidobacterium sp. UBA7659 | reverse complement strand
TTTCTCGGCGAACCCGGAGGATTACACGGCCCGCGGTAAGATCATTACACCGCTCAAGGACCGCATCGGGTCGGAGATTCAGACGCATTACCCGGCAAATGTGCAGTTGAGCGCCGAGATAACGCAGCAGGAAGCGTGGACGAAACGCGACGGGTTTGACGGCGCGGCGGTCGAGATACCGGAGTTTATTTCGGAGACGATCGAACAGATAGCATTCGAAGCCCGTGACGACCAG
>DLHV01000207.1 GCA_002483395.1 Chloracidobacterium sp. UBA7659 | reverse complement strand
GATTCGCACATCAAATAATCGCATTCCGGCGGTGTTGCCGGATCTTTTACTATCGGCTGGTCGTAATGACCCAGATCGCCTGAGAAAAGAAACCGAATAGTACGGGCGGAGACGCGACCGTTAGGGAGCGTGCCTTCGGAGTCAGCAGCCGATGCACGCTCGTTTACACTCGCGTCTCCGCCCGATAACATCTCCACCAACACCAGGCTCGCGCCCATGATGTGACCCGCAACCCGAAAGCTCGCGCGAAAATCCTCGCAGATATCAACGGCCTTTCCGTCGTTATTCACCGGCAGCAGCAGCTTCAGAGCATCCTTCGCATCGTTTTCGTCATAAAGCGGCAACGCGGGCGTATGCCTCGTCAGTTGATGCCTGTTGCGGTAATCGGCTTCTTCTTCCTGCAAACGACCGGAATCGGGGAGCAAGATCTTTAGCAGATCGGCCGTCGCCCGCGATGTAAAAACCGGTCCGCCGTACCCAAGCTTCACAAGCCGCGGCAAAAAACCGGTGTGATCGATATGAGCATGCGTGATAATAACCGCGTCTATCGATTGCGGGTCGAACGGTAAATCCTGCCAATTCCTTTCACGCAGTTCCTTCAACCCCTGAAAAAGCCCACAATCGATCAACACCGCCTTGCCGTTGTTCTCTAACAGATATTTTGACCCAGTGACTGTTCCTACACCACCGTAAAATGTAATACGTGACATTTAGTATTTATCGGACCAAAGAGGCGGTTTCTCCCATGTGATTTTTTTGTTTTCATTAAAGGCAAATTCAGTCTAGAATAAAAATTGATAAGAGTCATTTTTACCTTGAATAACCTATGAGAATCTGTTTGCGAAATAGTCTTACCTTATTTCTTTTGTTGACATTTACCCTCGGGTGTCAGTTTTTCAATCAAATACAAAAGAAGATCGAAGAAGGCCAAAAACCCAAAGTTATTACCAGCACGGACGGCAAATGCCAGTTGACCGTTCCTGCTAGTTGGAGTCCACAAAAAGATCTTAACGACGACGCAAATATTCAGGCCGGAAACCTGCTTGCCGAGCAATACACTGTCGTTATCTCCGAAACCAAAGTCGACTTCACCGACGACATGGATCTAAACGGCTTTACGGAGATCGTTCGCAAGGGTATCGGTGAAACGATAAAGACCCCAATAGTTTCGGAAATTAGGCCGCTCATGGTCAATGGATATCCGGCGGTGCAATTCGATGTTACGGGGTCGGTTGATAATATAAAGGCCCGGTGGCTTTATACAATAGTTGATACACCAAAGAATTATCATCAGATCCTTGCATGGACACTGAACTCGAAATACGAAGCGAACAAGCCGGTTTTCCTCGAAGTGATCAATTCATTTAAGGAAATCGAAGACTCGACCTCATTACCGCCTGCCGATCCCGCAACGCCGTAAATATGATTTTCGCTATCATTTTGATTGACGCTGGCTGGCAGCGCGCAATGTCGGCATCGAGACAGAAACTCAGTCTGTCGTCGAAATACTCCCGCCTGCATTCAGGGCATCGTTTCATAAGTAGTCATTTGAAAGCGCTCAAACCATCTTCTGTGGATTGGTAATGAACGGGCAGATCTTGGTGTACAAAAATAGAAGAACCGCCCAAATTCCTTTTCCAGCTTTGTTTATGGTGTTGGAAGTGAGTTTAGGACGGATTCGGTTTTATGCCAAGCAATGAGAGTCTTGAGTAGGAATTGCTGCTCTCGACTCAAGATTCACGATCCGTTTAATTAACGTATTCCTTTGGAAACCAGAGCACGCCGGCGGGTTCTTCGCTCTTTTCCTGCTGTTTGCGTAGTTGGGCGTTGCGGATCAATTGGTTCGCTGTTTCGCCGTCCTTCCAAAAGGTGGCCCAGCCGAAATTGAGCCAGATCTTTAAATATTCATTCTCAGCGATCGCGAAAGGAGTCTGTGCAAAAACGGTCTTGATCCTTTCCATGATCTCAAGCGCGGTTTTCTCCGATGCGGTCGGCAGGATGACGGCGAATTCGTCATTCATCGATCTCGCCAGGAAGTCCATCTGTCTCAATTGTTCCTTGATCCGTTCGCCGACAAATTCCAGCATCCTGTCGCCGATCGCGTGTCCGAGGTCGGAATTTACCTCGGCAAAATCTTTGATATCGATCGCAACCACCGTCAGCGGCCGTTCGTCGCGATACCGCATCGATTCGGCAAGCTGATTCTCAAGTATCATAAATAATGCCCGTTCGTTCGGTAGCCCTGTCAAAACGTCCGTCAAAGCGCTTGAGATCGATTGTTCGAACGCCATCGAACTTCGGAAAAGCGGCGTCACGTGTTCGCCTATCGCCTCCAACAGCTTTACCGTGTCCTCGTCGTTTTTTATTACACGATCCGTAAACAGCTCGAAAATGCCAAAAACTTCCTCGTCCTGCATAAGCGGGATCGCTATCGATGAGCGGAAGCCTTCCAGCTTTTCAGCCGGCATCGCCCAACTGTCAAATTCCAAATCTGCGTCGATCTCGATGGCCCTGCTCTCAATCGCCTTTCCCGCGAGCCCTTCGGAAATACCAATTTCGAGGTCTTGCATAACGTCGGCGTTCCTGCCCTCGAATTGAGTAATCACAAGCTTTTCGCCCGTTTCATCCGGCACAAACAGCGCGCTGGCCGCAAATGGAAAGATCTCGCCGACACGGCTTGAAACGAGCCGGAACATATCGACCGCATTAAGCGATGAGCCGAAAACCTGATGGGCTTCATCAAGTGCGACAAGCCGATTTTCGATCTCGCCAAGCCCATCAAGAGAATCGGCGGCTTTGGCCGCACCTTCATCCATCAGGCCGCGCCTCGTGATCAATAACGAACCCAGACACGCAAAGATAAACGTTATAGCGACGACCACAAGCACTGAGATTTTGGCTCGGCCCGCCACGTCCGAAACCGTCAGGAAGAATGTCAGAGCTATCGCGATCAGCCCGGCCGCGGCTAGAAAAATGTGGGTGTTTCGATTTTGTATATGTTGTCGCGATCCGGTGTCGCGTTGAGGGCTGCTTTGCATACGAGAGGGCTTATCGGAATGAGTACAAAAATTAGAGGTGAAACGGCGGTGAACCCGTACATTTGAAGATAACCGTTTAGGGCGACTTTCGTCAATACATTATTAAAAGCCGCGTAAATCATCTATTTTATTGAAATTGAAGATATTTTTTTAAAAAAGGGGAATAATTCTTCAAAAAATGATTTTTTTGCCGATTTTTGGGTTGACTAACCGCTCGCGGCTCATTATATTGTCGAATGTTCCAAATTTAAATGGAATGAGACGGGGCTGTGTAAAAACAGTCGTGAGTAAAAATAAGTAAACTTATTCTTTGAAGAAGCCAGGAGATCAATTTAACATGAGAAAAATCATTGCACTTTCAAGCCTTTTGGCACTTGGTGCTCTCGGAATGGCCTGCGGCGACGCCGCACCGGCTAACAACGCTACGAACAAACCAGCTAACACGGTGGCAAACACTATGGCCAATACGGTGTCCAATACCGCTAACACGGTTGCGAACACGGTTTCTAATGTTGCAAACACCACGGCAAACACTGTGGCAAATACAATGAAGCCGGCAAACACGGCGGCAAACACAACGGCTCCGGCTAACACCGCGGCTAACGCAAATGTCAAAAAACCGTAGTTAAGGCTGCTTGACTATTGAAAAATCAAAACGCGTTGTCTTCGGGCAACGCGTTTTTTCGTAANNCGTTTACGCGTGATCGAGCACGGCTAGTTGGCATTGCTCAAAGAATGTTGAGCCGCGGATCAACCCGGATGCACGCAGATAAACCATCCGCAGTTTCTGATCCGCGTTCATCCGTGCAAATCCTCGGCCAAAATGCTTTTTCCCTTAGCTCAACAATTCCCGAAGCTCCGCGGGCGTCACTACCGGCCGCTGACACACAAAATTCTCACAAACATAGGCCGTCGCCTTTCCGTCGATCATCTCCCGATCCTGGAGCAGCGGTAAAAACTCGGCATGACGCTCCGGCTCTGCACTCAACACAACGACCTTATTCGGCAAAAACTCGCCAAAAATCTCCCGCTCAAGATCATTGCCCTTTTCGCCGATGATCACAACCTCTTTCACCGGTGCGAGAAAGAACTCGATTGCCGACAACGCCCGCCCAANNCCCCTGCGGATAGCGGCTGATTTGCGGAGCGACAAGCCGCAGCACCGTCGCCGCAAAACGCTCGTACTTTTCCTCGCCGAAAAACTTCGACAGTTTCAGCAAAACATCCGCCGCCACGGAATTCCCGGCCGGCGTTGCGTTATCATAAAAATCCTTGTTCCGCACGATCAGCTCTTCATGGTCGTTCGAAGTAAAAAAGACCCCGCCGTTCTCCTCATCCCAGAATTCGGTGATCATC
>DLHV01000001.1:19294-19421 GCA_002483395.1 Chloracidobacterium sp. UBA7659 | reverse complement strand
TGCTCACGCGCGGGCTTGTGCATCTTCCAAAGCCGGACTCCAAACGTTACGGTTTCTTTGATTTCGGGGCCGGCTCTTTTGCGGTTGTGACAAACGGACGATGCTGGACGACGAACTGCTTGTCATC
>DLHV01000001.1:18606-19288 GCA_002483395.1 Chloracidobacterium sp. UBA7659 | reverse complement strand
CCCGGGTCGTGCTTTGCGATAAGGTCGTAGGCGAGGCTGTACTGGCTCCTCAGAAGTGCATTGATCTCTTGCAGATACTGCGGGATCTCGCTTTCAAAGGTCATTTCATAATGCTTGCCGCCGGATTCTTTGGCGAACGTGTTCATTGCGTTTTTGGCCTGGAGAAATGTCAATCTTCCCGGCATACCCGTAAGTCCGTCCGTTGCCGGGAGTTGGCTCTCGTAACGCTTGTAAAAGAGATTTCCCGTGCTGATAATATAAAGCGGAATACCGGCTTCTTGAATGACTTTGCGGGTGTCGCTGTAGTTTATCCTGCTGAAAGTGTCGATACCCGACGCGACGAGAATGATTGCCCGGCGTTTCGATTTAACGCTTACCATACCGCCGTAATCCGATTTTTCCGACTCGGAATTCTCCAATACGACCGAATCGCCGCGGCCACCGACGAGCGAGAATTTTATCGCGTCGAATAGGTTGTTTTCGCGAAACGCGGGGCGATTTCGCAGCAAAAGATCGATCGTCTGGCGGATGCGGTTCGGGTCGTTGGTAAAATCCGTGATCGGCGTCGGGCGCATGTCAAAAGCTATGACCGACGCATAATCGCCGGGCGGTTTGATAAAACGTGTCAGGAACTGGGCGACAGGCCGGATGGTTTCATACACGCCGGGCTCAAATCCACCGG
>DLHV01000001.1:17573-18596 GCA_002483395.1 Chloracidobacterium sp. UBA7659 | reverse complement strand
CGGTGATGGGAGATTCCGGCGTCGTAAAACTCGAGACGTTCTGCTTGACACCGTCTTCGAAAATGCCAAAATTTTCCTTCTTTAAGCCGGTAATTATCTGGCCGGTCTTCTTGTTATAAACAACGGCGTCAACGTTTACGATATCCGTCTCGACCTTGAGCACACCTTCTTCGACCGTGGCGTTCTTTTCCTCTTCGAGCCGCTTTTTCTCTTCCTCTTCGGCTTTCAACTCCTCAGTGGTCTTTGGTTTCGGNNTCTTATCATTGCCTTTCGGGTCCGGCCGCTGCGGGCGCGACTGGGCCGATACGAACGGGCTAATAAAGCCAAGAGTGAGGGCAAGAAAACAGAAGATCGTTCCGACGCGCAAAAAGAGAGGCTGCATAATTTTATCCCTAGCGTGAAGCCATAACTATGTAGGATTCTAATTGTGGGCTTTTGGTTGGTTTTAATCAAGGGGAATAGTTCAGCGTTCGGCGTCCAGGGTTCGGAGCTGGAAGTTGAAGCGTCAGCTCGGGGCACCGAACTCGGAACTCGGAACTCTTAACCCCGAACTCCGACCTATTATGCGGGGTCGATCTCGATCTTCACATCAAACGTTCCCGAGTTATCGTCAAGATTCCCCTCGTTTACGCCGAGAAACAATGCTCCGTCGCGGGCGGCGGTGAAAGTGCGTTCGGCACCGATGTAAATAAACTCGTTATTATCGTCGCCGATAACCGCGATCAATGCCCCGGTCGGCACGCTTTTCAGCAGCTTTGCTTCGTCGGTTAGTTCGTATGAACCCGAAGGGCCTGTCGATCGGCCTTTACCTAGCGAGACCGTCCCGTCGCCGATAATGCGGATCTTCTGGCCTTTTTTAACTACCCAGCCCGAGTTCGTCCAGCCGTTCGACGTATTGTCGGCAAATACTTTTACGGCCACCTCTACCGGCTTGGCCGACGACGACGTCGTTGTTGTTTTAACGGGCGGCGGCTCCGGGTTCGTTTTGACCGGTGCTATTTTCGGCTCGATTTTTACCGTCGT
>DLHV01000001.1:9843-17560 GCA_002483395.1 Chloracidobacterium sp. UBA7659 | reverse complement strand
GGTCTTTCTTGACCGGCTCCGACGCTGTCCGGTCGGATGCTGCAACGTTGGCGGGCCGTGCAGGAGGAGCGTCGAATTGGATAGAATCGACTTCGGACGCGTCAAACGACATCTGCCGCGAGCGCGGGCCTTCGCCGACGGTGACGGTGAATTTGCCGCCGCTGAAGCTGACAATGCGGCCCTTTATTATGCTGCCGTCCTTAAGGCGGAGTGTGTCCGCAAATGCTGCTGTCGATAGTGCGAAGATCAAACCCAGAGACAATAAATGACGCGCCGTGTGAAATTTACGAAGCATGTTTCCTCCAAAGAATCGAGCGATCTTTTCAAACCGCAAATTTGCCGGAATACTGATGCTGAAATGAGCTTTTAAAGTTGCAATGTTTGTGAAACGAGGAGAACAGGTAAATCATATAACTTTTTCACGTGGTTGTGAACATATTTTGAGTGAAGGCAGCTTCCTGGTTCAGCTTGCTGTCTGGAACTTTGTGGCTTGGCGACTTTGCGGGAATGCTTCTCCCGCAAAGACGCAAAGAACGCAAAGAAGTACGGCTTACATAGGCGGCGATGCAAAACATGAGAAAGCGGACGGCATGCAAGTAATTGTGTAAACAGCGTTCTATTGTTGCGTCCGGTTTGTAGGACGTTGACACCGGCGATAGAATTTCCCCGGTTGAATGCATTAACCGAAAAAGGGGTAGATACATGAAGAACTTAATACTATTATTTGCAATAATTGCAACGTCGGGCGCAGGAGCTTTTGCTCAGGCTGAGCGAATCAGCGGCATCCAATGGACCTTAATGTATGCGAACGGGCGGGCAGTAACAAATTCGCGGGCGTATTTAGAGATCGATCGCGATCAAATCAAATTTATGGGCAATACAGGCTGCAACCGCATGTTCGGCACCGTTGGAGTAACTGACAAACGGATTACATTTTCGAACGTCGGCACAACCAAAATGATGTGCAAGCTGCCGGCGGGCAGCGTACCGGAACGGACATTTTTGAACAGCCTGAACAAGGCCGCCAAGTACGCTCAGCAAGGCAATACATTGCATATATTCGATCGCAACGGACATACGCTACTCCGCTTCAAACGGCTGGTCAAACAAGCCCCGGAAGAACCGGCAGCGAACACTAAGCTCGACGACCGGAAATGGGTGCTTGAATCGATCAAAAACCGCAAGACGTTTGTCGCGATCAAGGGAGTGTTCGTCAATTTTAATGCGAACAAGGGAAGCGCGGGCGGCAATTCGGGTTGTAATGTATTCGGCGGGGATTACTCGGCGACGAGATCGACGCTGAAGATCACCGAGGTCATTTCGACGATGCGGGCCTGTACTGAAAGTGAAAAGATGGAGGTCGAACGCGAGTTTCTGGACGGCCTTCGCACTGCGGACCGCTACGAAATAAAGGATGGCAGACTATTTTTGTACGGCGGCAAGAAGCTGCTTTTGACGTTGCGCGGTGAGGCGAAAAGCTAATTGCTGCTCTTAGTTTAGAGTTACGCGTTAACGCAGGAAACCACCCCGTCAGCCGAAGCNNCCTCCTAAGACAGGAGGGGAGTTTTTCGCGCCTAAAGGCGTAATTCTTACCAGGATTTTGGGAAAAGCGGGCTATTAAACTTTTTTTGGTTCGGTATTCCAGAATACTTACTTGTGCGCGGTTTACGGCTAAAGTCCTTAAACCGAATAAATTTAGGGTTTGTCAGGCGGGTTCAAGGGGCTTGGAGCGGCGTGTTTTGGGACAAGATCATGACATGCTGCTTGAGTAAACCGGGCTAATGCGAGTTTTCCTTTTTTCGATCTACTATTTAAAGCTGCGAGTGGGGGCGTATCTGGGCGTGCATCCGACCCATGGCCCGTTGAACCTGAGATGGCGTTGGGAAACGTGGCACCGTCTGCGTAAAGCCGAACGCAAATACGCAACCCAAGGCACGTTTTCGCACCTGCGAAGCGATATCGGCAGGCTCTGGAAAATGATCACCAGCTGAGTTTGCGTGAAACCACGTCCGCCGGCAGACTTTCTTAATTAGAGNNTCCGTGTATCTGTTCGCCCTCAGTTATTAACTCACTTGCATAGGCTTCGAAACGTAGCCAAACAATACTCTAATGTCCCGATGTGTTCCAAGTCTCGGCATTTGTTCGTTCCAGAACAATCCATCGAATTTCCCGCAAAAACATGACCCCGACTCCGGAGTTGGAATCGGCACAAAAAACCACGGAAGGTTTACAATGGAGCGTATCTATATGATAGTCAATCAACCACGTTTGGAAAAATATTATCAAGTAATAATTGAAAATTGTATGCTTAAGTTTACTTCTGCCCGAACCCTATTCTGTGTGGCTGTCATGGCGTTTTTGCAAGGCATAGTTCTATCCCAGGACCTGATAAACAACGCGGTAAATAGAAAAGTAATTTCTCTAAATGGGGACTGGAATTACATTGTGGATCCGTACGAAACGGGATATTACAACTTCCGACAGGAGGCCTACGACCAAAAAAATGCCGGTTCGCCAGCGGCATATTACAACAATTATCACGCCAAAAATAAGCAGGAACTGGTCGAGTACGACTTTGATAAATCACCGGTGATGACGATTCCGAACGACTGGAATTCGCAGAAGGAAAATCTGTTCTATTACGAAGGTACGATTTGGTTCAAAAAATCATTCGACATTGAGCTAAACGGCAGAAATCGATTGTTTCTTTACTTCGGCGCGGTCAATTACAAAGCAGAAGTCTATTTGAACGGAAAGAAGCTTGGCGTCCACGAGGGCGGTTTTACGCCATTCAACTTTGAGATCTCACCCATCGTAAAACCAAAAAACAATTATCTGGTAGTGAAAGTCGATAATACTCGCCGTAAAGACGCAGTCCCTTCGGTCAATACTGATTGGTGGAATTATGGCGGCATTACGCGGGATGTTTTGCTCATAGAAGAACCGGAAACCTTTGTTCGGGATTATGCGATTCAGCTAAAAAAAGGAGAAAAAAATACGATCGCGGGCTTTGTGAAATTGGACAATCCGAAGGGCGGCGAAAGTGTTGTTGTCAGCATTCCTGAACTTAAAGTTGAGAAAGAACTTACTATTACTTCGGGTGACAAAGCATCTTTCGAGATCAGCGCGCCGAATATCAACTATTGGTCTCCCGAAAACCCAAAGTTATACGAAGTGTTGATCAAAACGAGCGTGCAAACGATCAAGGATGAAATTGGTTTTCGGACGATAGAAACCAATGGCTCCGATATTTTGCTTAACGGCAAACCGATGTTTCTGAAGGGAATCTCCATTCACGAGGAAAATGCAACCGGTGGACGCGGCTCGTCGGAAGCAGATGCGAGGCGGCTTTTGAATTGGGCGAAGGAATTGGGCTGCAATTTTGTACGGTTAGCGCACTACCCGCATAACGAAAACGCCATAACGCTGGCGGACAAAATGGGATTGATGGTTTGGGAGGAGATTCCCGTCTATTGGACGGTCGATTTTAGCAGGGAAAGTGTACTGCAAAATGCCAAGAATCAATTGACCGAGGTGATCACGAGGGACAGAAACCGAGCCTCAGTGATCATTTGGTCAATGGCAAATGAAACGCCTATTTCCGACACGCGAAACAATTTTCTTCTCAATTTGATAAATCACGCAAAGTCGCTCGATTCGACCAGGTTGTTAAGCGCGGCCCTCATGCATCGCGACATAAACGGCGTCGGCACGATCGACGACAAGATTGGCGAGAATCTCGACATTGTTGCGTTTAACCAGTATTTAGGCTGGTATGGTGGAAATCTGGCGGACGCGAACACCGCAAAATGGTCGACGCCCTACAATAAGCCTGTAGTCGTTTCAGAATTTGGCGGCGACGCAAAACAAGGCTTGCACGGAGCTCGTGACGAACGCTGGACAGAGGAATACCAGGAATACCTTTATCAACAAAATCTGCTGATGATAGAAAAAATACCGAATCTTCGCGGCCTCAGCCCGTGGATATTGGTCGATTTCCGTTCGCCTCGCCGCGTTCTGCCGGGTATCCAGGACGGCTATAACCGCAAAGGTTTGATCTCAAATGACGGCGTTAAGAAGCAGGCGTTCTACACGCTGCAGAATTTTTACGGCCGTGTCGGCAAGAAATATGAGCTCGTTTGGGCGGATGAATTTAACTATTCCGGCAAGCCAGACACGAAAAAATGGGGTTACGAAACCGGGTTTATCAGAAACAACGAGGCCCAGTATTATACCGACCGCAGGGAAAACGCCCGAGTGGAAAAGGGAAATTTGGTAATCGAGGCCCGCAAGGAAAAGTTCAGGAACAAGGAATTTACTTCGCTGACCGATAAGAATCGAAATCGAAACAAAGAATTTGCCGAATACACGTCTGCGAGCATCACGACCCAAAATATCGCAGAATGGAAATATGGGCGGTTCGAGGTTCGTGCGAAATTGCCGCGAGGCATCGGCGCATGGTCGGCAATCTGGATGATGGGTGCAAACTGGGACGAGGTAGGTTGGCCCAGGTGCGGCGAACTGGACATCATGGAAAATGTCGGCTTCGATCCAAACGTCATTCACGGAACGGCACACACGCAATCCTACAATCACATGCGCGGAACTCAAAAGGGCAAGAAGATCACGGTCGATGACGTCTACGGTCAATACCACGTCTATTCGATCGAATGGACGCCTGAAAGAATCGATTTTCTCGTTGACGGCTCTGTTTACAACACCGTCGTCAACGAGCACAAGACCACTGACGAATGGCCGTTCGACCAGAATTTCCATCTAAAAATCAACAATGCGATCGGCGGCGACTGGGGCGGACAAAAGGGAATAGACGACGCGAGCTTTCCGCAAAAAATGTTCGTTGATTATGTGCGAGTTTATCAATTGAAAGAGCAGCCAAAATGATGAAACGATTCAATACAAAACTGGCCATTGCCTTAAGCCTGTTCTTTGCATTCATAGCAAACGCTCAAACTCTGAAAGTTATGACATATAACATCAGATTAGACGTTGCGGTTGACGGCGAAAACGATTGGAATCATCGTCGGGATTTCTTCGCGTCGCAGATTCGATTTTACGAACCTGATATTTGGGGAGTCCAAGAAGCTACGCCAAATCAAATGGATGATCTGACGAAGCTGCTTCCCGAATATTCGCACGTTGGAATCGGGCGAGACGGCGTTGGGAAAGGTGAGGCTTCGGCGATTTTTTTCAAGCAGGAGCGGTTCAAAGTTTCAAACCAGCAAACGTTTTGGTTGTCCGAAACGCCCGACAAAATCTCCAAGGGTTGGGACGCGTCGTATATTCGTATTTGCACTTATGGGTTGTTCAAAGACAGGCAAACCAAAAGGACATTTTGGGTTTTCAACACGCATTTGGATAACAATGGTGTAGTCGCCAGAACAAAAGGCGTTGCAATGATCTTGGCGAAGATGAAAGCGGCCAACACGAAGAATTATCCAGTGATCTTTACCGGCGATTTCAATTCTGAGCCTGATTCAGAATTGCTGATAAATTTACGAAAAGTGATGACTGATTCACGCGACGCATCGGAACAAAAACCTTTCGGACCAAGCGGAAGTTTTAACGGATTCAAATACAACGAACCCGTAATCCGCTTGATTGATTATATCTTTGTTGATAACTCCAAACGATTCAGGATCAGGAAATATGCAGTTCTGAGCGATTCGTTGAATCTAAGATTTCCGTCAGACCATTTGCCCGTTTACGTCGAAATGGTTGTACGTTAACTGAAAGAAACATCTTCAAACTGAAGGTCAAACCTGCATCTAGATCCGATCGCCAAACCCGCGTTGATTCGAGCGAGATAAGCCTTCCCAAATTCCGTGGCTATGTCGGTATTCCACGTGGCAGCCAGGGATGTAAGTACAGGGAAATAAGCTGTTGAATCATTTGTCCAATTAGCCGAATCCCGTTGGGTACGTCAGAAAGATGCAGCCCCGGAATCCCCAGGCGCGGACCCCCCGCCGTTGTAAAATATGTATTTCCGTGAATAAGGTAACCTTTTCTTCCAGCGTGAGCTGTGCCAATAATTGTTCAACTTTCTGATCAAACGATTCTGCTGGTGTCCGCACATTGATCAGCAAAATGATCAGCCCCGCAGACAAAATAAATGGGGTGAATTTCTTCATGGTATATTCGTAAATTGTTTTAATCAACTCAAGCACTACTCCCCATTTAACGTACTATTTATCAGCTATCTTCAGCGGCAGCCATACCTTTAGAGTTCCGCCTGTTTGGCTTGCATCGGCAAAAGGAACGAAAACCAACTGCTGATTTTTTGCTGTATTTGTTTTGCCCGTAATGTTTGCGGTATAAGCCTGTCGCCCGATCCATTCGGTCGGCAATAAAGCGGCACCGCTTTCGCCAACAGGTTTTTCAGTCAATAGTTTTTGATCAGATTCTAATGAATAAGCTTTCAGCACTTCTGTGTTGAGCGAACTGTCTAAAGCTAAAACCTGCGGCCCTCGTTGAAAGGCGATCTGGCCGGGATAACTTTTACCGCCCGTCAGAATCTGAACGGGCATTTGAAATGATACTTTTATTTTTTCTCCTGATTTCCAACTACGGTTAATGATCAAATTTTGATTGGGAAGGCCTTTGTAAACTTTACCGCCAACGGTTGCGGTAAAAGAACCGCTCCATGCCGGCACTCTCAATGCAACCGGGAATTGTGCGGATTGTGAAATGGTAACCGTCACATTAGCATCACCACTTTCAGGAAAATTGCTATCGACCTGTAGGGATAAATTTATATTTTTATGATCCGTTGTGGTTACATTCTCTCGGTAAGACGCAGGTTCATACACCATCAGCGTTGGAACGTTTTTGATATTGCCGAATGTGAAGTAAGGTATCATTGCAATACCCTTTGGAACACTTGACTGGCAGCAGGTAATATTACAGGTATAGGGCTTTTGATCCATCAGTGAAGTGTAATAACTCACACATCCTGTTCTGGGGTTTTCGGCGGCTAATAAATGGTTGTAAATTGATTTTTCGATCTGCTCAATATATTTTGACTCACCGGTAACAGCCAGCAATTGTTGATTTAATTGGATCCACGTAACCGTTACACATCCTTCCCCCATATTGTCTTTTGCGGTGGCTGATAACACTTCATCATCCTGAAAATGTTCATAAGAACTGGTAGTTCCCGTGACATACAATCTTTTGGAAACGATGTCCTGCCAAGAGATCAAAACGGGCTTCAATAATTTCTTGTCANNAGCATTTCATAGGCTTTGCCGTTACCTACTTTTGTTACCTTACCTGTTGCCAATAATGAACTGATAATTTTGGGGCCGTTATCGTGTTCCCACGCGTCCAAAATGTAATAACAAAAATCAAGATACTTCTTATCGCCGGTAGCCTTGTACAGCTCAACCATCGGGTCGAGCACGCTTGTCGCAGCCATCCCCATGTGTTCCCCGGCCAAAATAATGTCCCGCTGGCCCGGTTTGTTTCCAAACGTTTTGCACAGCAGATCGCCCATTTTTTTACTGGCTTCCAGGGCGGGCTGGTAGCCGGTTGAATTGTAATAGGCCAGCAGACCATACAAATTGTATTTATGGCTCCACACATCCCAGCTTGTCCAATATTGATCCGGCGCATAAGTTCCCAAATAGCCATCCGGCAATTGCGAATTTACCAACTGGTACATCAGCCGGTCCATCTGGCTTTTTAATTTCTCATTACC
>DLHV01000001.1:3469-9824 GCA_002483395.1 Chloracidobacterium sp. UBA7659 | reverse complement strand
CTGTCCCGGTCTCGCCACATAACCATCAAGCGTTCCTTCTTCATCAAGCCTCAATAAACGCTTAACCAAATTTTCATTCAGTCGTTTGCCAAGGTATCCGAGCTGCTGCTGATTTTGAAAAGGAATAGATGTGAATACATCTTTAACTATATTTTCAACAACCGCTTTGGGCTCGGCGGCAACCGGAATTTTTATCTTCCTTTCAGCCAAATAAAGTTGCTCATTTTTGACGGAAGCAGTGCTATTATTCTCAGCAATGTTATAGCCAACTTTGAAAATATTTTCGTCTAAAGGTTGATAATTGGAGAAAGCTATCTCACGCTCAAATCCCTGCAGAGGTTGAATTTGCACCGGCTTTGTTTCAGTAAATAATTCCTTATTGTTTTTATCCGCTATCCGGTATTTTATTGTTCCATCAAAAGAGTCGTTCCTGGTGTTCGTAAACGTCAATTTTGTTATGAAGCCGTTATTATCTGTTTCAGAAATGGTTTGTTGAATTGAAATAAAGTCCGACCACTGTATTTCTCCATAGGTATATGGCCCCTCATACATGCCGACACCGCCGATATCCGGACTAAAAAGCCTGACGGCTATTACATTTTCCTTATCCCATTGCACTTCATTGACCGGAATAAAATAAACCCGTTTTACATCCCATTTGGTTATATAAGCAGGAGGAAATGAACCTGTTTGTCCTATCAGTTTGCCGTTAAAAAATGTCTGATCGACATCATCAATTTTACCGAGTTCTATTTTTATTCCTTTCCGATGCTCTGCCAATGCTTTGATGCTAGATGGAATAATAAATTTTATCCTGTACCAGGCATATACATTTTCTTTAATGTCCTTTGCGGCCCAGCTTTGGCCCAATTGGTTGGTTCCCCATCCAGCATCATCAAATGAACGATTTGCCCAGGCCATATCATCGCCTATTTTGAATTTACATTCTTTAGGCAACGATATTAATTGTTGTGCCTGTGAAACGTTTGCCAGAAGTAGGGAAAGAAACAGGAAAGAACAATATCGAATTACTTTTTCAGGAATAACTGATTTCAGATTCATACAATTTTGTATTTGGATTGCTATTTTAATTTTTCAATCTTAGGGCAAGCAGTAAATGCAACTTTTGTTAGTTGCTGCTGGTTTTCTTTATACTTTCATGGTAACTCTTTCGATGTCGCCATCAAAGAGCGAAGGTGCTATTACGGTCTTGGCCTTTTTATAGCGACTCAATGAGTTACACTTACTACTTGAATTCAAGAAGAGTAAAAATGACCATTATGAAAAAGATCAATTTTCAATCTCTGGGCTACACCGTCAGCATAATCGGCCTAGCGTTGATATTGCTGTGGATCGGCATTTTCAAGTTCACGCCGACAGAGGCGAAAGCGATCGAGCCGCTCGTCGCAAACAGCTTTCTGATGAGCTGGTTATATAAACTAACCAGCATGCAGGGCGTTTCAAACCTAATCGGCACCGTTGAGATCATTACCGCGGTCTGCCTGCTGCTTCATTTTTTTGTAAAAAAAGCCGGGATACTGGGTGGCATATTGTCGGTGCTGACCTTTCTTGCCACGCTTAGCTTTTTGTTTACCACGCCCGGTGTATTTAAAACCGTTGACGGAGTGCCCATAACCGAATTCTTTATTTTGAAAGATATTATGGCGCTGGGTATTTCACTAATGGTCCTGGGCAGGAGCTTGCCTGATTCAAATACTCCGAATCAAGTCAACGCTGTCACTACTTAAAATCGATAATCTTATACTTCACATCTCTAGTAACGGTTTGCCAATCATCAGTTCTAAATGGAACGGCGGGGAAACCTTCTTTGTTGAAGAGATTGTTGGCGGAAGCGTCGCCGATCCAGCCGAAATGGACGGCAAGCGGCGAAGCCACTTTTTCGCTTGAAATTATCGAAGTATTTCCTTCAATCGTCGCAATGGCTTCGTAAAACTTTTGGTCGCTTCCGGCAATTTCAAAGCCTAAAACCTGCCCGCTCTTGTCGGTAGTCATCAATCCGCCGCCGATGTTTTCAAACGAAATAATCGCTTTATTTCCGACAATTTTCATTGATTTGAAAGTCGGACCGCTGTCAATCATCCGTTTTCTATAGATTCGATTGAACGCAATTGCGGCAAGTCGTTTTCCAACATCCTGTTTGTTGGTTGGGTGAATGTCTTTTGGATTGCCAATGTCAGTTGTAACCGCCATTCCTGTTTTTGGCGTTGATAAAGTCATCATTTGGGCTTCGCGGAGTTCCGCCCAATCGCTTCCTTCGTTGGAATTTCCTTTGGTGTTGAATGTCGCATGTTGAACAAAATAAAAAGGAAACTCGTTGTTCCATTTCTTTCGCCAATCGTTTATTAGAAGTGGGAAGGCTTTTCGATATTGAAAAGCTCTTCCCGCGTTCGATTCGCCTTGATACCACAGAACGCCGCGAAACGAATAGGGAATCAACGGATCTATCATCGCGTTGTAGGCGAGAGAGGGAAATTCGTTGACGGTTGTTCCCGACTTTATATTTTCAACTTGGAATTTCCAGCTTCCCGCGAGCGAAATATTCTCGTCGTCCAAAACCAATTTCAAATTTGCCGCATCTCCCCAAATTCCGCCGCCGCCGCCCGTATCCGTAACTTTNNATTCTTTCCCTCTTTCAAAACGCCGGACGGAATTTGATATTTTCGCGGAGCGTCCCAACGATTTGTTTTGCCAATCTCAACGCCGTTGACAAAAGTAACGTCGTTGTCGTCAATCTTTGCCAATTCAATCGCGGAGGATTTTTTGCTTTGCCCGACGGTCAAAGTAACGGTTTTTCGCAGCCAAACCACGCCGTCAAATTCGCCCGGGCTTTGCGATTCCCACGGTTCGGGCTGATTTAATTCAGGCAATTTTGAATCGTCAAACGAATCGCTTTTGATGGCTTCGGCGTTGAACGAATCGAGCGAAACGCCTTGAATCGCTTCAACTTGCCGT
This sequence comes from Chloracidobacterium sp. UBA7659, assembly GCA_002483395.1. Taxonomy (GTDB): domain Bacteria; phylum Acidobacteriota; class Blastocatellia; order Pyrinomonadales; family Pyrinomonadaceae; genus OLB17. Next base: position 6,851 of record DLHV01000001.1, on the reverse strand, counting down.
GCTTTCGCTTCGACTTTCCGCTTCGTCAACGAATCCAAATCAAGCCTCGGCATTTTGGCAATCATTTCCTTGAACTCGCCGCTTGATTCAAATCCTTCGCGGCTAATCCAAGTTTCGATATTCGTCCCGCCCCACGACGAATTTATCAAACCAACCGGCACTTTCAATCGGCTGTAAAGATTTTTGGAGAAAAAATACGCCACGCCCGAAAAATCCTTCGTGTTCGCGGGATTGCTGACCTTCCAAACGCCCGAATCGAAATCATCCTGCGGAATACCGTTGAATGTTTTGGAAATTTTGATGTGCCGGATGTTCGGATTTTCGCTCGAAGCGAGTTCTTGTTCGGCGTTCATAGATTGCCCAACCGTCCATTCCATATTCGATTGCCCCGAACACAACCAAACTTCGCCGACCAAAACATTTTTGATTTCAATCGTATTTTCGCCTTTAATAATCAGCGTGAACGCCCCACCAGCCTTTTCATCTTTGAGTTTCAAAGACCATTTTCCGCTTGCGTCGGCAACGGCGGATTTCGTTTGTTTATTGAAACTTACGTTAATATTTTCACCCGCATTTGCCCAACCCCAAATCGGAATCGCAGTTTCACGCTGCAAAACCATATTGTCGGAAAAAATCTTCGGCAAAGAGACCTTTGCTTGGATTGACAGGCAAAGCGTTAGAAATAAAAGGATTAGTGTGCAAAGTTTCATCAATTTACCAATTCAAAACTATCTTTCAAACGAATGTCAGCCGAAGATGAACCGAGCATCAAATCGAATTCGCCCGCTTCGGCAATCCATTGCAACTGCTGATTGTAAAAAGAGAGTTTTTCTTTATCAATCGTGAATTTTATCGCTTTTGTTTCGCCCGCTTTCAACGCAATTTTTTGAAAATCTTTGAGTTCTTTGACAGGGCGGACGAGCGAGGCGAATTTGTCTCGCAAATAAAGTTGCACGACCTCTTCGCCCGCGAATTCTCCCGTGTTTGTTACGTTTAGCGAAACTTCGATTTTCTCATTCGGACGCATTTTCTTTTTGTTGAACTTCAAATCCGAGTATTGAAAATTGGTGTAGCTGAGTCCAAAACCAAACGGAAATTTCGGCGAGTTTTTCAAATCAATATAAGCCGAAACGTAATTTGTCGCGTCCTCATTTCGGGCGGGGCGACCTGTGTTGAAATAATTGTAGTAGATTGGAATTTGCCCTTCGCGGCGGGGAAAAGTCATCGGCAANNGGAATTTGCCCTTCGCTACGCGGAAAAGTCATTGGCAGTTTGCCTGACGGATTGTAATCGCCAAACAAGACATCGGCAATGGCGTTGCCCGCTTCGCTGCCGAGCCACCAAGTATAGAGAATCGCGTCAGCGTTATCCGCCGTCCAGTCAAATACCAATGGCCGCCCCGCGTTTATCAACACGACAACCGGTTTTCCCGTTGCCTGAATTGCCTTTACAAGATCTTCCTGCACGCCCGACATAAGGATGCTGCTCCGGCTTTTTGCTTCGCCGCTCATGTTCCAGGCTTCACCAACGCTTAAGATAACCACGTCCGCTTGCTGGGCTGTTTCGACCGCCTCGGCAAACCCATCTTTGGATTCTCCGTCAACGTCGCAGCCTTTTGCATATAGCATTTTGGTGTCAGCCGAAACCATTTGTCTAACGCCGTCCCATTGCGTAACGATCTGCTTTGAATAATCGACCGACGGCAGATCGATCGACCAAAAACCGTGATTGTCCTTTATGGCTTTGACCAACGGGCCGATAAAAGCGATCGTCTTCGTGTTTTTCGAAAGTGGCAACAGTTGATTTTCGTTCTTTAGCAGAACAATGCTCTTCCTGGCAATATCACGAGCCGCCGCTCGGTGCATCGGATCGTTCAATTCCTTTCTTTCGCGTTCGAGATCGGAGAACTTGTACGGATCATCAAAAAGTCCCAGTTCGAATTTCTTCCGCAGAATACGTCTGACGGCTTCATCGACCAAAGCGATCGGGACCTTTTTGTCCTTGACTAATTGAGACAGATTGTTGCTATACGAATTGCTTTCCATGTCCATATCGCTTCCGGCGGTAATCGCCGAAAATGCCGCTTCTTTGCCGTTTTTGACGTATCCGTGATTTATCATTTCGCCGATTGAACCCCAATCGCTTACGACAAATCCCCGAAAATTCCACTTGCCTTTCAAAATGTCGCGTTGAAGATATTTATTGCCCGAAGCGGGGACGCCATTGATGTCGTTGAAGGAATTCATAAAAGTCGCCACGCCTGCATCGTTTGCGGCTTTGAACGGCGGCAGGTATGTTTCCCACAATTGCCGCTCGCTCATATCGACGGAGTTGTAGTCGCGCCCGCCAACCGCCGCACCGTACGCGGCAAAATGTTTTGCACAGGCCATCAACGCATCGATGTTTCCTAATCCGTTTCCCTGAAAGCCCTTTACCCTTGCGTAAGCGATCAGGGAGGCGAGATATGGGTCCTCTCCGGCACCTTCCATAACGCGTCCCCAACGCGGATCGCGGCCGATATCGACCATCGGAGCAAACGTCCAATGTATGCCGCTTGCCGAGGCTTCGGTAGCCGATATCCGGGCAGAAAGTTTTATGGCATCCAAATCCCAGCTTGCTGCTTCACCTAGTGGAATCGGAAAGGTGGTTTTGTAACCGTGAATCACATCTTGAGCAAAAAGCAGAGGAATCTTCAGCCGCGATTGCATAGCAATTTCCTGGTATTGCCGTGTGTATTCAGTGCCCAAAACATTGAGCATCGAGCCGATCTTTCCACTCCTGATTTGTTCTTTGTGATCGCCTTTGAATGTTACGGGGCCCGTAGCATGCCAATCGCCGGAGTATTGCGTAAGCTGACCGATCTTCTCTTCGATGGTCATTTGCTTTAGAAGAGATTCAACCTTTCGGTTGATCGATCGTTGTTGTGCAATGACTGAAAACCGGGGAGCTATTACAGCCAGTACACAGAAAAGAATTGAGAACGACCTCACGTTTTTCATAATGTTTAAAACACCAGTGTTTGAATAGCATGCGGCAAAATGTTCACCTTGGCTGCCTGTGGTCCGACGCTCAAGTTGTAATCAACCTTCTCGTTGGTCTGGTTCATGACGACGGTTACTACCTTGCCGTCCTGATTCAAAAAAGACGTCGTTAAAAGCTGACTTCGGCTTGATACACTGCTTACGCGTTTTGCACCGGCANNTCAAAAGCTGACTGCGAGAAGCGGCGGCGGCAATTCGTTTTGCACCTTGCTTGATAAATTTGGAAAAATGTCCGATGTAATAATAGGACGGGGTATAAATCAACTCGCCGGTTTTTGTGTCTCCGTGGATGGGGGCAAAGCAATAGTTGCCAACGTGATTCGGGCCACCATTTTCGTCCT
>DLHV01000001.1:0-3453 GCA_002483395.1 Chloracidobacterium sp. UBA7659 | reverse complement strand
GAGCGTCCATAGCGTTCGCCGTTTGCCCAACGCTGATACTGTGTCGCATCAAATTTTTCCACTGTTCCTTCGGTAAATATCAGTTTTTTATCGGGATACATTGCGTTGACGAGTTCGAGATTTTCAAACATNNCCGACGGTTCCGTTGTTGAAATCGTTGATCATTGAACGACCGTAGCGTTCGCCATTTGCCCATACCTGATATCTCGCCGTGTTAAAGCTTTCAACCGTTCCCTCGGTGAAAATAAGGTTCTTATCGGGATAAGTGTCGTGTACGATCCCAACGTTTTCAAACATCTGCTGTCCGCCGCTCCAGTTTTCGTACCAGTGGTAACCGATACCCCAAACGTATTTCGCGGCTTNNAGGATCGTGTCAACCCGTTGTGTGATCAAATCCCGGTTGTGGTCCCATATAATTATTTTTTTGTCTCCCAACCCCGCTTTCGCGAGAGTTTTTCCCAAGTTATTCTTAAGGAAATCACGTTCTTCCTCGGCGGTAAAAATGCACGATTCCCATCGCTGCGTTGCCATCGGCTCGTTTTGGATCGTTAATCCCCAAACAGGAATTCCTTCTTTTTGGTAAGCATTTATGAACTTAACGAAATAATTTGCCCACGGCTGATAAAACTCGGGAAGCAGCTTTCCCCCGTGCAGCATCTCGTTATTGGTTTTCATAAAAGCCGGCGGACTCCATGGACTGGCGAATAGCCTAAGTTTCCCGCCTGTTGTCCCCATAGCTCGCTTGATCAGCGGAATGCGAAACTGTTTGTCGTGCTCAATGCTAAACGACTTCAGTTCCTTGTCGCCTTCTTTGACGTAGGTGTAGCTGCCGCTGCTGAAATCACAGCTATGGATGTTTGTTCTCGCGAGCGTGTAACCGATTCCGCTTTCCTTACTGTAATAAGCTTGCAAAAATTCACGTTGCTTGGCCGCCGGCAATTTGGCAAAGACCTCGGAGCTTGCGTCGGTGATCGCTCCGCCAATGCCCAAAAAGGTTTGAAACGTCTTAGAAGGATTTACAAAAATGCTGATCTCGCCTTCGGTCGGCTGCCGCTTTTCGGCGAATTTCAACGTGTCGGTCTTGGACAAGCGGAACTTCGTCGAATCCGCCGACGTGTAGACCGTCACCGTCTTTCCGGCAGTCGAAAACGGCTGAACTGTTGTCCGCTTTTGACCAAATGTGACGATAGAAGTTAATAAAAAGCTGGCAAGGATTATTTGCTTCATGGTATTTCTCACCAAATATATGTTCCGACCGCACCTTCGGGAAGGGAAGTGGCCGTTCCTTGATTCTGGTACCTGATATTGAAATTGAGAGCTTCGGAACCGTCATTCTCGACGATCACGACGGTTTTTCCGGTCGGAGTTTTGAAGGCAACATTATTCAGATCGCCGGCAATATTGCTGTCGATACGGACCGAGCCGGTCGGAACGAATTTTGAAGCGTGCGCGATGATGTAATACGAAAGGTTCCTGATTACTTGATTATTCGTAATGGTCACTGCGCCTTTGCAGGTATAGCAGCCGCGGTTCGTATGAGGCCTGAAAAATTCGTCTGAGGCCAGATTCCATTCGAGGACGTTCCTGCTCCAATTTCGCAGGGAACCGATTACCACATTCTTGAAATGAAATTTCAAATCGCCGTCAAAATCTCCGTTCGATGAAGTATATTGCTCGGTAAAATAGACATTTTTATCAGGGTGAGCATTGTGGACGACGCTCATCGCGCTTATATCGCCTTTGTATAAGTGGAATGCCGAACCGTCTATAAACCGTTTCGCGTCGGGGTTGTTCAGGATTTCGATCGGATATTCCGGCTTGTCGCAGTTATGGTCGTAGATTATGATCTTCGTTTTCAAATTTGCTCTCCGAAAGGCGGGGCCCAGATGACCTTTTATGAACTCTGTTTGTTGAAACGAGGTCATCAGCATACTCGGGTTGTTTCCGCCATGTGTCGGCTCGTTTTGGGGCGTGATCGCGTCTATTTCGACGCCTGCTAGTTTCATTTGCGTGAGATACTTAACAAAATACCCGGCATACACACCATAAAATTCCGGTTTCAAACTGCCGCCAATCGTGCTGTTGTTGTCCTTCATCCAAACCGGTGCCGACCACGGGCTGGCCATGATCTTGATCCTGGGATTGATTCGCAGAATTTCCTTCAGCAGAGGAATCAGATCTTTGTTGTCAGGCTTAAGGCTGAACTTTTTAAGGCCTAAATCGGTTTGCCCCTTGGGCAGATCGTTGTAAGAAAATGTCGCCGCGTCGAGATCCGAAGAGCCAATGCTGATTCTCAGATAGCTAATGGCGATTGAATTTTTGCCGCTCCCAAACAACTCTTCCAACAATTGAGCCTTCTTTACCTTGCTCAACTTGTTAATTACAAAAGCGCTTCCGCCGGTCAACGTGTACCCGAATCCGTCGATTGTCTGAAAAGTCCGCGTTTCGTTCACATCGATAGTCGGAAATTCATTTTTTACTTCGCCAAACGATAGCGTTGCCGGCTGCTTCTCGAGCAAAACCGATTGGTCGCCTTTGGTCAACCAGAATTCGACCACTCTTGTTTGCGCTCCGCCCGCCTGAATTACAGCCAGGTTAATGAAAATGAATAAAAGGGCCCGTATCCTACGCATCAACAATTTCAAAATTAAATTACTCGTTGTCCCAATTCATTGTCCGTTTCACGGCTTTTTTCCAGCCACCGTATAACTTTGTCCGTTTCGCCTCGTCAAAAGTCGGGTGAAACACACTATCAATTTTTCGATTGTTCAGGATGTCTTCCTTCCTCCAAAGTCCGACCGTGATGCCAGCTAAATATGCTGCTCCAAGAGCCGTCGATTCGATGACTTCGGGGCGTTCGACTTCGGCATTNNAAACTTCCGGGCGTTCGACCTTAGTGTTGAGAATATCCGCCTGAAACTGCATCAGAAAATTATTGGCACACGCACCGCCGTCGACTTTCAAGGTCTTTAGCTCGATCCGGGAATCTTCCTGCATCGCGTTCAGAATATCTTTTGTCTGATAAGCGATCGACTCCAGCGTTGCCTTGATAACATGATTCTTTCCCGTGTCTCGCGTCAGACCAAAAATCGCTCCGCGTGCGTACATATCCCAATACGGAGCCCCAAGGCCCGCAAACGCAGGCACGACATATACGGGATTGTCGCCTTCTACTTCCAATGCAAACCTTTCCGACTCGGACGCCGAATTAAAAAACTTCAAGCCGTCTCGGAGCCATTGCACGGATGCTCCCGCAATAAACACGCTGCCCTCCAGCGCGTAATAAACTTTGTCGTCCAATCCCCAGGCAATTGTTGTTAGCAAACCGTTGTCCGAATACTGAAGCTTTTCGCCAGTATTCATCAACATAAAGCAGCCTGTGCCGTAGGTGTTTTTTGCCATTCCGGGCTCGAAACACGCTTGCCCAAAGAGTGCGGCTTGCTGATCGCCCGC
>DLHV01000267.1:569-4748 GCA_002483395.1 Chloracidobacterium sp. UBA7659 | reverse complement strand
CGATTGTGCCGCCGTTTGCGCGGCCCGACATTACCATTTAATCTACCATATGGAGACTAAATCTATGGAACGAGATAATTTGATGCACGGCGCACGCACCGCGTTGAATACGAATATGGATACGCGTGCGTGGGCCGAAAGTTACCTGAAAGAAAAGACGCGGGCCGAGAAGCCGGAAATATCCGACGAAGAGTTCGAAAAATACTGGAAATACCACAAACCGGANNCGGAGGCGATGGCCGCTTTTCGCGGCCGAGACAGGAGATCAGAGACAGGAGACTAGAGCGGGAGACGAGAGACCGGAGACGGGAGATTATGGGCGAGAAGATTTTGCGGCATCAGGATTTGCTTGTCTATCAGAAAGCAATTGAAGCCGCAATGCAGATCTTCGAATTAAGTAAATCTTTTCCTAAGGAGGAGACTTACTCGCTGACCGACCAGATTCGCCGCGCATCTCGCTCTGTTCCCGCGAACACTGCAGAGGCATGGCGAAAGCGCAGATATAAGGCGGCTTTCGTCATTAAACTTAATGATGCGGAAGGCGAAGCCGCCGAGACGCAGACGTGGTTGGAACTCGCCACCCGCTGTAAATATGTCGAGCGGGACACAGCGAAAACTCTTTATCTCGAATACGACGAGATAATTTCAATGCTCGTCGCAATGATCAATCGTCCTGATAAATGGCTTCCTCGAGACTCTAAGGGTTGAGCATGTCACGACTCCGGTCTCTAGTCTCTAGTCTCTTGTCTCTTGTCTCTTGTCTTCCTTACACCCCGGGCATCGCTTTCTTCAGCGGCTTGAGCAGGAAGAATAGAACAACCGCCATGACCAAAGCCATTGATGCGAGGACGAGGAAAAACGTGGATTGCAGCCAGATATCCCAGAAAATGCCGATCTGCGTTAATTTGTTGCCGATCGCGGTGGCGACAAACCAGCCGCCCATCAGGAGACCCCGAATTCGAATTGGTGCAACCTTCGAGACAAGTGAAAGGCCCATCGGAGAAAGCATTAACTCGCCAAGCGTAACTATGGCATAGGCAAGAATCAACCAAAAGGGTGACACGCGGAAAAGATAGGCATTTTGCACTATTGCGGCGCGGTTCGCGTCGCCGGCACCCGGCACGACGGAGTTGATGGCGTGGATCAATTGTAGCTCGCCGCTTTTCAGCCGTGTCTTGTCATCAGCGGTAAGCGCGGGTTTGCCTTTATCAGCGTTCTCCTTGTCCCTGTCCGCGATAGCCTTGTCGCTTAAGATCGCGAACTTAACTCCATTGATTACATTCTTATTGTCTGCATCTTTGGCGGCCATTAATTTGTCCAGAACCTCTTTCGAAACTCCCTGGGCTGCGAGATTGGTTGCGACGCGTTCATTGATGCGAAACTCGCCCGCTGTTAACTGTTCCGGCGTTTTCACTGCCTTCTCGCCGATGCCCGCACCGATCCACAAAACTAGGAACGAAATGCCGGTAAGCGTCATTCCAAAAGCCATTTTCGTTGGCGTCGCAGGTTCTTTGCCACGCCGGTCAAGCCATCCCCAGAACCAGACGAGCGGAAATGTAAGCGCCAGAACCCAGAATGCGTTGATCGAATTGGAGATAGTGCCCGTGACATTCCAATTCGTATTGTCGTCCGCGAAGTAGGTAAGAGTTGAGCCGTTTTGGTGGAATACCATCCAGAAAACAATTACAACACCAAAAATTACCACTAACCCGAAAGCCCTTTTCCAATCTGGAACCCTATCGAGAAGGGAAAACTTTACGGCAGGTTCGCGATCAAATTCCGAATCACCGGCACCGATGATGTCCCGAGTGACCCAGAACCCGAAAAATCCGGCCAAGGCCACTACGACTCCAGTCGCAATTATTGCAAAGGCCCCTGAGAATGGGAGAAACCCGGGTACAAATTTGATGCCCAGAGCTATCAAGATCGCAGCCACGACGAAGGGCGCTATTTTGAGGCCAAAAGTTAATGGGCCTGCTCGTTGAGTTCCATTTGTTGCCGCGCGAGGGTCCTCTCCGCCATTCTCGTCCTGTGGAACATCCGCCGTCATAGCGGTCGCGTCGGCAGATTGTTTTGCACTAGCCGCTTGCCGCGTAGCGAGAGCGGTAGGATCTTCGACCAGAGTTTTGAACTTCCAAAGTATAGAAACCGAAATGACCATTCCAAAGGCCGCGACCGCAAACGCCGCGTGAAATCCGAAGTAAGCCCTTACGATCTCCATCACGATCGGCGCCAAAAAGGCTCCGACGTTTATTCCCATGTAAAAGATATTGTAAGCACGGTCCTTAAGGTGGCTGCCTTCCGGATAGAGGTTTCCGACCATCGTCGAGACATTCGGTTTAAAGAATCCGTTACCGATGACGAGGCAAGTCAGGGCGAGATAAACCGCCCAGATCGCCGGAATCGAGAGCAACCCATGTCCGGCCATAAAGAAGAAGCCGCCGATCATGACTGCTTTGCGATAGCCGGTTATCTTGTCCGCGATCAAGCCCCCGATAAGCGGGCTGGCATAAACAAACGCCAAATAGTTGGAATATAGTGCCGTCGCCTCTGCGGCCGTCCATCCAAACCCTTGTGTCGAATCCCGAAGATAAAGCGTAAAAAGCGACAGCATCGAATAGAAGCTGAACCGCTCCCACATTTCGGTACCAAAAAGAACGTAAAGTCCCTTCGGATGTTTTGCCATATCACCCGTTTGCGGCACGGCGTTCAACGTCTCAGCATTTGCACTCATTAAGTTTTCACCTTTGTTCGTTGGAAATTACGGAAGAGTTAGACGAAAATATAGCAGAATAAGTTTGTAACGAAAAGGAAATATTATAGTGAAACAACTTTTATCTATGTTCGCAGTCGTCATTCTTTCGGCCCTATGCGCGATAAATTTGATTGCTCAAGCCGCGCGTTCGAGCGTCACGGCAAGCGAGGTAAACGGAACATTTCGTTCTTATTTCAAGGGCAAATTTAAAGGCTCTTTCAACGAGATCAAAATACTTTCTGTCGGCCGCGGCAAAGTAAAAATTGCCATGGATCTTACCTACCCGTACACGTACGGAAAGGGTGAGCTAATGGCGAACACCGGCCAATTAGAAGGTGTTGCGGAAATCTCGGATGACACGGCGGTCTATTCATCTGAAGAATTCGGGTCATGCAAGATCACCATCAAATTCGTCAGGCCGGGCACCATAAGCGTCGATGAAGAAGGCACGAACTGCGGGTTCGGACACAATGTTACCGCCGGTGGCACCTACAAAAAAGTAAGCGCAGCGAAGCCGCGTTTATGAACGGCAGCATATGAAATTATTTACCGATCTTGGGGAAGAAATCGAAGGTCATTGGCGCGATCAAAACTATAATGACGATCTATTCCCTGCAATTGCCGCCGACGCATTGAAGCGAGCCGGTCTGCCTGGCAAGGTTTCTGCGTGGCAAGTTGTCGAATAGACACTGGACGAAACCGTGCTTCCGAGGCAAAAGGACGTTTACGCAAATTTCGGCGATCCGCCGATCACCGTTTTTGCCGGTCCGCGGTTTTATATCGATGTGTATTTCTGGTTTGACGGCACGACGGAGATTCATCAGCACGCCTTTTGTGGTGCATTCCAGGTCTTGCTCGGATCGAGCATTCACAGCTGGTACGAATTTGAACGCGACACCGCGATCAATGAATATACCGAGATCGGTACGATAAACCTCAAGGTCTGCGAACTTCTGAACATTGGCGACGTTCAGGAGATCAGGCCGGGGCGGCAGTACATTCACTCGCTTTTTCATCTTGACCAGCCGTCGGTGACAATTGTTGTCCGCACGGACAAATGCCCGCAATTTCAGCCGCAGTTTTCTTATTACAAACCGTTTTTAGCACTTGACCCGTTTTTTGAGGACGATTCGACGACGAAAAAACTTCAGTGCATTACGGCCTTGCTTCGAGCCGAGCATCCTGACGCTGACCGATTAATAAATCGGTTGATCGAAAAGAGCGACTTCCAGACCACGTTTGCGATACTTTCCAGGCTGCATGGAAGTCTTCAATCGAACAAGCTCGAGGAAATGTTCGATGTCACCGAAAAAGAGAAACGTTTCGACGATTTTCTGGCGGTCGCGCGGACGCGGCATGGCGAAAAAGCCGATGTGTTCGAAAAAGTAATTGCTCACCGCGAGTTTTTGATGGACATAGTTCGA
>DLHV01000267.1:172-551 GCA_002483395.1 Chloracidobacterium sp. UBA7659 | reverse complement strand
AAGGGAAGGACAACATCTTTTCCCTTATCAAACAGCGCTTTCCGAACGCCGAACCGGCTGAAAAACTGCTCGATTGGGTATATGATCTCGCCCACACACGGATCGCTGGAACGAATGCACATAACGCCCTTGGGATTGAAGGCTTCGACGAGTCAGATCTGTTTGTCTTCGAAAACCTCCTAGCGGGAGCAACATTGGCGGAAATTCGACTCGCCGTTGAAAGGGACTATTCGCCGGAGAAAGCGATGGNNGTCCTGGAAAGTCTGGATGCTAGAGTCGCTAAGATAACGGGCGCTGGGATATTTGGACCGATATTTGCCAACGAGAATCTCTAAAAGTTGTAACATACGTTGAGGTCTTCGATGAGATAGACGTTTGA
>DLHV01000267.1:0-160 GCA_002483395.1 Chloracidobacterium sp. UBA7659 | reverse complement strand
CTTATGCTTCCAATCGTTTTTATTATTGTTACGGCGATTCTGATTTACCGATCAGCTCGTGACAACGGCTACAATGCCTTGCTTTGGACCGTGGCGGCTGTTGTGGGCTATGTCGTTATTCAGCTCGCGATCGGCCTTTTTTTCGGAATAGTGTTAGCCG
>DLHV01000038.1 GCA_002483395.1 Chloracidobacterium sp. UBA7659 | reverse complement strand
GGGCCCCTGATCTCTTTACTTTAAAAACGAACCAAAAGGATGTTTCAAGCGTTCGGAAGCCCTTAGAATGGGGGCCTCCACCTGTTTTTGGGTTGTCCCTTGTCCCAGGCTGTCCCACGAGCAGGGTGGGACAGGGAAGTATCCATTTTATAAAGACTTACGGCGTTTTTTTCCTCAAAAAAGCTAAAATTTCAAAGAACTTTTTGACAGCCGCGTTGTTGCGGCTATGATACATAGTACCACGCATGTCAAGGCTGGCTCGCAACGGAAATACGACGGCTCCCGCACCGGCGAACACGTTTGGAATCCGCCGCATCATGTTCGCGGGCCTGACCCCGCTTTTTTTCCATCGCCTCGGGATCGGTTGGAGCTTTGGAGCGGAAAAACCACTAAGCAAAATTTCAAAATGGCTTTCGTCCTTAGGGAATAACCATTTTCTCGTGAGGAAGTATTAATATGACGGGTCCTTTTAGTTCGGAATTAGCCGCGGTAAGGGCAGGCTTTAAGGCGATAATGGCCGATAACAACAAACAGCATTACAAAGAATTCGGATTCTGGGTGATCATGAAGATCAAGGCCGATAAAAGCGGGGTGAATTTCTTCTACACCGATATAGTGGACGGCGGCAGCGGCGAGGTATCGATGACGGTCCCCCACGAAATGGTCAGGGCAAATTGTCACACGCATCCGAAACGGTACACGACCGGAAATTTCAGCACCAACGACAAAAAGAATTTCAAGATGCTGAGAGATAAAAAGCGTGCGATGGCGTTCTATCTATTGACACCCTCTGGATCGATCAGCGTCGCGAACGAAGAAAAAGACTTCCCCGGCGGCAAAGATGTCCCCTGGAGCTGATCGCTTCCGGCACGCGAGTCTTCGGCCTCCCCAACGACTTCGAGCCCGCGGAAAACGCATTCCATCTCATAGCGAAGGCCCTGGTCTTAATGTGCTAAAATATCAGTGCGATGACGATCACCAAAGACCTTCCCATCACGATGGACCCGGACATCATGAGCGGTGCGCCGGTATTCACNNCGAGTCCCCGTCTCGGCGCTGCTCGAAAATCTCGAGGCGGGTGTGGCCCTGGATGAATTTCTCGACAATTTTCCAACCGTCTCCCGTGACCAAGCCGTCCGCGTGCTCCAACACTTCCGCTCGGAGCTGAACGACCTCAGTCTCGCCGCATGAAAATAATCATTGACGAATGTGTCCCGGCCATCGTCAAACGCCGCCTGCCGCAACACAACATCGTCTCGGTTCAAAACATGAACTGGGCCGGGATCAAAAACGGCCAGCTTCTAAAGCTAGTCGCCGCCGACTTCGATGTTTTCATAACGTCAGACAAAAGTCTCCGCCATCAACAAAATCTCGCCTCACTCGACCTCGCCGTTATTCTCCTTCCCAGCAATCAGGTCCCGACCGTTGAAGCATTGCTCCCAAAGATCGGTGAAGCTCCAACCAATATCCAGCCAAAAGAATTTCTCGAGATCTAGTCCGCCAGTCACGCGTCTCCCGTCTTCCCCGCCCTCCAGCCGCAAACAAAAATAAAACCGGCGAAGTGACAACAAGCCTTTTCATAACGTACCCGGTCAAAGAAGATCGTGAATTCGTGAGTATCCTTACGGATGAAGTCCTGGTCAGAAAGATGCCGCATGAGCAAAATTGGTTTTCCGGTCCAACTGGGGGCGACGGAAACTCGATCAACGATGGCATTTGCGTTTCGGCTTCGCCCCGACAACCGATGCAAAATGTCATTGATTTCAAGTTCTACAAAGCGCAATGATAAAGTTAAACAACCGATATTATGTCTTCTTACCTATATGTTTGGAATCCGAAGAACTGGGATTGGGATGACATAGACTACGCCGTCGATTGTATTAGTAGCGGCGAACGCTATGACGTTTTTTGGAGTTGCCTAAGTACTCGGGCAGTTCAAATCGGTGATAGGTTTCTACTAATTCGTTTGAGACTTGAGCCCAAAGGAATTATTGGCTGCGGTTATATATCGTCACTCCCTTACCCTATGCTTCATTGGGATCCAAAAAAGGCGGCAAAAGGAGTAATGGCTCCTCGAACTGATCTTTTGTTCAAAGCTCTATCCGTGGAGCCGATAATTTCANNTCACTAAATTATCTTCAAACTCGTTATCCAAATTATCATTGGACCTCACAAGCGAGCGGGGTTTCGCTTCCTGATATTATCGCCGATGATCTTTTTGCAATTATTCAGGCTGATGACCGATATTCTTTTAGCGCAAGTAGTCTCAAGGACGTCCGGACATACTCGGAAGGAAAAGCGAAAAAAATTACGACATGGACATACGACCGAAGCAAAGACGCTCGAAAGGATTGTGTAGAATATTACGGTCACAAATGTGCAGTCTGCACGTTTGATTTTTCCGCTAAGTATGGGACGCGCGGGGAAAATTATATTGAGGTTCATCACCTAAGACCCATTGCAAACATTAAACGGGAATACAAGATTGACCCGATCAAGGATTTGCGGCCTGTCTGTGCGAATTGTCACAAAATGCTTCATCGGCGCAAGCCTGTTCTGTCGATCGAGGAACTGAAGATATTGATGACGTGACCGTACACTATATCGCCTCCAAAAGCTCCTTCCACTTAAGGCGATTCGCAGGTTGAGTATTAAATGAGTTCAATTGTTCGCCGATTTTCTTCAAGAAAACACGCCGACCTTGTTCACCAGCGATAGACAATCCTACGTGCATGAGATCTTCGATTGAGACTCGGTATAGATTTGTGCCAGATGCCCAAGTTTTGGCCATGAGTTCTTCGATTTGATCGGTCTCAGTGGAATCAATACTAGACACGTTGAAAAGTAGCTCAGTCACTCCCTTCTTTCTTGCTTTACTAATGCCGTCCTTGACATCGATCAGAGTCAAGCTTCGCTCCTTCACTTCGACCGCAAGTTTTAGCTCATCCCCCTTAAAGCACTCGATATCGGCTGTTGAGCCGGTGGATGCGTCCGAAGCGTTAATGGAAAACCTAACAATATGCGAATAAACGCCGAATATTTCGCCCATTGTTTCAAACCACGCGGCGGCAACGGATAGGCCTCGATCCCCGCCNNTGTCCGAACAATCCGCTCAGTTTGTTCCAGACTGACTCTTTCCGGGACGACAAAATCAAACTGACTTGCCCGAAGTTTAGCTTTGATACTTCGTAAAACCTGCAGAAAACGATTTCGAGTGAATTCTGCGCTATTTTTCTGCTGGACTTCGTTGATAACGCGGTAAACCTGATTCCATTGCGGCTAGTCGCTACGCTTCACATCCTTTGGATTTGTCGAAAGCCTGTAAATCCGAGCCGGATTTCCGACATACGGATCTTTGCTGTTACCCAGAACGTTGTCGTTTTCGGTTACCCAAGGCACGATAACCTTCTTTGCAAACTCACGAGGTACCCAGGCTGCTGGATCATCTTTGTTCCCGCCCTTCTTCATGCGGAGAGCATCGAGTTTGTGATCCGTGAGTTTTCCCAAGAGCTGGATCGGAAGACAATACCGAATCGCGACGCGCTTACTATTGATCAGCTCGTCGATTTGTTCGTCGAGAGGTCCAGTATTGTCCTCCTCAGTTAATACTTCATCCCAAAGTTTATTGAGAAGATAGGTTGCATCCGATGTATTCGGAGATATTTTGCGGGCCATCAATTCATATTCGGCTCGAAGTTCACCCAGAGGCACTCCTGCCGAACACCCTTGGACGAATTGCAGATTTTTTCCGGCGCGTCGATCCGATTCCAATCCCGATATAACTCGTCATAGAGTTCCGTCCTATAGCCCGATAAAACTGCCCGTCCCTGAATACTATGTATAACTTTGCTTAACTCAACGTGTTCGTTATCAGTCATCTCATGAGCATAGGCTTTACTATCGCCGCGACTTTTGTGAACGTACGGAGGATCAAGATAGAACAGTGTTTCCGCCGTATCATAACGTTCGATTATTTCTACTGCTGGAGCGTTCTCGATTTGAACTCTTTGAAATCTTTGCGCTATCTCCGGCAAGTCTTCGACCGCGCCGAGCCACCTCGAAACAGCTCCTGCCATGCCTGCCCTCGACGTCAGTACGCAATGAGCCCATCGTCCCTCGCTACTAGTCTGAGCAAGACCTGTCCGCGTTTGGCGGGCCCGCGTATAGAAACGTCTCGCTCGTTCGAGCGGAGATAAATTCTCGGCAGGTGTAAGCGCTTTGACCAACTCCTCTCTGGAAAACGGAGTAAGCCCAATCGCCCGAATCAGCTCATCTGTATTTTCCCGCAACACAGCGAAAAAATTTACGAGATCCGAGTCGATGTCGTTATAGGTTTCGACGGGCGCCGGCTTCCGATTCATTATGACCGCGGCCGAACCTCCGAAAACATCGCAGAAATGAGTTTCCCCGTTCGGTAAATTTGGCAATATGAAATCGAGATGAGAGTATTTACCACCGTACCAACCGAAAGCAATCATTTTGCCTCTCCGCCTTTTCGCGTTGGATACAAGGCGGCGGGTTTTATGTTTGGCCTGCCCGATCGCCACGGCCAAGGGGGCAAAAGTCCGAGCCACATGTTCTAATCCGTGAACGATCTCTGGGTTGCGAATTGCGCGTGGACCAAAGCGGAAATTGCCCTCCACGCTCTTTAGTTTAGAAAACCATTCGAAATCACTTAGCTCCGGCATCGGGTCAAATACGCGGCCCTTAATGCCCTTAAGAATCGTACCCGAAGTATCTCCTTGTCCAATCTCGTCAACTACAAAGTATGAACGCAAAAAATACCGACGTGGCTTGCCTTCACCCGTGACCACCCAAACACGCTCACCTTCCAAGCCTGCGTTCTCTTGTTTTGTGACGGCCTTAAGACCTTCCAACTCATGGGCCGAAAAGCCTAACACATCAGGGTTATGATAAATGATGAGGTCCTTCATTAATGCTCAATCTTATAACGATAACGGTCGAGACCCAAAACGCGACCGTGCCTTCGGAACGAGCGGGCAATCGAGCAGGCGGTTTAGAACGAGCAGATGGCGTTCGTGCAGAGCCGTATTTCGATAGCGTCCAAGAACCGATCCCCCCGCGGCTAAGGTGACGGTATACCTGCAAATCACCAGGAGACGGAATACCTGTCGATCACCCATAGCCACGTTCCATCCTTCTGGCGGCGCGCAACTTCCGTGGTCACGGTACCATCACGGCTGCGCGTCGAGGTGAGGGCCAGATCACCGCAAATGAGCGCCGGTCGCTGTTCTCCGAACTCGAACTTTCGTTTTTCCGGTCCAAACCCCGTAACCTGGAGTTTGGTAAAAAACTCGTGAATTGCCTCTTTACCACGCAGGANNCGCCAATGTCGACCACCGCGTCCGGCTCGAACAACGCCGTCATGCCGGCAACATCTCCCGCGTTCTCTCTCGCTACCAACAATCGCTCCAAATCCTGGGGGTCGTTGGCCGGCTCTCTTGTCGTTAAATCATTCATAGTGACACTCCGCCAACTGTTGTGGGTTGCTCGACCTTCACCGAAGTCTATCGTCGTCACGCGTCGGGCGTCAAATAGCTCTTGGCCTAATACCCACCGTTGATCACAAACCGATCTCATCGAGCTCTTCAAGCAGAGATGGCCAGTGATTAACGTCAATATCGTTCCATTCCTCTCGTGACGGCATCTCAAAAAAGCTCATATGTATCAATCCATGGGGCGGAGGGAGATCGGGCCGACGGCGTCGTCGGGCTCGACGGCGTTTTTCGCGGGCCGTGGGCATGACGAGGTTGTTCTCGTTTCATTTCTCAATTCCCAATTCTCGATTNNATTGAGAATTGAGAATTGAGAGAGAGCGGAAGACCCCGGCGGCGCCCTCCGATGGAGCTCGCACCGCGAAAGACTGCAGGGTTGAGCGCACATTCCGGCCGTCCAGCCCTCTCTCAATTCTCAATTCCCAATTCTCGATTCTCAATTGTTTTCTACCTCCGCGTCCCCGAGGGCATCATCATCGCGCTAGCCGAGCAGATCGGCTAAGTCCTTCTCCCACCGATTGCTCCTCGAAAGAGCCGCTACTTTTCGGTTTCGATTATGGTCTACCACCCCGACCTTCCACCACCCCGTCAGCCGAAGCGGCTGCCACCCCTCCTTGGGCAGGAGGGAGCTAAACCCACCCCTCTTAGTCAAAGAGGGGAGCTTTTGGACTAGCGGGAAATGTTACGTCGCGATAGATCGAATCGAGCGGGAGGGAGCACACGACGGATCGAAGCTCGACCGATTCGCTCAGGTCGTTGAACTCGTAGTTGATCCAGAAGCCGTCTCCGTGTTTGATAAATTGTGTGACATACGGGCGGTGTTGGGCGACGAGGAGATATTCGGAGAAGCTTTCGATGGATTTGTAGTAACTGAATTTGTCGCCGCGGTCGAAGGCTTCGGTTGAATCGGAAAGGACCTCGACTATCAATTGGGGATTTATGAGCATATCGATCCCGCCGATCTGCTCGATCTCCGGTTTACCGCATAAAGCAGTCAGGTCGGGGTAACGGTACGGTGAGTATGACGGAACCTTGATGCGCATGTCGGTTGGGAAGACATGGCAGCCTTTGTCGCGAAGTTTTAGATCAAGCTCAGTGCTTAGATTTCGGACAATAACGTTGTGAGCATAGCTTGCCCCGCTCATCGACCAGACATTTCCATCCCAGAACTCGAGCTTTTCCTTGGAGTTCTTCTCCAATTCCAAATATTCTTCGAGTGAATAAACTTGTTTTGGTTGAAACGCCATAAGTGCATTATACAGCCTGCGGCAATAATCCCTTTATCTCCTTCACTAACCTTTGGGCCTCGGCCTGGTCTTCGAGGGCGATCATGAAGAAGTCGTAGCTGGTTTTGAAGCAGACCATGCCGTTGCCGAAGAACCACACGCCTTCGAGGAGCGAGTTGCCGCCGAGTATCCAGTCGATCGGGGCACCGGTGATCGTCTTTGGATTGAGGATATTGGTCATCATTACGGCGCCGGAGGCGAATGAGAAAGCACCGAGCAGCGGTGCGCCAATGCGCCGGGCGATGTCACGTTCGAATTTGACGCGTTCGGTTTCGGCTTCGTTCAACTCGCCTTTTTCGATGAGCTCCTCACGTGTTTTAAGGTAGCCGTCGAATTGCTCGCCGATCTTTTTGACCGACCACGCGGGCAGGGCCGAATTAAACAGCCAGTGCGAGCTGATGCCAGTGAAGACGACGCCGATCCCGGCGCCGATGGCCATTGAAACGCCGGTGGTCGCGGCCTGTAAAGGATTTTCCTGAATCCAGCCCGATGTTTTCGAAAATGCGCTCATTGCCGAATCGATGGTCCGCGTCCAGCCTGCACCGAATGAAAACGCTTTTGACACGCGGCTTGCGTTCTTGCCGACGGTTTCGTAAGCGTCGTCGAATATCTCGCCCGCCTTTTTTCCCGCGATATTGATAACCTCGCCGGCCGTTTTGCCCGCTTCTTTCACAACATCGCCAGCCTTATCGCCCGCGTCTTCGGCCGCATCCCGGATCGGCTCGCTGGCGTTCCAGGCCTTCTTGGCCGCGCTTTCGGCCGTTTTTATCGTACCTTCGGCCACTTTTACGGCTTGTCTGCCCGCCTCGGTTTTCTCGGCCTCAGCCTTGATCTTTTCGGCGCCTTTTTGGGCGGTTTCAACCACGACGCGGGCGCCTTCTTCGATCTTGTCCTTCAGGCCAAGCTGCTTATCGATCTCTTCAAACTTCTCCTTGGCATCGCGCTGCCATTTGTCGAAACGTTCCTTGTAATCGCTCATAATCAGTTCTTTCCCCTGTCAGAAATACGCTGCAAATCGCAGGTTTGTTCGCTTTAATGCAAAACCGGCGTGCAATTAACTACTATATTTGCATCAAAGTTTTAAACATTCAACCGTTTTTTCGGTAACCGTACTGTTTTTGATGATGCGTCCGGTATGTTAATCTGACGTTCAACTGATTTGTTATGCCCGTAGTTAAGTGTCCGAATTGTGGTAAAGAGACCGAGTTTAGCGGAAACGAATTCCGGCCGTTTTGCTCGGAGCGATGCAAGCTTCTCGATTTTGGGGCGTGGGCCGATGGGAAATATTCTTTACCGTCAGAAACCGCGTCGATGACCGACGAAGAGATCGACGAGATCGAAAAAGCCCTCGCCCAGCGGAAGGAAACATGAGCTTTTTAACTTTCTTATTCGATGTGGCTCCAAGCGGCAGCATTATCGGTGCCGCGGTGGCCGTCGCGTTTCTACTTGTATTTCTCGGCGTCGCTTTCATTGCATACAAGGTTCTCAAAAAAACGGTCAAAATGGCATTTCGGCTTGCTGTGGTCGGCGTTATCCTTGTGATCGCGATTGCCGGTAGTGTTTCACTGTGGTATTTCAGCTCAGGCGGAAGCCCCAGACCGAGGCCGCCGGTCGAACGCCAGCGGTAAGCTCGTACGACGGGCTGCCAAGCCTGTCGATGAATGCTCGTATAAGCGCAATATTGATCGGTAATGAAACGGAACGAACAGGCCAGGCAGCCTGTTCTACTTTTATATGGACCAGCCGCCGGAAACTCCGAAGCTCCGTTTTTGGAATCGTTACCGCGGTCTTTCCGGCAACGTCTTCGCGCTAAGCCTTGTCAGCTTATTAAACGACACCTCCAGCGAAATAATCTACCCACTGCTTCCCGTTTTTCTTTTCATGACGCTGGGAGCATCGCCATTTTACATCGGATTGATCGAGGGCTTTTCCGAATCGGTCGCCAGCGTCTTAAAACTGTTTTCAGGCTACCTTAGCGACCGCTTTCACCGGCGTAAACTGCCTGTTCTTCTCGGATATTGCCTTGCCGCTGTTGTCCGACCGCTGCTTGCATTCGTCACCAGCTGGCAACAGGTGCTTGCCGTGCGGATGACGGACCGGGTCGGTAAAGGCATTCGCGGGGCACCGCGCGACGCACTGCTTGCGGCAAGCGTGCCGCGGGAAAAACGCGGGCTCGCATTCGGGTTTAACCGGGCCGCCGACCATCTTGGAGCGGTCATCGGGCCGGTGATAGCGTTCGTGCTGCTGTCATACATTGCCTCCGACCCGGAATCGCCAACTGCGGGCGAATATCAGCAAGTCTTCCTTTTTGCGTCAATTCCGGTCGTCATCGGACTGTTCGTAATCATCTTTTTCGTCCACGAAGAGACGAAACCGGTAAAGGAATTCGATACGATGCCGATAAAATTCTCGCTCGGGGAATTTGACGGTAATTTCAAACGATTCCTCGCCGTCATAGCGCTTTTTACGCTTTCAAATTCGACCGACGCATTTCTTCTCCTGCGTGCCCAACAGGCCGGGATCGCACCGCCGATGCTGCCTCTTTTATGGATGGTCTTGCATTTCAGCAAGGTCATCAGCTCGCTTATTGGCGGCGATCTGTCGGACAAGATCGGCCGGAAAAAGATGATAGTTGCCGGCTGGGTCGTCTACGCTCTGGTTTACGCGGGATTTGCGTTTGTAGATTCGCCCTGGCAGGCGTGGGCCTTATTTATTGCGTACGGAACATATTTTGGGTTAAGTGAAAGTACCGAAAAGGCGTTGGTGGCCGACCTGGTCGTCGATGAAAAACGCGGAACTGCTTACGGTTTTTACAATCTTGCTTTCGGCATTACGGTTTTTCCCGCATCCCTGCTTTTCGGGTTGGTCTGGACCGCATTCGGAGCAACGGCGGCTTTTCTTGCGAGTGCGGCAGTTTCATTGATCGCGGCCGCGGCGTTGTTGACCGTTCAGGCGAAGCCGAAGGAAACGATTTGACTGGGGCGCAAGCATCCCTGCTTGCCTAAGCGTGAAACGCGAAAAAGCGCCCGGGCTGCTCCATTCGAACGCTGCCGCGTTCGTGCAAGCAAGGATGCCTGCGCTCCAGTCTTTGCCTCAATCATTCAGCCGAATCGAACCGATCAGATTACGAAACGTGTTGTTATACCTGAAGGCCTCATCTTCGGGTGCTACGGCCGCGATGTACAAGAGATCACCGCTGCTAAGCTGTGCCGTGTAAATTGTTACGGTCTCATTCCGGTTAGTGACCGGCGAAACGCCGGACAGCGTCGTTGTATAACTCTGGCGGCCGGCCACCGTTGTTCTTGTCAGGCTGTTCCGCTGCGACAGATACGAATTGCTCTGGAGCATCCCCTTAATATAATCCCGCGACGCATTTGCGAGCCCCGAGCTTTGCGACTGGTAAACTCCGATCATCACCCCGTGAGTGATGCCCTGATCGCCGAATCCTCCGTCCGGAGCAAACGTAAGATTGCCTTGCGAAAATTCGCGCCAATTGCCTGGAACATTCAGGCTGATGCCATTGCCGTTGTATGCCCGAATCCGGGTCGAAGGATACGCGACGCGGTTCGAATACTGGCCGCCCGCCATCGGATTAGTACCTTGTCCCTGACCGTTTTTATATGCCTGCTCGATCTCCGCCATCGACTGTGCACGCGGCATTCCGGCGAATCTTTCCTTTGTACGCGAAAAGTCGCGGGTGATCTTTATAGGATTTGGCGAAACATTCAGCAATGCGGCTTCCTGATTTATTTTCTGGTAGCGATTGCCAGGATCGGGGTGGCTGCTCAGCCATTGTGGGCCGCGGCCGCCGCCCTGGTTGGCGATCGTCTGGAACATATTTGCCAGGTCGCGAGGGTCGTAACCTGCATCAGCCATTATCTGCGAACCTAGAATATCGGCCTGTGTCTCGTATTCGCGGCTGTATTTTGTTTGCCATGCCGCGGCAGCAATTGCACCGGCCTGGGCTCCGGCCTGCCCGCCGACGATCGCACCGCCGAGGATCAATCCTATCGTGCCAAGTGTATTGCCTACGCTGCTCTGTTTTGTTGCCTGTGCTGTTGCGTGCCGAAGGGCGACGTGGCTGATCTCGTGGGCCATGACGCCCGCCATTTCGCCTTCGTTCTTCGAAGCCTCGATCATTCCGCGGTTTACATACATAGGCCCACCTGGAAGTGCAAAGGCGTTGATATCGCGAGCGTTGACGACCTTGAACGTGTAATCGAACGCGGGCTGCTGGAATTGCGGAGGGATCGCCGCAACCAGCCTTTTGCCGACCCGCTCTACATATTGCTGGGCCTGGCTGTCGTTCAATATAGGCATCTGCTGTTCGACCTGTTTCGCGGCGTCGCGGCCAAGCTTAACGTCGTCCTGAACCTTATACTTGTTCTTTGCCAGGCTGATCCGTGTCTGGGCACTTGCCATCAGCGGCAGCATTGTCAATGTTGCCACAAGAGCAAGTGCTCCAAGTCGTTTCATTTTGCCGTGATATATCATCGTTCCCTCCCGTGCAGTACTTTTTGCAATATTAAGATAACCGCCCACGAAGAATCAATCGGCGGCTATGTGCGTTTTTGATGTATTGAAGGTTTTGTGACGTTCGCCGCTTTTTGGCAGGCGACTGGAATCTGGGTCTACTGAAAAGGGAAATTGTCGTTCAAATTTGGGCGGGAGGTTCACAGATATTTTCGACTTCCGACCTCCCGAGTGCATTCTTTATTTTCTCGATCAGATCGCGGGCCTGCTCCGAACCGATCTTCTTCGAATGGCGCTTCTGGATAAGCATTGCCAGCGCAAGATCGTTTTCAAGTTCATCTCGAACTTCTGTCGCGTCAATAACAGGTGTCATAGGAAAAAAATCTAGCCGGGAAACGGTCAAAACTTAGGATTTCGAATGAGAATATATACACAATGTTATCACAATGTTAACAAAGTGTTAATTATTCACCCGAGTGAATTATACCAAACGTAAACTTAAGTATAATTTAACTAATCTGACATCGAAGCTGAAGTATTATCAACTGTTTAGCTTATGAATAAGAATACAGTGACGAGAGATTTGTCGGCCGACGGTGGAAAACAATATCTGCGAGACGGCGCAGCGGAACAAATGCCGGAACGAAACATGGACGAGCAGCTCGATCTGCTTCGCGATAAAATTTTATTGCTCGGCGGCAAGACTGAAGCTGCTGTCGAGGGCGGAATGCGGGCCTTGATCGAGCGCGACAGCGAGCTTGCGACGGAGGTGATCGAACAGGATAAAGTCATTGACCAGATGGAGCTGACGATCGATCGCCTGAGCATCGACATTCTTGCTTCGCAGTGGCCGACGGAACATGACCTTCGCCTTGTCGTTTCGGTCGCGAAGATAACGCCGATACTTGAGCGCATCGCCGATCATGCATCGAGCATTGCCGAGGCCGCACTGATCCTAAACAACGAACCTCAGGTCAACAATTACATCGATCTGTCGCTGATGGCGGAGATCGCCTCTGAGATGCTGCGTGATGCTCTTGACGCGTTTACATCCGAAGACGCCGAAACTTCGCGTGCGGTCATAAAACGCGACAAAAAGATCGACGAATGTTACAGACGAGTTTTTGACGAGCTGATCGAACAAATGATCGACGATCCGTCGGCAACGACAGGCGCCGCACACCTGCTTTTTGTTGCCAAGCACCTCGAACGCATCGGCGATTACGTGAAAGACATTTGCGAGCTGAACGTCTATTTGCGCGAGGCTGTATTTATTAAGCACGGCTCAAAAGAGTAGTTATTTAAGTCAATTCTGACACGGGAGATCAAACAAGATGGCATTTAGCCTGTTACCGAGAGAAGATGAGTATTTTGAATTGTTCGCGCAAATGACCGGCAAGATTCAGGAAGCGTCGGGCATCCTTGTCGAGATGATGGCCGACGCCGATCCGGACCTTCCGTCATACGCGAGGCAAATCAAGGACGTGGAACACGCTTGCGACGACATAACGCACAAGATCACGACAAAGCTGAACAAATCGTTCATCACGCCGTTTGACCGCGAGGATATCTACGCTCTCTCGGTGGCGCTTGACGACGTTTGCGACTATATCGATGCGGCGGCCAGGGCAATACGTATGTATGACATACACGAATTCAACCAACACTCGGTCCAGCTTGCCAAATTGATCCACGGCTTAGCATACGAGATGAATTCGGCGATTCTGCTGCTAAAAAAACCGAATGGCATGAACGCCCACATTGTCGAGATACATAGACTCGAGAACGAGGCGGACGAAGCGTATTTCCTGGCGATCGGCGAACTGTTCAAGTCCTCGCAGGACCCGATCTTCATCATCAAGTGGAAGGAGGTTTACGAGATCCTTGAATACGCCACCGACCGCTGCGAGAGCGTCGCGAACATCATCGAAAGCATAGTTCTAAAACACAACTAGACAGAGGTCGGTTGCCGGTCAGTTGTCGGGGAATCCGGCACTAACAACCGGCTACGGACAACTGACAACCGCACCTATGGACGGACAAACAGTTTCATACGGCTTGGTCATTTTCATCATTTTCGTCGCGCTCGCGTTCGACTATGTAAACGGGTTTCATGATGCGGCAAACTCCATCGCGACAGTTGTGGCGACGCGTGTTCTGTCGCCCGGTGTTGCGGTTGCGTGGGCGGCCTTCTTTAATTTCATTGCATTTTTGGTTTTTGGGACGGCCGTCGCGAAAACTATCGGCGGCGACATGGTCAATATCGCTGTCATCCCGCCGGGAGACCAACTGTACGTATTGCTCGGGGCAGTGCTGGGAGCCATATTTTGGAATCTGATCACGTGGTATCTCGGCCTGCCGACGTCAAGCTCGCACGCTTTGGTCGGCGCCTACGCCGGGTCGGCCCTGGCTTCGTACGTTTATCACTTCGGTTTTACCGGTGCGGAAACCGTTTTGAAGGCGGAAGGCTGGATAAAAACACTTACCTTTATCGTTCTATCACCGCTCATCGGTATGACGATCGGGTTCATTCTAATGATCGCCGTCTATTGGGTCTTCCACAAAGTGGCGGTCAACAAGGTAGATCGCCTTTTTCGGGTCGGCCAGCTATTCTCGGCCGGGGCCTATTCGCTGGGACACGGCGGCAATGACGCTCAGAAAACGATGGGCATCATAACTATAGTCCTTGTTTCGGGCGGATTCCTAGGTATGGACCCGGGCGGGAAACTGCCGGAAATTCCTCTTTGGGTAGTTCTGGCCGCACACGGGGCGATCGGTTTGGGCACGCTGTCGGGCGGCTGGCGTATCATCAAAACGATGGGCACAAAGATCGTAAAGCTCCAGCCCGTCGGCGGATTTTGCGCCGAAACGGCCGGCGCGATGACGCTCTTTGGTGCGACAGCTTTTGGTATTCCCGTTTCAACCACTCACACAATAACGGGAGCAATCGTCGGCGTCGGCTCCGCAAAACGCTTCTCCGCCGTAAAATGGGGCGTCGCGGGCCGCATCGTCTGGGCCTGGGTGTTGACCATCCCAATGGCAGCTCTCATCGCCGCATTGTCCTATGGCGTTATCCTTATCATAGAAAAGATAACCGGCTGGATATAAAAGCTTTTTCGCTTGCACTCCACGAATCAAAGCGCAATCATTTTAGGTTAGACAGTTTTTTATTTGGAGGCCGAAATGAGTGCTCTTTTGGAAGAGACGCGGACGATCGAAAATTACCTTGTGATGCCTGACGCGGAGGTTGCCTCGCGAATCGAGTCGGCGCGGCGGGAATTAGGCGAACGCGTGGTGATTCTGGGTCATCATTACCAGCGGGACGACGTTATTCGCCACGCCGATCTGACCGGTGATTCTTACCAGCTATCGGTGATGGCATCCCAGACCGAGGCGGAATACATCGTTTTCTGCGGCGTGCATTTCATGGCCGAATCGGCGGACATATTGAGCGGAGCGCAGCAGCAGGTCGTCCTGCCGGATCTGGCCGCCGGTTGCTCGATGGCCGATATGGC
>DLHV01000019.1 GCA_002483395.1 Chloracidobacterium sp. UBA7659 | reverse complement strand
TTTTCGGCCGCAAATTGTTCTATATCCCGATTTATTCCTCCGCCGTCATCGAACAACGGAAATAACCGCAGATCGCTCGAAAGATACGCCGCCCGCAGCTCTACCGGCCGCGAACCGGCTCGGTTTATTACACGCACACTTGTGCCACGCACATTTTCTATCCAACGTGCAAATTGCTTCGCACGGCCGACCGTTGCGGACAGCAGCAGCATTCTAATCCTCGGTGGTGTAAGAATAATCGCCTCTTCCCAAACATGCCCGCGGTCTTCGTCGGCCAAATAATGAGCTTCGTCGAGAATGACAAAATCGGTCCTTACCTGCGCGCCGCCGCGAAGAGCGTCAAATAGCTGATTCCGATATATTTCCGTCGTTCCGACGATCAGCGGCGCATCGGCGTTTTCCTTTCTGTCTCCGGTCAGAATCCCAACATTCCGTGCTCCAAATTCGTTGGAAAACTCGACGTATTTTGAGTTTGTCAGTGCCTTCAACGGCGTCGTGTACCAGGCCCGCTTCCCCTGTGCCAGAAGGCGCCGAATTTCCTCGCGGGCGATCCAGGTCTTGCCGCTGCCGGTCGGAGCGGTGACCAAAACATCCTGTTTTTCTATGGCTTCGAGGGCCTCGGTCTGAAAATCGTCGGGTTTTAGTGGTTTCTGTTCAGGTACGCCAATTCCTGAAAGAAGGCGTTCGACCGACTTCAACTGTTGCGGCGTTGCAGCCGCACGCGGCACGTCAGCGGAACTTTCGCGTGCAAGAATACGTTTATCCTGTCGTTCCTGGTTTGTACGGCGGTCCGGACGCGAACGGCCCTTGTTTTTTCGCTTGTTATCGTATCGCGACCGTGCCATATGATTGGATATTAGGTATTTAGGGCCGTAATGTCTATGCGGAAGCCCGCCGGCATCATGCAGAAGCCCGCGTAAGCAAGGGCGTAACACTCAACGTATCGATTACGCCCTTGCTAACGCGTGGGCTTCTGCACTGAATTGAATACTACCAATTGGCATTGTGAAATGGTAAAATTATTATTTGCATCGCAACGCAACGGCGGTGCAATGCGTCTAAAATGAACAGTGAGCAGTTTTAGCTGGTGATATTTTTTTCGCAGATATATCTGAAATATGTTTGAGCAGGAATTATACAATTACGAATTCACGCAGGTTGAATCGCATGACGGCGATCTTTTTCACAATTACGAGATCAAGAGTTGGGTCCTGACGCGGACGATCTATATTATCCTGGCGATCTCGGCCGTTCTGAATCTTTCGGTTCTCGCGTTTATCGGCGAGACCAATCTTTTGACCCGGCGTGGCTGCGACAGCCCATTCGTCGGCAGAGTCTGTCAGGTTTTGGACATGGCCTATGTTGGAACCGTGCTTTTCGGAACGGAACGTGAGTATGTCGATATGGCATACGAGAAAACGGACCTTGGCGACGCTGAAATTACCTACATCGACGTCAGCAACGAAACCTCGCCGTTGACATACCCGGAAGGCTATTTCCAGATCGCAAATCCTATCCAGTACGCAATGCTTCAGCAGCAGTTGGCGAACCCGACAAACTCAACAGGCAATTTTATGCCGGGATTCACTACGCCTCTGAACAACGACAGCGATCTGTTGAAGCAGAAGGCAACGCCGCCCGTGCCGAACCCGAACGCATATCAGGACGACGGCGATACACCGCTTTTTAAGACTAGCCCCGGCACAAACGCGGGGTTTCGTAAGCGAGGACGCGGTGGGAGAGTCGTGACACCGACTGACGACCCGAAAAAAGACGATAAGGAAGCCACAGTAGCGGATAACAAAAAAGAGCCGCAACCCACGCCGACTGTAGACCCGACAGCCCCCGTCCAGGAGAGGGTTATTAATAGGCTTCCGTTGAAACAACTGGCACTTGCCCTGATTGATCGAGCGTCCAAAAGCCAGCTGAATTTGGGAACGCCATTTTTGATCAAAGCATCGGGCAAACTCAGTAAAGAGGGAAAACTTGACGCGCGATCTTTCCGATTTAACAAGGCTGAAAGTTCTGATCCACAGATGATTGCTGACGTTAAAGCTGGGATTGAAGCGTTTAATGATAGTGGCTTTCTGCAATACCTTTCTGACTTGAGTGGAAAAACGCTTGATCTGTCTCTTCAGCAAGATGATACAAATTTGTCCGCAGTAATTCAGTCCGAAGTGGAAGGGGACGCGCGTGCTCGCAGCCTTGCGACCGCCTTTAAGATCGGAGTTGACTGGAAAATCGATCAAAAACAGAAGGTGATCGCCCAGATGGAGCAAGAAAACAAACCGGAAAAGGCGGCGGAATTGCAAAATGACAAGGATGATTTGGAATTACTGAAGAATTTGAAAGTTGAACCAAATGGCAAGAATTTAGTAATCACATTCAACGTTCCAAAGAACGTGGTCCAAGCAATGATCAAGCGGAAACTTGACGAGCAGGCCGCCGAGCAGAAAAAGCCCAGCGGTAATGCCACATTAAAACCGGATAATAACACCGCGGTTAAAGAATAT
>DLHV01000196.1 GCA_002483395.1 Chloracidobacterium sp. UBA7659 | reverse complement strand
ACCCGGTCACTACCGTTCCCGGTTCTGACAAGAACAGGTTAAAATCACCTGGTGCAGCAAAGCTTACTACAATCTCTATTTGACGAAGAAGAACGCCGGCCGATGACCGTGTCGGAGCTGAATGCCGAGGTGCGCTCAGTGCTTGAGCGGCAGTTTGCGTCCGTTTGGGTAGAGGGCGAGATCGTTAATTTCACGGCGGCCCGGTCGGGGCATTGGTATTTCACGCTGCATGACGGTTCGTCGCAGTTGCGGGCGGCGGTTTGGAAGACGACGAATTACCGCATACGGTTTCAGCCATTTGACGGACTGCAGGTGCGGGTTCGCGGGCGGCTTTCGATCTATGAGCCGCGCGGCGAATATCAGATGATCGTCGAATCTCTGGAGCCGGTCGGCGAAGGCGCGTTAGCAGTTGCGTACGAGCAGATAAAGGCGAAACTCACCGCCGAAGGGCTGTTCGACGAGGCGTTGAAACGGACGCTGCCGGCATTTCCGAAGCGGATCGGTGTTGTCACGTCGCCGACGGGCGCGGCGTATTTTGACATTCTACATGTGCTGTCGCGTCGTGCGCGCTCCATCAGCATCGTTCTTATTCCAACGCTTGTACAGGGCGAGACGGCCGGCGAGGAGATAAGCGCGGCGATACGTTTTGCGAACAGGTATAACGACTCGGCATCGTTGCTCGACAAGATCGACGTGCTGATCGTCGGACGCGGCGGCGGGTCGGCCGAAGACCTTTGGGCGTTTAACGAAGAGATCGTTGCACGCCACATACGGGCGTCGGCGATCCCGATTATTTCGGCTGTCGGTCACGAGTTGGACATCACGATCGCCGATCTTGCCGCCGATCTGCGTGCGGCCACGCCGTCAGCCGCCGCTGAGATCGTCGCGATGGCCGAACAGGAAATTGTCGAACATCTGACGCGGCGAACGAACGATCTTAACCAATTCATCAGTTACAAACTGCTGCAGGCGCAGACCGATCTGCAGTCGCTGGCCATGTCGCCGGTGTTTACTGAATTTCCCGCGCGCATTCGTGATCTACGGCACCGAGTTGAAGGTTTGCTTTTGAACGCAGAGAACGCGGTGGACACAGGGGTGCGTAGGCAGGCAGAAAGATTGAATGCGGTCATCGCACGGCTGTCACCGATAAGGCTTGCAGCGAAAGTCGCAGATAATACACAGCGACTCGCATTGCTGAATCAGAGGCATTCGGCGGCAGGCGGCGAGATGACGCGTGCGCGGCATCAAGAATTGCAGCTTACAATGGCGCGACTCGACGCGCTTTCACCGCTGTCAGTAATGAAACGTGGCTTTTCGATCACCGAAACGGCGGCCGGAACGATCGTCCGCGATTCGAAGCAAACAAAAACTGGAGACAAATTGAAAATACGGTTAGCTAGTGGGAAACTTGACGCAGAGGTTTTAGCATCAGAATAGCCTGTGATGTCAATATTTAAAGGGATGAGGGACGAGGGCGGAAGGGTGAGATCTGAAACGGATGATTTTACTCATCCGTCATCCTTTATCGCTAATGTTTCTAAGGTTGGCGAGCCTGAAGGCATCGAAAGCCGCGCCGAACCGGCGAAAAAACGCCCATTCATCACCGTGTTGAAGATATCGGCGGCGATACTTACCACCATGGTTGCGGTTGCGGGAATCGGCGGTTATTTATATTGGCAAAGCTTGAAGGGTACGCCGCAGTATTCCCTAGCTCTGTTGATCGAGGCCGCACGGAATGGCGATCAGGAGGCGATCAACGGGCTTATGGATTCCGATGCGGCGGTCGATGATTTTGTCCCGCAAGTGACGTCAAAGGCGATCGAGCTTTATGGACGCGGGCTGCCGCCGCAAACTTTGACCCGCATTGAGCGGCTCGCTGCTCCGCTGATGCCGGCCGTGAAGGACCGCGCAAGGGAAGAGCTGCCGCGATTGATACGGGAAAAGACAGCAAAGTTCGAAAATGTTCCTTTCGCCGGTATGGTCTTGGGTGCGGAAAGGTATCTTGAGATCGAAACCAACGGCAACGAATCTAACGTGAAGAGCAGGTTGCCGGAGCATAGCTTTGAAGTGAGAATGACAAAAGTTGGCGATAGATGGAAGATCGTCGGTGTCCGCGATGAAAAGCTGGCAACGGCGATAGCCCAAAAGATCGGGCAGGAGATAATAGCGATAGCGAACGGCGGCCGCAACGGAGGCGTAACGCAATCGGCGACTTTTAAGGATTTTCAGGACGTTTTTAGACAAGCGCAGGAGATCTTCAGGTAAATTTATGGAAAAGACATTCGAATCGTCGCTGGACGAACTTGAAAAGATCGTCAGCCAGCTCGAAGACGGTGATCTGCCTCTGGAAACGAGCCTCAAGTTGTTCGAAGACGGCGTGAAGCTTTCGCGCGAATGCCGCGATAGGTTGGTTCAGGCTGAGCGGAGAATCGAGATATTGATGAAGGACGCTGATGGCAGCCCTTCATTACAGGAACTTGAGCCGGACAGCCTGCGTGCCGAGCGGAAAACTCAAAGCGGGAAGCGGATAGTGTTTGAAGATGATGACGAGCCGTTTTAAAGTCGCGTAGATTCGGGCGGAAACGCGACCGTTAGGGAGCGTGCATTGAGCTCCTGGTCATAGGGCTCCTGGCACCCGATGCGCTCGCTCGTTCACACTCGCGTTTCTGCCCTTAGCTACCTAGTCGCGAACATCATCAGCCCAGCGGCCGCGAACAGTACAACGACCAGCCCTAGACAGATCACGCCGACGATCACCGAATAAATAACGATACCAGTCGTATTGTCCTTGCCCGTCTTGCCGTTGTATTTGTAGCCGCAAGCGTTGCATTTGACGTGGGTCAGCAGCTTTGGCCCGAGAATGCCGCCCCACCAGGTGAATTTTAG
>DLHV01000097.1 GCA_002483395.1 Chloracidobacterium sp. UBA7659 | reverse complement strand
TCCTTCGTAAGGAGGGGAGCTGATACGCGAAAAAAACTGTCATAAATCGGAAATGTGCGGTGTTTTATTTGCAGATACGGGAAAAATACCCAAAAACAGGCTGCGGAAGGAGAAAGCACTTATGAGTTGGTTATACTCGATAGTTTTTGCAGGATTGCTATTTTCATCTAATAACGATACGCCGGTGCAGAGCTGCGACATGCCGCAAAGCGACGTTTTAATAGCGGAATCGGTCCCGGGCGACGAAACCGAAAAGTTTGAGCAGTCCTATCCGATAAGTTCGAACGGACGGGTCAGCGTTTCGAATGTTAACGGGTCGGTTGTTGTCGAAGCGTGGGAACGGAACGAGGTCAAGCTCGAAGCAACCAAGATCGCCGATTCGAAAGAAGCTCTGGCCGATGTCGAGATAAAGGTCGATTCGCGAGCCGATTCTTTCAGCGTCGAGGCCGATTACGGCTGGCGGCGGGATCGCGGAGACAAGGGTTGGAAGAACCACGGAAAGCTCGAAGTGCAGTTTCGCCTCTCGGTTCCGCGTACCGCGGTGCTTGATGAGGTGGAGACGGTAAACGGGTCGGTAACGGTTTCGAATTTCACAAACATTACCAAGATCTCCGCCGTCAACGGCAATGTCACGGCTTCGAATTTACGGGGAACGGCTAGTCTTTCGACCGTGAACGGCGAGGTGGCGGCTGATTTCGACCGGCTCGAAAACGGAAGCAAGATCTCGCTCAACACGGTAAACGGCCGCGTAAACCTGATCATTCCGTCCGACGTGAACGCAACCCTCAAAGCGGATTNNACGGCGACATTAAAAACGACTTCGGACTGCCGGTTCGAAAGGGGAAGTATGTCGGCCGCGACATGTACGGCCGTGTTGGCACAGGTGAGGTGCAGATCCGGCTCGAGAGCGTAAACGGAGCACTGTCGGTTTCCCGCAAGAACGACGGCAAATCGGTCAACCCCGCGACTAATCTTCTGCCGCAAAAGAGCAAAGACGATGACGACGATTGGGATACCGACAACGGAGCGTCCCTTAAATCCGCAAAGATCAACAAGGGCATCGCGAAGGCAATGAAGGATGCGAGTAAGACAGCGGCGGAAGGCATGAAGATTGCCCAAGCCGAAATCGCACGCATCGCTCCGGAGATGGATAAGATAAAAGTTGAAACCCTCGCAAAAATAGAAATCAATAAAGAGGAAATTCAGCGGAAAGTGCAGGAAAGCCTCGCCCGGCAGGACATAGCGATGGCCCGCATGCGTACGGCCAACTGGACTACAGGAGCAAAGTTCATCGAAAAAAAAAGCAACACCTTCGCCGTCAAGGGAACGCCGAAGGTTTCAATTGACGCGAAAGGATGCTCGGTAAAGGTTCGCGGTTGGGACAAGACCGAGGTTAAATATGTTTTGACCGAACTGGCCGACCGACGCAACCGGACACCGGTGACCGTTATCGAAAACACCACCGATTCCGGCGTCGACCTTAAGGTCACGAACAATGCAAGGGCGTCCAGTGACGTCCACTTTTATGGCGATTCGGATCTGGTACGCATTGATGTATTCGTGCCTAAACGAACGAACCTGAAGATCGTGACCGATGGCGAAATCCGGCTCGACGGCGTTTCCGGCGATATAGAGCTGAACGGTGGTGACGAATCGATCAACGTGCGCGATGTCGATGGCAAGCTGCATCTTTCGTCTGTTGACGGCGAGGTCCGCGTGATCGGTTTTAAAGGAGATCTTGATTCGAGGACGGTTGATGGCGATGTTTATCTTGAGGGCGATTTTTCGAGTATAACGGGAACGGCTGTTGACGGGAGTTTTATATTGACCGTGCCCGAAAATCAAAACGCCGACATAAGTGCTAATGTCGAAGCTCTTACGGTTGAAAACCTTAGGGCACCGGAGGTTGTTAGGGAAGGCCTTTGGCGTTTTGGCTCCGGCGGTCCGAAATATACTTTTAAGATTGGGGATGGGGAAGTACGCGTCCGCAACCTAAGTACGCTTACAACAACTCAATACTTTTGAAACTTTCTGACCAAATGTGCGTTCTAGTCAATGGCGGTAAATAGGTGCTTTATTAGGCGTTCCACGTGTTTCACCGTTCCATGGTGGAACAGTGGAACAACACATAATTTATACTTTGTTTCCCAATTCATACGCGGTGTAGTCATGAAAAAGTTTTATTCCCTGCTCGTCCTGATATTTATTTCCGCTCACCTCAATGCTCAGACGGCGAGCACGCCGGAATCGACGGTCGCAAAGAGAACCGGCGACTCGGTTGTTGAGGTCACAAAAGATGATCCTCCGGCGAGAACCGATGTTGTAGTTCCTCCGGAAAAAGCCAAACCGCAGAGTGTGCCGAAGATCGCGCTTACGATTGCGATTGACGGCCGGCCAGACGAAGATGCCTGGAAAACCGCCGTCGTATTTAAAGACTTTTATCAGACGGGTCCGGGGGACAACATCGCGCCTTCGAAACCGACCGAAGTGCTGATGATGTACGATGAAAAGAATCTTTACATCGCGTTCAAATGCTGGGATGAAAAAGACAAGATCCGCGCGACGGTCGCGAAACGCGACGAAGTGTTCGGCGAGGACAATGTCCGAGTCTGGCTCGATACCTACAATGATCAGCGCCGCGCATATGTTTTGGGATTTAATCCGTTGGGAATTCAACAGGACGGAATTTATACCGAAGGATCGCAGAACGGCGCCGATTTTACGGTTGACATCGTCATGGAATCGAAAGGCGTCATAGAGGACTGGGGTTGGTCGGTCGAGGTAAAGATCCCGTTCAAATCGCTCCGCTATTCCGCCGGAAAAGGGAAGATGTGGGGTTTTAACGCTGCTCGCAATATCGACCGGCTCAATGATGAGTTCGACCAATGGCTGCCGGACGACCGAAATGTTTCCGGCTTTCTGATCAAACACGGGAAGATTACTGGTCTGGATGAGATAAAGTACGAAAGGACGCTCGAGATCGTTCCGAGCATAACCATTAGCGAAACCGGCGAGCGCGTAGCTGCAAATGAGATCGCCGCCGGCAGGTTCGTCAACCATCCGATAAAACAGGACATCGGCGTCACGCTCAAATACACGCTTTCTCCGAATATAACGCTTGACGCGGCTGTCAACCCCGATTTTGCAGAGATCGAGGCAGACGCACCGGTTGTAACGGCAAATCAGCGGTTCCCGATCTTCTTTGAGGAAAAACGGCCTTTCTTTCTGGAAGGAAAGGAGATCTTTGATTCACCGCTGCGGCCTTTCTATTCTCGAACGATCGTCGATCCCGATTTTGCCGCAAAACTGACTGGGAAGATCGACAAAACGTCATTCGGATTCCTGGCCGCTTCGGACAAAGCTCCGGGAAATTTCTCGGAAGACGACCGTACAAGATTGCGCATCTGCGAACAACAGCATTTGTCGAATCCCGCGGTCGCGTGTCCTAATGAAGAATTCATCGACAAGAATGCTCTCTTTGCGGTTCTCCGGGTCAAACGCGATTTTGGGAAAAACAACAACCTGGGTTTTTTCAGCACTGCCCGCACCTGGCCGCAAAACCGGAATTTCGTCGGCGGGCTTGACGGCACCTTCAAATTGAACCCGAGCACGGTGATGACCTTCCAGGCTTTGGGAACGCATTCGCGAAAGAACTTTTACGATCCGTTAACGGACCGTGTCCAGTACCGCACCGGAAATGGCGTCGGATACTTCTGGAGTCTCGATTATACAAAGGACACTCATGGCTGGTATGCGGAAGTTTTTGGACGCACCAGCGATTATCGTACCGACGCGGGTTTTACTCGCCGGACAAACACGAACCAGGCTTTTTTTGCCAACCGCTTTAGTACTAAGTCGAACCCAAAAGCCGCCATCATTCGTCTGAACTGGAACCAGTTTGCGAGATATACGTTTGACTGGAACGGACGCACCCAATACGCGTTCGTCGGTATGAACCTAAATGCGTCGCTGCAGGGAAACCTGTTTCTTTATTTCGAAGCGGGCGATCAGTATGAGCGTGTTTACGAAGAAGAATTCGGTGCAAAACGCAACGTGGCCGGCACCATTCAGGGAGCATTTTTCGGTGCACCGACTCGCTCGGCACGGCAGCCGTATTTCAGTTTCAATGCGGAAAAGCGAGTCAATAAACGATTCTTTATTTACGGCTTTGTTGGGTCGATCTTCGGTTCCTTTGATTATGACTTCGGTGCTGGAAATCGCTTCCCGCGGCGTAGCCCGGCCTTCTTGGCTTACGCGAATACGCCGGAGTACCGAGAGTATTTACGACTCTTAGCTTTATATCAAAGTGCTCCGGATCTATATCCCCGCCCGAATCCACCGGCGGGAGAACCCGGTCTTGACCCCGGTAAAGGCTGGCAGTTCGATGCTCAGTTCGGACTCGAGTACAAACCCATTGACTCGCTGCGGATGTCTGTCGACTACACGAAAAGCCGGTTGACGCGAAACGACAACAAACAGGTTGCGTTCGATACCGATATTATTACGCTGCGTTCGACTTATCAATTCTCGCGTTTTACATATATCCGAGCCCGTTGGGATTATGATTCGTTAAGATCGAATGCATCGGGACAGGTCCTTTTCGGATGGAACCCTAATCCCGGAACCGCTTTCTATGTCGGCTATAACGATAATTTCAACTACAACGGATTCAACCGGTTTACTGGACAGTACGAGCCGCGATTCGAGAGAAACAGCCGAACTTTCTTCATCCGGGCGTCGTACCTGTTTAGAAAGAGTTTTTGACGCTTTTATTTGCTCCTCCTAAGGCAAACTTGGCAGTGGGACAGTGCCGTTTCGCTGCCCTTTTTTATATCTTCCTGTCGCAAAAAATCAGGTTCGTTAAACGCCCGTATAAAAACTCTTGTAATTTCTTAAGTAGTTGTGTATAACTATAGGCGGACAAATCATTTCTTGATTCTCAATTCCATCATTACAAAGGAGATCACATGAAGCTAACCATAAGCCTTTTGGCTGTCGTCCTAAGTTTTTCTCTCAGTTTAGTAACATTTATCGCTTTTCCAATCCACTCAGTTAATGCACAGGATTCTAGGGTCGCGCTTCAGCGGGGTTTCCGAACGGGTTATTCGGATGGATACATGGCCGGGTATCGCGATACGATCGACAGCGCTTCGAAGGATTTTACGCGGCATGCCGAATATTCGAAGGCGAATCGTGCCTACAACAAAGAATACGGGTCGATTGAGGATTACAACGACGGGTATCGACAAGGCTTTGAAGCGGGTTACGACACTGGATTTGAGAAGCGGTCGTTCGAAGCGAATGTGCCGACAAATTTGAGCCGCCGCGGCACCACTGCTCCTGTGATTCAGCAGCCAAAGGCGCCGGAGCAATCGCAGAATATCCCCGCAAACACGGAGACTCCAGCACCTGCAAATAACACCGCTCCCGTTTCGGACAGTTTGGCCACGGCGACATCCGACAGCTTTCAAAAGACGAGCTTTAGGCCGGTCAGCGACGCGGTTATTATCATCCCGCGTGACACCGAGATCATCGTCGAACTAATCGACGAGGTGAGCACGGAACGCAGCCGCGAAGGTGATAAATTCACGGCGAAGATAGTCTCGCCGGCCGAGATCATGGGAGCGATCGTCGAGGGCCGCGTCAACAAGATCACGAAACCGGGCAAGATCAAACGCCGCTCGGAGCTTCAGCTTTCGTTCGACCGCATTATCCTCACCGAAAATCGCTGGAGCAATTTCAACGCCATTATGACCGAGGTTTTGCCGGTCAAAGGCGACAACGTAAAGCGTGTCGATAACGAAGGAATGGCCGTCGGCAACCGCTCTTACAAACAAGACGGCATCAAGATCGGTGCGGCGACGGGAACCGGCGTGGTGGTCGGAGCGATCGCCGGCGGGCCGGTCGGAGCAGCCGTCGGGGCAGGTGTCGGAGCGGCATTTGGCGTCGGTGCTGTCGTCATCGAACGCGGCAAACACATCAAACTCATTCCGAATCAGCAGCTTCGCGTCAAGACCTCCTACGAGACGCAGATCCGGTAGTAGTTGCCCGCTGTCGGGGGCAGGTCTCATTAGCAAGCTCTATCAAAAAACGGTTTAGCAGCAGCCTGTGGCAATGGCTGCTGCGGATCGGAGACCGCCCGCCCGTCCGCCTTTTGCAACTCTTATCCACAATAACGCAGAGCCTTTTTCCTCCTTTTTAGAGCTTTGCGGATTTTTGTGGATATTTTTTTGCGTCTCGGAACGGCAATTACGACAGTGGGTCAAATAACGCTCGANNAGGCGCTCGACGGCGACATAAAAAGACGGCTCGACGGCGACTTGCTTAAGGCAAGGAATCATTTCACCGGTTTTCCACAGGTTCCAAAATCTTAAGAAATGCCGATTTTTGCTTAATGCCGTTAAGCAGTTGTATATAAATTTCCACAGGCTTCTGTGGAAAAGTCTCCGCGGCTTCTCAAGTTCCCTCAAGACGAATTCGACGAAATTTTCTGACCTTGCGCAAGGG
>DLHV01000190.1 GCA_002483395.1 Chloracidobacterium sp. UBA7659 | reverse complement strand
GTCAGAACAATTGTGAATTTCATAAACTTGTGTCTCTAATTTTCGCGACTGCGGCCTCGACGACAAAGGCAGCCCTCGACAAGGCATCTTCAGCCGTGCTGAAATCTGTTTCGCCGCCAAACATTACCAACGCAATACGCAGGTCGTCACCTGCTTTTGTGAGGAGATTGCTTGCGGCGGCTTCGTCTAAACCCGTTTCCGCCATGAGGATACGCAGCCCGCGGTCTTTTAGTTTGAGGTTGGAGGACTTCAAGTTTGTCATCCGGTTTCCGTGAACATAGCCGAGGCGGATCATCGCCACGGTCGAGATCATGTTCAGCACGAGCTTTTGCGCGGTGCCGGCCTTCATTCGCGTCGAGCCGGTGATGGCTTCGGGGCCGACGACCGGGACAATGGCGATATCGACGCTCTTTGTGATCGCCGATTCGGGATTGCAGACGATGGCCGCCGTGAAACAACCGATCGATCTGGCATATTCAACGGCACCGATCGTATATGGCGTTCGGCCTGATGCGGCGATACCGACGACGGCGTCTTTTGCCGTTAAACCGCGAGACTTCAAGTCTGCGATTCCAGCTTCGCGATTGTCCTCGCTTGACTCGGTCGCCTTGTGAAGTGCGTCGTAGCCGCCGGCGATAATGCCCTGGACAAGATCGCACGAAACGCCGTACGTCGGCGGAATTTCGGACGCGTCGAGCACCCCGAGCCGCCCGCTTGTTCCGGTTCCGATGTAAAATAGCCTTCCACCGTTCTTAAGACGCTCGACTATCCGGTCCGCCGCTTCCGCAATTTCGGGCAGAACCTTCTCTATGGCCGATGCGACAAGTTTGTCTTCATCATTGATCAATCCAAGAGCATCGAGCGTCGAAACTGTGTCGATCGCCGTGGTGTTCGGATTTTCCTGTTCGGTTATTGGAAGCATTTTCCGTGTTGAAAGGCCTTATTATCGTTTCGAACGTGAATGCTGTCAATTATTCTTATGGATTTGTGAATTTCATTAAGAAAAACCTATGTCAAAATTTGTAGGCATGATTTAACCGGGAAATTGCTATGTTTGTGAAGGTGGGCTTTATTGCCAAAGGTTGGGAATTGTATACGGTGCAGAAAAATGCAAAAAAAATACATTGTCGAGCGAATAGAATAGGAATAGAATCGAGTGAAATCCTGAAAAAACGTAAGCGAATACGTCACACATATAGCAAACCATCAGCATCGGAGGACATAACGATGGCTAAGAAGACCGGCGACCAGTTGCCCGCTACCCGCGACGGACAAGGTTTCGAAAGCGAAGCCGATTTAGATATCGATACAAAGATCCTCATACCCCAGGAATCGGCGGCAGACACCATCGAAATGGGCGAACGGGCACAGCGAAAGCACATCGTCGGTTCACGGATCTCGCAGGACCCGCGAGTCAGCACCGGCGGATACCAGATCCTTCGAAAGATCGGAGAAGGCGGCATGGGGATGGTTTACGAAGCTGAGCAACAGCACCCGCGACGCCTCGTTGCCCTGAAAGTCATTCGCGGCGGGCTTTATGCCAACGAATATCACGTAAAGATGTTCGAACGCGAAATTCAGGCGCTTGCGCGTCTGAAGCATCCGGGCATTGTCTCGATCTACGAAGCTGGGCGGTTCGATGATGGGCAAGTCTTCTTCGCAATGGAGCTTTTGCAAGGAAACTCGCTTATGGATTTTGTTGAGGATCGAGAATTATCGGGCAGCAGTCCGCTGTCGAATGTTGAGAAGCTGGCGTTGTTCTCAAGAATCTGCGAGGTGGTCAGCTATGCCCACCAGCGCGGCGTAATTCACCGAGACTTAAAACCCCAGAACGTCTTTGTCACCGATGAGTCGGGCGAGCATAGTTTCGGTGACTCGGCGGTCAACAAATTGAGGGTGAAGATTCTTGACTTCGGCCTTGCCCGCATCACTGATCCTGACTTTGCTGGAGCAACCGACGTAAGCCAGATCGGGCAAATAAAAGGGACTCTGAACTATATGAGTCCAGAGCAGCTGAGCGGAAATCCGGCTGATGTCGATGTCCGAAGCGATGTATATGCCCTGGGCGTAATGCTGTACGAGATGCTCACCGGCCGCCTTCCGTATGATATCCGCCAGGCAGCTTTACCCGAAGCCATGAGGATAATCTGCGAACAGCAGCCCGCACCGCTCGGCCGCGGACGGACCGAATCGATTAGCGAAGGGCGAAAAAGTTTCCCAAGAGTCGATAAGGATGTCGAGACGATCGTTCTAAAAGCACTTGAAAAGGAGCCCGAACGTCGCTACCAGAGCGTTTCGGCAATGATTGACGACATCGAGCGATTTTTGACTGACCAGCCTATACTCGCCCGTCCGCCGAGCGCTCTGTACCAGTTTCGAAAACTCCTTCTAAGGCACAAGGCGGCGTCGGCGTCGCTTGCGACGCTGTTTCTGATGCTTCTGGGTTTCGGTATCGTGATGGCGGCGCAGTCGGCAAGGATCGCGAGCGAACGCGACAAGGCATTGCTGGCTGAGCAGACGGCTCAGGAACAAAAAGCGGATGCGGAGCTGGCCAGAACGAACGAGCAGAAGCAGCGTCTAGTGGCCGAAGAAAACCTAAAACGCGCCGAAGATCAGCAAGCTGTCGCCGAAAAAGAAAAGGCAATTGCGGAAAAAGCGAAACAGTCGGAAGCGGAGCAAAGGTACATAGCCGAAACCAATCTCAAACGAGCTCAGTCGGAACAAAGGCGTGCTGAATCGGAAAAGGCCTCGGCAAACAATCAGAAATCTATTGCCCAGGAACAAAAGTCTCTAGCCGAGAAGCGGCAGGCTGAGGCAGAGGAACAAAAAGTCCTTGTCGAAGAGCGAGAAGAAGCCAACCGCGGACTCCTCTATATCTCCCAGATGAATTTGGCAGAGCAAGCGTGGGCGAATGCCGATATCGAACAGGTTCAGGATCTATTAAAGGCCCAGATACCCGCGCCCGGGAAAAAAGACCTGCGCGGCTTTGAATGGTATTACCTTTGGAAATTATCGAACAGCGAGTTGTGGAAACGGGAATACGTTTCTTCCGCCGTGTTTTCTCCCGCTGGCGGTTTCCTGGCCGCGAACACCGTTTCCGCAGGCGAAAAGTCGAACGAAGCAATAGCAACAAGTATTTCGATTCTGGACCAATCGACCGGCCGGGAAATTTCCGTTTTCAAAGGGCGAAAAGTCCTGGGTTTTCTACCCGACGGTAGAATGCTCTCGTTCCCTGTGAAACCGTTTGCACCGGAGTTTCTGCAGAAGTTGGCAAAACAGATGGATCCCGCTGCGTTGGAAGAGCTTGTAAAACAAAATGACCAGGCTGCGCTTCAGGAGATGGCAAAACAGATTACAAAGGGGTTTTCGGACGAATCCAAAGCTGAATCGACTCTAGAATTCCTGGATCCACAGACCGGGGCCGTCCAAGCGTCCAAGCTGAAGTTTNNGTCTCTCGTTCTAAGGCAGTTCGTTTCGCCGGACGGGAAACTTGCGGCAAACCAGGAAGACGGGTACGTGGATCTGTGGGAAGTAGAAACGGGAAATAGGATAATTTCATTTAAGGATGAGGGCCGATGGAATTTCGGCGGATTCTCGGGCGACGGCAGATTTATTGCCCTGGTTCGATGGGAAATAAATAATGATAAACGCCGCGCGCTGGTTTGGGACACCTCTGCAAGGCAGGAATACGCTTCCTTCGAAGGTGAAAGATCCGACTTCAGGACTGTGGCTCTTACCCCGGACGGAAAGTTTCTTGCGTCCAGAAGTTTCGATGATATGTTGACGTTTTTCGACGTCACCAAGAAACGGGTGCCACGCAGAATTAAAGTCGAAGAAATGGAGCCGAATTTTGGCAGCGGCCTCGAGAGCCTCGTTTTTTCGCCAAACGGGTTAATAGACGCAGTGGTAGGCGGCCGTGCGGTTGTTCTGGGAGGGACTTGCGGCAGGGAAGTTATTAAGGGGCACAGCAAGTTTGTTTTGTCGGCGGCATTCTCCGCCGATAGCAAGAAACTTGCCACCGTTGGATCAGACGGAATGCTAAAGATGTGGGATCTTCCGGACTGTGCTGATCTTCAAAGCTTAAACGGGTTCGATCCGGCAGTTTCGTCTGACGGCACTACCTTAGCCATAACCAGCCGAAATGGAGTAAAGCTTTGGGATATAACGACCAACCGGGAATTAGCATATTTCGGCACGGCTGGAGGCGAGAGAGTGAGGCTCTCGTCACCAAGATTCTCACCCGACGGGAAAATACTGGCTGCAATTCGACATGCCTACTCGGCGGTCGCCTCCGACCCGCTCCGCGAACCGCATTCGATACTCGAATTCTGGAACACCGCTTCCAAAACCAAAATCGCGGCGTTTGAAGAGGGCGTCGGAAAGTTCGCATTTTCACCCGACGGCAGGCTGTTGGTTGCGGTAAACAGAAACAATACCTCGAACGTAGCCGAACATGAAGTGCATCTATGGGATGTTGCGACGCAAACAAGAATTTCTTCGCTTGGCAAAGGACATTCGATCGCCTTCGCTCCGGACGGTAAAATTCTGGCAATTGCAAGCCGCGGGAAAGTTAGGCTGATAGATATTTC
This sequence comes from Chloracidobacterium sp. UBA7659, assembly GCA_002483395.1. GTDB lineage: Bacteria > Acidobacteriota > Blastocatellia > Pyrinomonadales > Pyrinomonadaceae > OLB17. Next base: position 14,981 of record DLHV01000190.1, on the reverse strand, counting down.
CAACGGTGAAGGACTGGGTTCGTTTTTCAACGTGGCGACTCTATCCCAAGAAGCCGTAAAGTTCTCATCCGACGGAAAGCTCTTGGCCACGATAGTCGACAACGATGTGGTGTTATGGGATTTTGCAAGCCGTAAGGAGATCGCAAGTCTCAAGGGACATGCGGGTATTGTAGCGTCGATGGCATTTTCTCCGGACGGAAAGCGTATCGCCACTTCAAGTTGGCAGGACGAATCGGTAAAAATTTGGGACGCCGCGACCTATCACCGACTTTTTAGTTTCAAACTCAGTGGCGCGTCATCAGTTCTGTTTTCACCTGATGGGCAATCGCTTATCGTCCAAGGCAGCAGCGGGACTCAAATTTGGCGGGCGGCCTCGGAGAGCGAAGTTGCGGCTCGCATCAAGTGACGACGTTTATCCTTTTAGGTTTGTTTAAGGGAACAATATCTCAGTCTCATCGGCTTTGGGTTCCGATTTGTTGTTAGGACATCCGCTCGGAGCAAGATGGAATATCTGATAGAATCACCGCCCTCCGTTATTTGAGTTGCTCACATTTCGCATTGCCATCATCGCCGCGGCGTGGGCGGGCGGCATAAGGGGTTCGGTCAGGAAAGCGTTTGGGGCGACTTTTCGGACAGTTTCAAGCATGGGTTTAGTCAAGATTTCTCCCGCCTTGAAAATGCCGCCGACGCAGCCGATCGGGACTTTTCGATCCTGCAGTTTAAGCTTTGTGATAACGGCGACGGCGGCTATGCCCAATTCGCGTCCGGCATCCTTTAATATATTAACCGCGATCTTATCACCATCGAGTGCAGATTCGACTACAAGGCGGGCAAAACCCGCGATGCGGCTGTTATCGACCTGCGGCGAATATATCGCGACGATGAGATTTTCCGGTCCGGACGCTCTGAAATATTCTGATGCTCGTTCGCTCAATTCCGTTTGCATGCCGCGGCCGTCCGAGGCTTTTGCAACGGCGTGTAGAGCGTCGCGAGCGATGCCGACGCCGCCACCTTCGTCGCCCGCAAGCGGCCCCCAGCCGCCAGAAATGGCGATCTTTCCCGCGTCGTTTTTGCCGAGGCAGACCGAGCCGGTTCCGGCAATTACGACCAATCCGCTTTTGCCGAGAGTCGTCGCGTAAAGCGCGATCTCGGCATCCGTTAGTACGAGAACATTTTTTACGCCGATCCGCTTGATAAAGCTTTCACGGACACGCTGACGAAGGTCTGCACGGCGGACACCGGCAAGTCCCAAGGTCGCCGCGACGATATCGCCGCGAGAAACTCCGTCCTGATCACGAGCCTCATTGACGGCCTTAAGTATATTATCGACAGCGGTTTCGACGCCGACCCGAAGCGGATTAGAGGGGCCCGCAAAGCCTTCGCATTTGACCTTACCGGCATGATTCATCAATGCGATGTGCGTTTTCGTGCCGCCGCCGTCGACGCCCATGAATAGCTGGTGCGACTTGCCGTTGCGGGGGGATTTTGCCGATTTGTCAGCCATACGAAAAACTTTTTCGCGGAAAAAGCCATTCTATACATAAGCTAAACTTGACATATAATCAAATTTAACAGATTTTATGTATTCAATAAGTTTATTTGATACGCCAGTATCGGGCAGTCCGGACATTTAAACATTCAATCCGGTTCTTTTTACAAGGTTTTTATGGAAATCAGACAGCTCAAAGCCTTTCTTGCGATTGCCGAAGCAAAGACATTTACGGCCGGAGCAAGGCGTGTAAACATTACCCAGGCCGCGATCTCGATGCAGATCCGCCAGCTTGAGGATGAAGTCGGACTGCCGATCTTTACGCGAACGCCGCGTCGCGTGATCCTTACCGAAGCAGGCGAATGCCTTTTGGAGCGTGCAAGAAAAATTTTGCGCGAGCATGATTCGGCTCTGGCAGAAATTGCCGAGCTTGGCGGCGTCGAGCATGGGCGACTTCGTATTGGTTCGGCGTCGGCAATGTTTGCCACACAGCAGTTGCCCGGCATTTTGAAGGGGATTAGAGAAAAATTTCCGAATGCCGAAATTACCGTCAACTCCGGCACAAGCCTGACACTTGTTGATAAGATAATGCACGGTGAAATCGATATTGCGTTTGTTTCACTGCCGGTCGAAAATTCGAGCATTACGACCGATCTGCTGTTTAGCGATGAGATCGTCGCAATAGCACATCCCGGCCATGCTCGGGCGAATGAGAAATTCATCAGTGCGGCTACACTCGCGGGCGAAAAACTCATCCTCGGCGAACGCGGCGGCAACACGCGGCGGATGATCGACGATTTTTTCAATGCGGCGAATGTCCGGCCCAATATCATCATGGAACTTTCTCGCCAATCGGCGATTAACCAGATGGTCGAGGACAACCACGGCGTCGGCACCGGAGGTGCAAAAACTATCGCCAACGAGATCCGCGAAGGCCGTCTCATCTCGTGGATGATCGAGGGAGCGGAGATCAATTGGGAACTTGGCCTTGCGCGCCTTCGCGGCGGGTATTTTTCGCCGATCGGGAAGGAGTTTGTACGGCTGTGTAAGGAGAGTTTTACAGAGCGCGAAAAGGGACTGAAGGCCAGGAGATAATTCACCACAGAGACGCAGAGAAGAAGAATAGATGAGATCATTTTTTGTGAGTTTGAAAATGGGCTTGAATAGCAGACGTACCTCGACAAGGATTTTCTCAATCGCTTTCCTGTCTCTGTGTCTCTGTGTCTCTGTGGTGAAATCTTCCATTGCTCAAGGGTTGCCGGTTGCCGCGCCGCAGACGGTTGGGATGAATACGGTGAAGCTCGATCAGATCGAGCAGTTGGTCAATGCCGATATCGCCGACAAAAAGCTGCCCGGGGCGGTCGTGATTGTCGGACATAAAGGAAAGATCGTTTACCGAAAGGCATTCGGCAACCGCTCGCTGGTGCCGACGGTCGAGAAGATGACGGTCGATACGATCTTTGACGTCGCTTCGCTGACCAAACCGGTCGCCACCGCGACTTCGATAATGATCCTCATCGAGCAGGGAAAGCTTCGGCTTTCGGACACCATCGGCAAGTTTATTCCTGAAATAGAAAGCGAACAGGCAAAACGTGTCACTATCTTACAGCTGCTTACTCATACGTCGGGCTACGCCCCGGATTTTAACCTTAAAGAAAAATGGACCGGCCGCGAAGGAATGCTCGCCGCCCTGAAAACTGAGAAGCTGCAGGGTCCACCTGGGATAAGATTTGTTTATTCGGATATTGGGTTTATTGTGCTGGGTGAGATCGTGGAGCGCGTTTCTGGGAAGAATCTGGCCACATTCACCGAAGATAACCACCTTAGAGCCTTAACAAAAACGCGTTTCCTAGAGATAGTAGAACGACTTGGCTACGTTCGGATACCCAAATCATATGAACCACTTATCAAACCTAATATGGGATTCAGAGGTCTCATTGCACCCACCGAAAAGATAAGTGGTCAACAAAACTATCTAGGCTCAACCTTCGAAGGTGATCAAAAGAAGGGCGAACGACCGCTTTTGGGAGAAGTCCACGACCCAACTGCGTTCCGCATGGGCGGCGTCGCGGGCCACGCCGGGCTTTTCTCGACTGCCGACGATCTTGCTCGATACTGTCAGATGCTTCTGAACGGTGGCGTCGCTCCGGCTACGGGCGGAAACGCGAGTGTGAACGAGCGTGCATCTTCGAGGCGAAATGGCACGCTCCCTAACGGTCGCGTTTCTGCCCGTAGGATTCTCTCCGCTCAAACAGTCGCTAAAATGACCGCGCCTTATGTCGTTTCCGAATCTGGCGAGACGCGTGGGCTTGGTTGGGACATGAACACGTCGTTCTCGTCGAACCGCGGCGAGCTGTTTCCGCTGGGTTCGTTTGGGCACACGGGTTTTACGGGCACGAGCATCTGGATCGACCGCGTTTCGCAGACGTTTTACGTTTTTCTTTCGAACCGCGTTCATCCGGATGGCAAGGGCGATGTGACGCCGTTGCGTGCGAGGGTGGCGACGGTCGTTGCATCTGCAATCGAGGACACGCCGATTGAGAAATTCAAACAGGCTGAGGCCGAATACAACGCTGCGGTTGCGGCGCAGATTCTGAAATTCAGGGCACAAGTCGAAGCTGCAAACCGGGCCTCGGCAGCGTATCTTCAAACCGCCGCGAATTTGGCGATCACAGGTAGCCCTGTCGTAAGAAAGGCCGAAACGGTTCTGAATGGCATCGACATTCTCGAACGCGACAAGTTCAAACATCTCGATGGTTTGAAGATCGGTCTCGTCACAAATCACACCGGCCGCAATCTCGCGGGCAAACAGACGATCGATATTCTCAAAGAAGCGCCGAATGTAAAACTTGTCGCGCTGTTTGCGCCCGAGCACGGCATTCGCGGCGAACTTGATACTGAGAAGATCGACGATACTAAGGACGAGAAGACCGGCCTTCCGGTTTACTCGCTGTATAAGGACGGCATGCGGCGGCCGAAGCCTGAGCAGCTCGCGGGACTGGACGCGATCGTTTATGACATTCAGGATATTGGGGCGCGGTTCTACACCTATACCGCGACGCTAAAGAATGTGATGGAGGAAGCCGCGAAGGCGAAAATCCCGGTTTACGTGCTCGACCGGCCGAATCCGATAAATGGCAACGGGGTTGAGGGGTCGCTGGCCGAAGAAGACAAACTATCGTTCATCGCCGCTCATACAATTCCGGTCCGCTACGGGCTGACCATCGGTGAACTCGGCCAAATGATGAATGCCGAGCGCAAGATCGGCGCCGACTTAAAAGTTATAAAGATGGAAAACTGGTCGCGGTCGATGTGGTTCGACGAGACCGGCCAGACGTGGGTCAACCCATCGCCGAACATGCGTTCGCTCACCGAAGCGACGCTTTATCCGGGCATTGGTTTGCTCGAAACGACAAACCTGAGCGTTGGCCGCGGGACGGATACCCCGTTCGAAGTCATCGGTGCTCCATGGCTTGACGGGCAGAAACTGGCGAAGTATCTGAACGAACGAAATTGGAAAGGAGTGCGGTTCGTGCCCATTCGCTTCAAGCCGAACGCGTCCGTGTTCAAGGATGAACAATTGAACGGCCTGAACATAATCATTACCGACCGCAAATCGTTCCAATCGGTGCTGACGGGAATCGAGATCGCGACGGCTTTGCGGAAACTTTACCCGTCGGATTGGCAGGTTGACAAGTACGCCCGGCTGCTGGTAAATGCCGAGTTTTTAGAAATGGTTAAGCGCGGCGAAACCCCGGAAAATATCGAAAAAGCGATGCAGCGGCAGGTTGACGATTTTTCCAAACGTCGGGCATCATTTTTGCTTTACAAATAGACAGATTTAGAGTTATAACGATTGCAGAATTAACGATTTGGCAACATCGCTTTTGTTTACAAGGATTTCCGTCGATCCTTATGCATTATCTCCGTAAGAACCGATAACGAAAATTTGGATAAACTTCCAAAAAGGTAAATAATTCTTATGGATTGCGTTATCATTTTTTAACTTTTCAGGATAAAACAGAGGAATGAATATGAGCAAAAAAACACTGAGTTCGATTTTGTTCGCGGTTGTAGCCACGATTTGCTTCAGCGGATTGGCGATCGGGCAGGAGATTACGGGTTCGATCGTCGGAAGCGTGCGCGATTCGAACGGTGCGGCCGTACCAGGAGCTACCGTTACGATCACCGATCCCTCCAAGAATAATCTAGTGGTAAGGAACCTGACAACTAATAGCGACGGCGAATTTTCCGCCCCCAATCTGACAATCAGTATTTATACGGTCACCGTTGAAGCCGCAAACTTCAAGAAATCGGTTAATACGGAGATAAAAGTGGATGTTGGTCAGAGGCGCTCTGTCGAAGTAACGCTTGAAGCGGGTCGCGTTGAAGAAGTGGTTACCGTCGAAGCAGACCCGGTCTCAGTCGATCTTACTTCCCCGACAAGCGGAACGGTCATCAGTGGTGATCAGGTGCGAGAGCTTTCAATCAACAATCGCAACTTTACTCAGCTTGTGACCCTTGCTCCGGGTGTTTCGAATGATCTTTCGGATCAAGTCTATCAGGGCACAGTCAACCCGGAAGGCCAGGCCAACATCGTTTCGATTTCGGTTAACGGTGCGCGGTCAAGCCAAAATACGTTTACGGTTGACGGTGCAGACATTACGGATCGTGGCTCGAATCTTACAATTCAGGCTTATCCGAGTGTGGATTCTATCGGTGAATTCAAAGTGCTGCGTTCGCTTTATCCGGCAGAATCTGGTCGGAGCGGTGGCGGTCAAGTAAACGTCGTTACAAGAAGCGGAACGAACAGATTCAGGTTCAGCGCATTTGAATTCGTACGTAACGAGAAGTTCAACGCTAATACTCCCTTGATCAACAGTCAAACAAATCCGGTCCTTGGCCGAGATGACAATGGAAAGGCTCGCCGCCCGCCGTTTCGCTACAATAATTACGGATTCACAATCGGCGGCCCGGTTTATTTCCTCAAATTCGGCGAAATAGATCCAGATGACGGCTATTTTGGACGATGGGACAAGACCTTTTTCTTTTTTTCTGAGGAACTACGCAAGGACCGGAGGCAGCAAACCTTGACCGCTACGGTGCCGACCGCTCTGCAACGTGGCGGGCGCTTTACGGTTCCTATTTGTCTACAGGCTACCGGAACGACTTGTACGTCGACGCTTGCGGGCTCGACGGCGGTTCCGGGGCAACTTCTTAGCATAAATCCGGTTGCCCAACAGTACATTAGTTTTATTTACAACAATCTTCCGCTGCCTAATACCGCGGTAGCTAACCAGTTGATTTCAGTCGCTCCAAACCGTGCCGACTTTCAACAGGAGATATTTAAGATTGACCACGCTTTCAGCGACAACTTTGGTGGCTACTATCGTTATCAGCGAGACAAGATTCCGACCCTAGATGTAAACGCGTTGTTCTCTTCGGGTTCCGGACTGCCGGGTGTGTCGACGACTTCGACCGACTCGCCGGGTCGAACGCATACAATGCAGCTTACCTATTCGGCGACTCCGGATTTGATTCTTGAAGGGCGCTACACATTCGGATATGGAGCTATCCTTAGTAACAATGTTGGATTGCTTGCACTCGCGAATTCGCCTATTACGCCGCCGTTGGCATATCCGAACGAGCGTGACCGCGTTCCAACAATAAGCGGTAATGGATTTAGCGCCTTGCAAAGTTTCGGACCCTACGACAATTTTTCGTGGAAATCAAATATTGCGGGTAGCGTAACCTGGATACTCGAGAATCACACTATGAAGTTCGGCCTGATGTACTCAAAGTATCGTAAGAATGAAAATGCCTTAGCAGGTAATAACGAGGGGCTTTTTAGCGGTTTCAACACCCCTGGAGCAGCGTCCAACGTCATTGCGACAGGCGGTAACACGACGCAGCAACTTTGGGCCAACTTTCTTATGGGATCAAACGTTACTCTGACCCAAGCCAGCTTTGATTACACCGCGGACCTGAGGCAAAAAGCTTTCGAAGCTTATGCTCAGGACGAGTGGAAGGTATTCAGGAACCTGACATTGTACGCAGGTATTAGATATTCGTTCTTTGGTTCACCTTGGGACCGCAATGGCCGTTTGACAAATTTCGTCCCGGAGCTTTGGTCGGCAGCAGCAGCCCCGCTTGTTACAGGTGCAGGTAGCCGTGTGGCAGGAACAGGTAATTTTTGCAACGGGTTGATCAACAATGCTCAGAACACTGTTGCATTTCCAAACTGCACTCCAACGCCGTCGCCATGGGGAAAATTCATAATGGACGTCTCGAAGACCGATTTTGCGCCGCGGGTCGGCCTGGCTTGGGATCCGTTCGGGAAAGGCGATACCGCTATTCGAACGGGTTATGGAATCTATCACGAGCAGGTACTTAACGGCATGGTCCTGCAGATGATCGGTTTGAATCCACCGTTTCAGCAGACCTGTCAGGTTGTAGGAACATCGCTCAGCAACGCGGTTCCGGCCGGGGGCTGCGGAGTGATCGCGTCGAATACGGTTGCTAATGTTCGCTCAATCGACCCAAACTGGCAGACACCGTACATGCAGCATTGGTCGTTTGATGTTCAGCGTCAATTGGGAAGCAAGACAGTTGTTACAGCGGGATATTACGGCTCAAAGGGCACAAATCTGATTGGTTCGTTCGAAAAGAATTTGATCGCCCCTGGGGCCGCTATTGCTCGAGGAGCAACGGGTTGCGCAACTGGTGCTTCTACGACGCCGACGGTCCCATGCCAGGTGGCCGGCCAGGCGTTTTTCTCTTCGGCTCAGGAAGCGATCCTTGACCAGATAAGACCTTATCGAGGATATAGGGCTGTTACGGCGGTTGAGCCCCGATTCAATTCTAATTATCACAGTCTACAGATCTCGGCGCAGCACAGATTCACGGGTTCATCGCAGGTGAATCTCGCATACACATGGGCTAAGAACCTTACTGACAATCAGAATGATCGGTCGTCTTCCCCACAAAACACGTACAATAACAATCTTGAGAAGGCCAGAGCGTTTCTTGACCGTCGGCACGTTATGACTATCAATTACATTTACGTGTTGCCGTTCTTCAGTGATCAACGCGGGTTTGTCGGTAAGGTTTTAGGTGGCTGGCAGGCGTCCGGTATTGTTACTTTCCAGACGGGACTGCCGTTTACACCGACGGTATCGGCATTCGATCCATCTGGCCTCGGCCTAATCCCGCCGCCAACGACAGTCGCTCGTCCAAACACGACCTGTGATCCGAATTCGGGCGGTGCTCAAACTGTTCAGCAGTGGTTTAACACCTCTTGTTTCCAGGTGACACCCATATCGGGTACGGTTTCAAGCAATGCTGTCCCGAGCGGAGGGCGAGGGATCGTAAACGGCCCGGGAACCAAGAGGGTGGATCTTACTATGTCTAAGAACTTCCGGTTCTCTGAAAGATACCGGTTGCAGCTTCGCGCCGAGGCATTCAACGTTTTTAACTGGACAAACTTCCGTGCCTTGAGCACAGCCGTTTGGAGTGCCACTACCCAGCCTGTTGCCCAGGGCGGCAACGGATCGTCGATATTTGGGCAGGTAACGAGCTATCGCGATCCGCGCGTCATGCAATTTGCAGTGAAGATTAACTTCTAAACTGGAAACTTTTGTTTTTAGATTGCCCGCGTTTTGCTCAAAGCGACGCGGGCATTTTTCTTTGTTAATATCGAGATATGTCCACGATCACAGTGAGAAATGCGTCCATTGTCCTTTCCGATCGGCTGCTTGAAAATGTGGCTGTTGTGATCGAGAACGGGTTGATCGCCGGGATCGACGCACTTGAGGCGGCCAGTTCGGCTGGCGACATAGATGCGGAGTATCTGGCACTTTACCCGGGATTTGTTGATGTACACATTCACGGGGCGGCTGGCGTGGATGTGAATGCGGCCGATACGGATGGTTTGGTTGAGATCGCGAAGTTTCTTGGATCGAATGGTGTGACGGCGTGGATGCCGACGCTGGTGCCGGATTCGGATGAGAATTATCGGAAGGTGATTTCTGCAATCGACCGGTTGATTGAGATTCAGGCTGATCTGCCAATTGCGCAGGCGGTCGGCGTGCATTACGAAGGGGTTTTTGCGAATGAGAAAATGTGCGGTGCGTTGCGGCCTGAGTTTTTTAAGACTTATGCGAGAAACCAACTAGAGAACCACCCAGTCATCACCACCCCGTCAGCCGAAGCNNTCCTAAGACAGGAGGGGAGCCAAGATACCCCTCCTCAAACCGGGAGGAGAGCCAACGCAGAGAGAACCACCCCGTCGCTCCCACCACCCCGTCAGCCGAAGCGACTGCCACCCCTCCTCTGGCAGGAGGGGAGCTTTCGCCGACACCCCTCCTTCGTAAGGAGTGGAGCTTTTTTTGCATGCCACGGCTAAAAAGGGGTGTACACATGACCACGCTCGCACCGGAGGTCGATGGCGGGATCGAACTCATACACGAACTTCGCCGGCAAGGCTGGGTGGTATCGATTGGGCATACGAGTGCAGGTGTGGAAGTTCTCGACCAGGCGTTTGATGCCGGGGCGAGACACCTGACTCACTTTTACAATGCGATGATTGGATTGCATCATCGGGATATCGGCGTTGTCGGGTGGGCTTTGACGAAGGACGACGTGACGTTCGATATCATAGCCGACGGCATTCATGTCCATCCGAAAATGCTTGAATTCGCCTGCCGGAGCAAGTCGCCGGACAAGGTTTCGCTCATAAGCGATTCGGTTGCACCGACAGGATTAGGTGACGGTGAATATGAGATCTGGGGTGAGAAAGTGTCAGTCATAAACGGCTGCACGCGGAATGAACGCGGCAGCATCGCGGGTTCGGTAAGCACCATGCTGGAAGGCGTGAAAATGATGAGAGCTTTGGGTTTTTCGGACGTTGAGGTCGTAAAAATGGCCTCAACAAATCCGGCGAAGCTGCTCGGAATCGACCAGACGCACGGCTCGATTGAGGTTGGAAAACGGGCCGATTTGGTCGGTCTCGACGCTTACGGCGATGTCGCGTTCGCAATGATCGGCGGAAAGATTGTATCCGAGACGTAGAACAGACTGCCGAGCCTGTTCATAAACGCCCGAATGGGCACTCTGCTTAATCGACAGACTTGGCAGCCTGTCGTACTACGCAATCTTTGTAAAGAATTGTAAAAGTTGATCGCAGGCATCGGTTTTGCCGTAGAATCGGTTTGGTATGAGCAAGGTGTTGATAATTGACGACGACGAAGAACTGTGCGATCTGGTTTCGGAGTATCTGACCGTTGAAGGCTTTGAGACAGAGGCCGTCCACGACGGCGAAAACGGCTTAAAAAGGGCGATCTCCGGCGATTACGACATGGCTATCCTCGATGTGATGATGCCGAAGATGAACGGATTTGACGTGCTGCGTAATTTGCGTGAGGAATCCGCGTTACCGGTCATAATGTTAACGGCACGTGGCGAAGATATGGAACGGATCGTCGGGCTGGAAATCGGTGCGGACGATTATTTGCCGAAGCCTTTCAATCCGCGCGAGCTTGTAGCAAGACTGCGGGCAATACTTCGCCGCGCGAATAATGAGGAAGGTGACGATGCGGCGTCGGAAAAGCTGCATGTCGAAGACCTCGAGATCTCGGCTTCGGCCCGTTCGGCGAAATTGGACGGTGTCGAAATCGGGCTGACCTCGGTCGAATTCGATCTGCTGACCGCACTAGTACGTGAGGCCGGAAAGATCGTAAAGAAAGAAGATCTAAGCGAAAACGTCCTTGAACGCAGCCTTTCGCCATATGACCGCAGCCTGGACATGCACGTCAGCAACCTGCGAAAAAAACTCGGCCTTCGGTCCGACGGCAGCGAAAGAATTAAGACCGTTCGCTCGGTCGGATACATCTATACACTGGTATGAATCTGTTTCTAAAGATCTTTCTCTGGTTTCTCGCCGCGATCTCGCTGATGGTCGGCGTGGTCGTGTTTCTGAATTGGACGGTCCAGACCGAGCCGGTCGTCAGCCGTTGGCGCATTTCCGTTCGAAATCAGACCGGCATTTATGCCGCGACGGCGGCTCAGATCTATGACAGCCAAGGTGAGCAGGGTTTTAATGCGTTTATCGGCCGTATACGGCAAGCCGAAACGATAAGCGAGGTCGATGTCATCGGCGAAAATGGAAAAGTTTGGTCGGCCGAGGTGTTGAATGTAAATAATTACAGTGACCTTATCTCGAAGACGGCGGCAAGCGACGCTGTCGAAATAGAGTTAAATGAGCCGGAAACCGCGCTTTCGGCAAAACAGTTTGTCCTTCGGAACGGGGAGAAATACGTTCTGATCATTCGTTGGGAGCGGCCGCGGATGACGCCGTTCTTCGGTGAATCGCCGTTCCGGTATCTTAGGTACGCAGGACTGCTTCTTACGGCTTTCCTGCTGTGTTGGGCGCTTGCGAGATATCTTTCGTCACCGATCGGAAAACTGCGCAGGGCAACACAGAAACTTGCGGCCGGTGACTTGTCGGCTCGTGTTGCCGACCAGGTAGGAAATCGGCATGACGAACTTGCCGCGCTGGCGAAGGATTTTGACGTAATGGCCGAGCGGATCGAATCGCTGATCACATCGCAGCAGCGTCTTTCGCGCGATGTTTCGCACGAGCTGCGGTCGCCGCTGGCCCGTATGAACGTCGCTTTAGAAATTGCGAAGCAAAAATCGAACGGCGAAACGGCGCCCGTCCTACAACGGATCGAAACCGAGTCGCAGCGGCTGAATGACATGATCTCGAGGCTACTGACGCTTTCGAAGCTGGAAACGGGCTCGCAAGATTTCGACCGCCGTGAGCTGAACCTAAAAAGTCTTGTCGAACAGGTTGCGGCGGACGCCGATTTTGAGGCGAATGCGAAAGGCAAAACGGTGAAGATCATGAAGGCGGATGAATGCCGCGTTTTCGGCAGTGAAAGTTTGATCCAAAGCGCGGTTGAAAATGTCTTGCGAAATGCGGTGCGTTATACAAAAGATGGAACCGAAGTCGAGGTTTCGTTGTCTAATGGCGGCGGAAATGCCGTCCTGCGGGTTGTCGATCATGGCGGCGGAGTGCCGGAGGCAGAACTTAGCAATCTATTCAAACCGTTCTATCGTGTCGGCGAGGCCCGCGATCGCGGTTCGGGAGGAACCGGGCTCGGATTGGCGATTGCCGAGCAGTCGATCCGTATTCATAAGGGTTCGATAAAAGCGGGCAACACGGCTGACGGATTGGAAATTGAAATCACGCTGGCTTGTCAGAACCGGGAGCAGTAGCGACCGGATTCTTCTTCCGATTCGTCTTGTTCGGTCGTAAACGAAACAACCAAGGAATAGGAAAGAATAATAATGAACGAGACGGGAACTTACTAATCCTAGTTTCGTTCGCTTCTGGCAGCCGCAAACGATCTGATCGCTAATATAACGAAAACCAAGCAGATAATTGCCATCGCAGCTTGAGAAAAAACCGCGGCCGACATGGTAAGGTCGCTGAGTTTTGAGATGAGCCGTCCGGCGGTCAGAATGAAACCCAAAAGAGCAATCAGAACGGCGGCATGCATCAAGTGTTTTCGCAATCCTTCGCTCGCCCGGGCCGAGACACCGAGGATAGCCAAAACAATTCCGAAAAACGCCGGAATCAAGGCTGTAATACTGGCTTTTTCGTTCATCATACCATGAACATACCCTATCAAACCGACCAGAATTAGCAGGCCGCCAAAGGCGATTGAGGTTGTAGGCATCGTCTACCTCCTGATTGAATCACTGTCTTAACTCTAACAGATTCGGCCCCAGATGACTCCCGGTTCTTGAGCCGTATGGACGCCCCAATTTAGCGACCCATTTTTTGGATCGGAAGAACGATCGCCGAGGCGTTCCGGCCGCTGTAATAGACACGCTGTGTCGCTCTCTGAAAATCCTTCGCTGTGGCCTTTTTGTAATTGACCACATACTTTTGCGGATTCCGGGCGACGAGGGGGAACCATGTGCTCTGTATCTGGACCATAATGCGATGGCCCTTTTTGAAGGTGTGAGCGACGCCAGGCATCTTAAAGGCAAGCTTCGTCACGGCGTTGGGAACCAGCGGCTGCGGTTTTTCAAAGCCGTTTCGAAATCTCGCCGGCATCGGCTCACCCCGCAGAAGCATCTCGTAGCCGCCTGGCTGGAAGACGGTCCAGGCCGAGTTCGGCTGCGGTTTCACACCCTCGGGAAACTTGTAATCGTCCGGAAAGACATCGACCAGCTTTACGATAAAGTCCGAGTCGGTGCCTGTGGACGAGATGAAAAGCGAGGGCTTGATGTCGCCGGCGACCGTAATTTCTTCGGTCAAAGGCTCGGTTTGATAGACAAGTACATCGGGCCGCGTCGAAACAAAACGCTGGTCTTCCGTCATAAAATCGCGCGGGTAATTGCGCGTGATTTTCTGAGTGTATGGCACCGGTTTCGTCGGATCCGAGACATATTGATCTGAGCCAGCGGGGCCTTTTGGCATGTCGAACGAAAGTCCGCCGTTTGCTGTCAAATAGAGAGCCGTATCGGTACCGGTCGTCGGTTCGTAATGCTCGAACGATCTCCATTCGTGGGAACCGGTATCATATAAGTTTACTTCCTTGATAGCTGCGATATCGCCCTGGCCTTTCAGAAAGTGATTAAAGAATGGAACTTCGAGACGCGAGCGATAATATTCGCCCGTTTTTTGGCCGAAATACGCGGTGCCGAGCCAGTCACCATCGTTTCGCGACCAACCGCCGTGATCCCACGGGCCGACAACAAGCACATTAAAAATGCCCGGATTCTGCCGCTCGACATGCTGGTAGGTCTGAAGCGCTCCGTAAAGATCTTCGTTGTCGTACCAGCCGCCGACGGTCATCGTCGCGCATTTAATATTTTTGAGCTTGGGAAGAATGTTGTGGTCCTTCCAGAACTGATCGTAGTTCGGATGCTCCATCATGTCATCCCAAAATTTGATCCGCGTTCCGAGTGCCGTCTGGTAATAGTCCGCGACCTCTTTCAGGCCGCCAAGCTTTAGATAAAAATCGTAACCGTCCTGCGTCTCGCGGCCTTTCCATGGCTTTACATAGTCGCTGGTCGAGGTCGGTAACGGACGGTCTTGCCCGAATCCCGTAAAGAAGGAGTAGTTTTGGGCGAGGAACAAAGCTCCGTTGTGATGCATGTCATCGCCATTGAACCAGTCCGAGACGGGAGCCTGTGGCGAANNTGCTTTGAGTGCCGGGTGTGAATCAATTGAACCGGCCGAGGCGTAGAATCCGGGATACGAGATGCCGTAGATGCCGACGCGGCCGTTATTATTCTGCACGTTTTTTACCAGCCAATCGATGGTGTCGTATGTGTCGGTCGATTCGTCGATCTGCTGCGGAGTATTATTTGCAACATCGGGCCGGACGTCCTCGAACTGGCCCTCGCTCATCCAGCGTCCGCGAACGTCCTGATAGACAAAAATATAGCCCTCGCGCGCAAACAACGCGTTTGGACC
>DLHV01000116.1:3402-7969 GCA_002483395.1 Chloracidobacterium sp. UBA7659 | reverse complement strand
AGCTAAAGCTTGAACTCTGAACGGTTGAACTCTAAACATGCAGACAGCACTAAAAGTAATGAAGGTCGCAACCTCGTTCAGGGCGGATGAAATTTCCAAGGGCTTCCTGGAAGCCGCAGTCGGCAATACGCCCCTGATCCGGCTCCGCAGCGTGACACGCGATCTGCCGGATACGGTCGAAGTCTATGCAAAGGCCGAATATCTTAATCCAGGCGGCTCGGTAAAGGACAGGGCGGCACTCGCAATGATTCTGGCCGGTGAAGCATCGGGCGAACTGACAAAGGATAAGACGATCATCGACGCGACGAGCGGGAATACCGGTATTGCCTACGCGATGTTAGGAGCCGCTCGAGGTTATCCGGTTACGCTTGTGCTGCCAAAGAACGCTAGTGCTGCTAGAAAACGGATCGTCAGGCTCTATGGTGCGGAGATAATCGAGACCGACCCGATGACTGGCACGGACGCCGCCCAGATCGTCGCTCATGAGATCGCCGAAAAAGCCCCGGACAAATATTTCTACCCCGATCAATACAATAACGAAGCGAACTGGAAGGCCCATTTCGCGACGACCGCACCGGAGATTTGGTGGCAGACCCAGGGCCGTATAACGCATTTTGTCGCCGGTCTTGGAACAACCGGAACTTTTATCGGCACAACTCGGAGATTGAAGGAATTCAATCCCGAACTACAGGCGATTTCAATTCAGCCCGAATCGCCCATACACGGGCTGGAAGGCATGAAGCATCTCGGTACGGCGATCGTGCCAGGAATCTATGACGAGCGTGTTGCGGATAAAAACTCGACCGTTTCGACCGAGGATGCTCAGGCGATGACGCGGCGTTTGGCCCGCGAAGAAGGCCTGTTTGTCGGGCCAAGCTCGGGTGCGAATGTGTTTGCGGCGATCGAACTGGCACAAGAATTGGAACGTGAAGCCGTGGTCGTAACAGTACTCTGCGATGGCGGCGGAAAGTACATGCACGAGGATTTTTGGAATGAGTGATCTTACGCGGGGCGGTTGCCAGGTGTTCTACCACCCCGGCAGCGGCTTCCGCTGCCACCCCTCCTCAAACCAGGAGGGGAGCAATGGCCTTTGATCTTTGAAAATTAGACCGGCTGCAATTTGTGCTTGACAAGTCTGTCGAGTTTACCTTAACCTGCCTAAAGTTCTTTTAATGCTTTCCCTTGTTGGAAAGTCTAAACAGTGGCGATTTAAGGTTAACTTGCTCCACTAAAAAAACTGCTAAACAACTGCAAAGAGATTCCACAAGAAGCTCTCGTGCTTTTAAATAGCACGAGGGCTTTTTTCTTTTTGCAGTGTTCGGAGTTCCTGCTTTAGCAGGCGTCTTAATGACGGGGGCCGCCTAAAGGCGGTACTCCAAACGGAGAAATTTCATGGCCGCATTATCGATTGCAACTCAGTTTGTCCACGCCGGCGAACGGCGAAAGTCACCCGCGGGTGTTCCGGCTTCGACGCCGATCTACGCATCGTCCTCATTTATTTACGAGCGGATGGAGGACGTTGACCGCGTTGTCGAAGGTGAGGTCAGCGATTTCGTTTACAGCCGTTACGGCAATCCAACGGTCGCTGCTTTTGAAAAAGCGATGGCGGCAATCGAGCATGGCAAATTCGCATTTGCCTACGGATCGGGAATGGCGGCTTTGCACGCGGCCTTGCTTGCTTGTGAACTGGCGACAGGATCGATCGTGCTTGCTTCGCAGGACCTGTACGGCTCGACGATCGAGCTTCTTTACACGGTCTTTGGTGCGTTTGGCGTAAAAACCGTAACCGAGGATTTTACGGATATTGCCGCCTTGAGGGCGAAAGCATTTGAGATCAAACCGGCCGTATTGATCTGCGAGACACTTTCGAATCCGCTGTTGAAGGTTTGCGATATCGAGGAATGCGCCGCAATCGCACGCGAAACCGGTGCGAAATTGATCGTTGACAATACATTTGCGACGCCGTATCTTTGCCGGCCGATCGATCTCGGAGCGGATTTTGTCGTACATAGCGCGACCAAATATCTTGGCGGTCATGCGGATGCTACGGGCGGCGTTGTAATCGCAAAGGAAGATTTTGACAAGCCCGCCTTGCTTGGTGCGTTGACGCTCGCCGGCGGCGTGCTTAGCCCCTGGGAGGCACATTCGATACTGCGGGGCATAAAAACTTTAGGCCTGAGGATGGAAAAACAGTGCTCGAACGCCGAGCAGCTCGCCGGTTATTTGCAAAAACTGCCGCAGATCGATGAAGTGATCTACCCGAAGTTTTTCGAGGGCACGCAGGCCGAAGCATTGGACGGAGCGTTTCACGGTTCGGAGTACGGAGCGATCGTTTCGATCCGTTTGAAGGAAGACACGCGAGAGGAGGCATATAGATTTTTGAACGCCTTGAATCTGTGCACACGGGCCGCCAGCGTCGGCGATCTTTTCACGGGAATTGTTCATCCAGCTACGGCGACCCACCGCGAGCTTTCACCGGCAAAGCGGGCTGCCATCGGAATAACCGAGGGACTGATCCGCATTTCAGTAGGTATTGAGGACGTGAATGATATTTTGGCGGACATCGAACAGGCTCTGTCAGTCGCGATAATTCTACGGGCAGAAACGCAACCGTTAGGAAGCGTGCATGAAATTGCCGCGGCTTGATGCACGCTCGTTAACACTCGCGTTTCTGCCCGTAAGGCAAATTCGAATTAAATTCGACAATCTATGATCGAAATGAATCTAAAAGTTATCGACGCGATCACGGCTCACGCCGAGAGCGATTATCCGCACGAATGCGGCGGGATGCTGATCGGCCATTTTGCCGCGGACGGCACAAAGAGAGTCACCGAGATATTTCCGCTCGAAAATGCCCGCGAAGAAGAGGCGAGGCATAATCGGGTGCTGATCCTTCCAAGGGACGTACNNTATGCGCGTGAGCAAAAGCTTGATGTTATCGGCTATTATCACTCGCACCCCGAATCGCCGGCGGTGCCTTCGCAATATGACCTCGACCACGCGTTGCCGGTTTGGTCGTATGTCATCGCATCGGTGATCGAGGGAAAAGTTGCCGATATATTTTCATGGGAGATGGAGAACGACCGGTCGAAATTTAACGAGGAAGTGATACAAACGGAAGAATTAGCCACAGATGCACACGTATGAACACAGATATTTTCATTCGATTACAGCTTTATCCGTGTTTATCTGTGGATGAAAATACTTTGGAGCAATAATATGTCAATAACAATAGTTATACCAACGCCGCTGCGGCAGTTTGCGGGCGGCAACTCGGAGATCGAGGTTCAGGCAGCGACGGCGGGGGGCGCTTTGCAAAAGCTGACCGATGCTCATGGCGAGCTTCGCAAGCATCTTTATAACGAGCAAGATAAATTGCGGAATTTTATCAATGTCTATGTTGGCGACGAGGACATCCGTCATCTTGACGGCCCGGCGACACCGGTCAAGGACGGCGAGACGATAATGATCGTACCTTCGATCGCGGGCGGCAGCACGGTCGGAACGCGGACATTCCTGTCCGCAACAGGCGATGCGGACAGGAATGCCCGCGTTCCGCCGGAATTGTCCAATGAGGAAATAGCCCGTTATTCACGGCATCTCATACTGCCGGAGGTCGGACTCGAAGGCCAGCGGAAGCTGAAAAATGCGAGAGTGCTGACGATCGGCACCGGCGGTTTGGGGTCGCCGCTTGGTTTGTATCTGTCTGCTGCGGGCGTCGGTACGCTTGGCATCGTCGATTTCGATGTCGTCGATGCATCGAACCTCCAGCGGCAGATAATTCACGGGACAAAAGACGTCGGCCGTCCGAAGACCGAATCGGCCAAAGATCGCTTGCTCGACATCAACCCCAATACAAACATCGAAGTCTTCGAAACGCGGCTGACGAGCGAGAATGCACTGGAATTGTTTAAAGAATTCGATGTCGTCGTTGACGGTACGGACAATTTTCCGACGCGATACTTGGTCAACGACGCCTGCGTGCTAACCCGAAAGCCAAATGTTTACGGCTCGATCTTTCGTTTTGAGGGTCAGGCGAGCGTCTTCTGGGCCGAAAAGGGAGCCTGTTACCGCTGCCTGTATCCTGAACCGCCTCCGCCGGGACTTGTTCCATCATGTGCCGAAGGCGGGGTGCTAGGCGTGCTGCCGGGGATCGTCGGCACGATCCAGGCGAATGAAGTTATCAAAGTCATTCTCGGCGCCGAAGGCATTTTGCTCAACCGCCTCTTGCTGTTCGATGCGTGGAAGATGACGTTCCGTCAGCTCAAGCTGCGCAAAGATCCTTCGTGCCCGTTGTGCGGCGATAGTCCGACGATCACGGATCTTATAGATTACGAGGAATTCTGCGGCCTAAAGGCCCCGGTCGAAGAAAAGCCGCAGATCGAGGAGATCACTGCAACCGAATTAAAATCGCTTTTCGACCGCGAAGAAGATTTTCAGCTAATCGATGTCCGCGAACCGTTTGAATACGAGATCGCCCGCATCCCAAATGCAAGGCTTATCCCGCTGGGCGAGGTTGTCAATCGGATATGCGAGATCGAAAAAGGGAAGACAACGGTCGTCCAAT
>DLHV01000116.1:3168-3302 GCA_002483395.1 Chloracidobacterium sp. UBA7659 | reverse complement strand
GAGCGGGGGCAAGCCGCCCTTCCCAACTTGCGAATAAATTAGCGATCGAATATTAGCGTCATAATGTCAAAATTTGACTCTAGCAGGAAAACATAACCCAGTTAACAGGTAAGGAAGGGCGGCTTGCCCCCGCT
>DLHV01000116.1:222-3151 GCA_002483395.1 Chloracidobacterium sp. UBA7659 | reverse complement strand
ATTCGAGAAAAACGCCTCGATATATTTCGGACGGTCGACCGGGGCATAATCCTTGATAAACGCATGTTCCCAGACATCCATGATTAGGACCGGCGTGTAGCCAGCGACGTTACCCGTTTCATGCAGGTTGATCCAGTGGTTCGAGATGGCTCCGTTGGACGGATCCTGATAAGTTGCGGCCCAGCCGACGCCTCGCATCTTGCCGGTCGCGTTAAAATCGGCCTTCCACACATCATAGCTGCCAAAGCTTTCTTCCGCTGCTTTGATGAACGCCGACGACTTGTCCGGATCGCCCGTGCCCTGCTTTTTCATATTTTCAAAGTAATATTCATGCAGGACCATCCCGTTGTATTCGAAGCCGAAACGGCGTTTCATCTCGCTATAAGCAGCCGTTTGCGTGGCATCAAGCGTGCCGCCTTTGATCAGCTCGGCGATTCGTTCGTTCAGAGTGTTCGTGTTTGTAACATAGCCCTCGTAGAGCTTAAAATGCATCGCCAATGTCTCGTCGGAGATGCCTGTCAAACCGCTGAGATCAAATGATTTAGCTTTATAAACTGTATTCAAACCCATTGTCGTGTCTCCTTTCTTAAAATGGCTGAGATTTCATTATAACAAATTGTCTATGTTTAGCGTTCCAAATGCTCTTTCTTAAACATCGGCCTGCTAAAGGAGCCCGTCGGGAAAATGAGTAATTTGATNNGACACTAAAGGCCGTCGATTCAATAACATGCCGCTCGTGCGGAGATTGCATCACTATCTACATCGGTTCCACAAACATGCCGCTCCTAGCGGAGCTAAGCCCGGAAATTGATTTCCCGACAGACTCCTAAAGCAGGAACTCCGAACAAAACTTTATGGCGTAGTCTCCTCCACCGGCCTCGGGCCGGCATCGATCCCGGCGACGCTCGCCTGGTTGATCACCTTCACATGGAGATCGTCGATAAGGCGAATTTGGCACGAAAGCCGCGTGTGGTCGTTGAGGTCGGTCTTTGTTGCAAGTATGGCTTTTTCGGCGTCGAGGATTGGACCCGGATCGCCGTGAAGTATCTCGACTCGGCAAGTTGTGCAGCGGGCGTTTCCGCCACAGCGATGAAGAATATCTATCCCGTGGTCCTCAATACATAGAACGAGTTTCCTGTCCTTGTCGCAATCAAATGTAACTTGGCCATCAGCGGTTTCAGCAGTTATTCGCGGCATGAAAAATATGTCTCCCAGAACCGAAATTTCGTAGAACCTATTTAGCTTGAATTTGGCATAACTTGCGAGCGAACGCAAGTAAGCAAATATTCAACGAAACGTAAGCTTCCAGGTAGCCATGCATGTGTGCAACTCTTAACTATCAACTTTCAACTATTCACTGAATTCGGAGATCGTGTAATACAGTTAAGAATGTTAAGAATTGTAAAGTTAAGAGTTCAAAGTTTTCCGATTCTGACCTTCTCGCGGTTTTCGTTGATCGCAACGAATGTAACCTCGGCGGATGTTACTCTTACCCTCTCGCCCTGATGCCCGAACCGTTCGGCTTCGACATCGACGTGAATTGTGATCGATGTCTTCCCGACAGTGAGCGTTTGAGCGTAAAAGCTGACGAGGTCGCCGATAAAAACGGGTTCGTGAAAGATCACTTCCTTCATCGCCACCGTGACGAAACGCTCGTGCTTTGTGTGCCTGACGGCCTCAACGCCACCGGCAACGTCTATGTAACTAAGAATCACGCCGCCGAATACCGTACCGTGGGCGTTTGTATCGCGCGGCATCATCGTCAGCCGTATCGCTGCATCGCGAACAGTTTCATGGTTATTCATATTTTGTTTTTTTAACGCAAAGTCGCCAAGACGCGAAGCCGCCAAGGCAGCAAACCATTGGGTGGGTCATGAGATCGCAAGAAAAGCTTTGCGCCTTTGCGTTAAAGTTTTCTCACTACCCAGTCTCGAATTGCATCACGCAAATCGTTCAAATGCTCGTCAAAAAAATGTCCGCAGTTTTCGAACACTACCAATTCCGCGTCGGCTGTTTTTGATACTTCATCCGCGAGTTTTCGCACATTTTCGATCGATCCGAATTCGTCCTTGTCGCCGTGAACAAACAGTATCGGCTTTTTCAGGCCGATGAGAAATTCGTAATCGCTGTACTTATCGACCGGGGTGCCGATGCTGATCATCCGCACTACATGGTCGTCATTCATTCCGACTTCCATTCCCGTTCGTGAGCCGAACGAAAAGCCGGCAAGAGTGATCTCCTTACTCGGGTAATTTTCGATCAGGTAATCGAGTGCGTCGCGAACATCTTCCTTGCCGCCTTCGATCTCCGCGTGTTCGCCCGTCGAAGCGCCGACGCCGCGAAAATTGAATTTCAGCGTGACCAAGCCGGCATCGACAAGCCCTGCGGCGGCGCGAAAAACAACCTTGTTATGCATCGTCCCGCCGCCGAGCGGGTGCGGATGGCAAACGAGAGCCGCACCCTTCGGCTCGACGGACGGCTCTTTCAGTATCGCTTCAAGATGGCCGTGCGAAGCCGGTATAAGAAGGTTGCCTTTTGGGTACATAACGAACTCTTGATTCTAGATTTTGCCGCGGAAATGCGCAAACTGTTCTCGGAAAAGAGCAGTTCCGAAAAGCCCCGTCGGGGCGTTCTGTTTGTAGCAGGCGAGCAATATGAGAACTGAACTCCGAAGGAGTGTCCTGTTCGTTCTTAATTGAGATTTTACAGGCCGCCCCTTACAGGGCTTAGAAACTGTCGGCACGCAGTTGTACAAACAGGCGCTCCTAGCGGAGCTGATCGCTAAACAAAATACGAAAAGTATCTGAACAGAATTCTGGTTTTCAATCTGATCCCGACGCAGCCGTGAAACTCTTGACACAATATTGCATCTATGCGACAATATTTCAGCCTCGCATCTGCGGGGACAGGGCAGGTCTTTGACAATTAG
>DLHV01000116.1:0-120 GCA_002483395.1 Chloracidobacterium sp. UBA7659 | reverse complement strand
TAAGTGGAACGATTTTTGGAACCACGATTGTCTCACTAAAGGAGTGTGTGTTAAAACACAAGTGGGACGATTTTTGGCTGTAACCGCTTGTAATTGTGAGAGTTAAGCCGTCTCACTTTT
>DLHV01000047.1 GCA_002483395.1 Chloracidobacterium sp. UBA7659 | reverse complement strand
TTGCAAGCCGCGTGCCGCTTAAACAATGTCGCTGTAAATAATTATCACGACATGGTTTAGTAGGATAATGGCATGATCGATATGATAATTCGTAGCGAGAATATCTTACATTTCGGTAGGAATGAATGAAGTTTACTACATTTATGTAGCAATTTGAGCTTGGCGCCGTCACGATAAAGGTTGAATAATCCTGCTGAAAGTGAGACAGGTTAAATATAATTACTGCAAGAGTTACAGCCACAAATCGTCCCATGCGCAAATGAAAGCACGCTCGTTCACACTCGCGTTTCTGCCCGTAATGAAAAAAGGCACGACGACCATTTCCGGCTCGCGCGTGCCTGCGGGTGAGGACAAAACTTTATTCAATGCTCGACGAGATCGAGACGGTCTTTTGAGGCAAAGGCGACGGAACGTCCTTTGTTATTTAGAAGATTTACCTTTTTCAGGTTTCGTTCGTTGGCGAGTTTTAAGACTTTTTGCAGAAATTCCTTTTGCTCTGTTTCGTTGAGAACTTCGTAGGCCGGCTGTGTTACTGCATACAATGTATCGTTGCTCGAGCTGAGGCTGCGGAGATGTTTCTTGATGTCAGGATCTTCGATCTTGACTGACGCCACCACTGGGGTTGACGAATCGGTGACAGCAGATTTTTCGACCCAGAGAGAAAAGCCGAGACTCACAGCAATGCCAAGGAATCCAATGATAACCAGCCATTTGTTGACCCCGAAAATATCGAACTTTGAGTCGGATCGAGCTTTCGGTTTTGCAGCGACAGCGGGCTTCGGCTGAGGATGGAGCGCGGGGACAGATTCGCGGGTGTCGGACTCCGTCTGCAAAAGGTCAACGAGAAGCAGCGTCTTCCCGGCTGCGTTCGAAACTATCTGATCGTACGTGTAGCCATATTTTTCTTCGATAGCTTCGGGGCTCAAAGTTGCTTTTTCCCGCTCGATCAGTTCGATGTATTTGTTGCCAATCCTAAGGTTGCAAGCGATCGCCGCCGCGACAACCTCTGGGACGAAGAACATTTCGTCCGCCCCTTCTTTGAAGAGACGTGCCTTGTTGAAGAAATTCTCTTCGAGCAATTCGTCAAACATCTCCGCGTTTTCGACATCCGAGCTGAATTCGTTTAAACGAGTGACCAAAAACGAGATCTCGATCCGATCCTCTTCTCGCGAGTAAAGGGCGATGCTGGACCAATTTTCATAGAGCGTGTTTATGTGCCCGATCATCTCGTGGTGCGGAAACAGCAACCGCCGTATTCCTTCTTCGGTCTCCCGAGAGAACAGGCGTGTCATTACAAAGTCGAATTTACCGCGAACTTCTTCGGAATATGGAGAATTGCGGTAAAAACGGGCAAGCGAGATCAATGCTTGCGAGCTGAGCACCGGGCGGGATTCTTCGCAGAAGCGGCGGATATTCGCGACCGATATATTCTGGTCGCGTTCGAATAATGCGAAGCTCCAGCTTTCGGTTTCGTGGCGAAGGGCAAATTCGGCCTCGGCGTGTTCAGGCGATTTCAGATCAGCCGAAACCTGAAGAAATTTATGAAGCGCTTTTTTAGCCTCGAGATCGTCATACGAAACGGGCGACATTTTCATGTGCTCGCGTTCGATGCCCGAAAGAACATGCTCAACCATTTGGAGGCTCGAAACCTCGTCCATTGCACGTTTGCGAAAAAACTCGCTCTCGTCAGCCGGTTTTTCTATCTGAGGAATATCGATTTCGTCAACTTCCCCGTTACCCGCGTCTGCCGAAGCCAGAGCCGCTGCGGTTGAAAACTCGCCGACGATAGAATCTGTTTCGGAAGTTCCTGAATCGCTTTTTAATTCTTCTTCAGGTACAGCATTGGCAAACAGAGCATCGAACAATGTTTCTTCGAGAAGGTTCTCGTCTTTTAGCTCTTCTACTAGGTCTTCAAAAACAGTCATGGTGTTTGGCCGAAGGCATCAATGATCGGCAAGTAGTCCTATTATTGTTCTACTATTATTGTGCATCGGGATCCGGGCCAGGAAGAATTCTCTGCACTCCAGAATTGGTAAGCTCAAATCTATATGTAACACCGCCGGCGTCCCTGAAGGCTCCGATAGAATACCCGTCCTTCAACTCTGTATCCGTCGGAATGATCGGCGACATTTCAAACGTGAACTTGTTGCGAACCATTCGATCGCCAATTACCGTGCCCAGACCATTTCCATTGATATTGTTGAGTTCGCCCAGGCGTGCAAATCGCTGGTTTTGGGAGAAAAACACTGCCTGACTTGAATTCATTGTTCTCATAGTTGCAAAGATATTGCGATTTTCAGCAGCTATGAGGGCTCGCTGGAAAGCCGGAACCGCCATCGCAGCTATAATGCCGATGATGACAACGACCAATAACAGCTCAATGAGAGAAAACCCTTTTTCATTGCTCATTTCCATAAATTCACCTCAATTTTGGGAGTTTTTCTAAGCGAGTGACAAATTATGACACCATTTTTTGGCAATCTGTCTGCTCCTGGATCCGGTATGATCATAAAAGAGCCTATAAATGCTAGGGGTCCGTGGTCCTTCGTGTTCGCAACACTGACTCCCAACCTTCGTAAATGCAAAGTTTATGCCACACCTGTTAATGAAGTGTTAGGGCTCTCGTTTTCGCAAAACTGGGTGACTTTTACCAAGAGAGGCGTTTTATGCAAAGCTC
>DLHV01000164.1:2328-23146 GCA_002483395.1 Chloracidobacterium sp. UBA7659 | reverse complement strand
CTCGTCCATCTTCGAATCCTCCAATATCTTTTCGAGTCCTTGTGTATAATGGGAGCCACGAACGACCGAAAGCCGCTAAGCCCCAAATAACGTCCGGATACGACAACTCGCACCCAAAACGTCTATATCTGAATCAAACTTCGCTTTGTAGGTCTGGCAATTCATTCAACAATCTAGTTGAGTTTTGCAGCCTTTACTGTATGCTGGCATACATGCAGATGCATAATATCCGGGCGCAAAACTCACATTTTTATCAAACTGGCTAAATGTAGTCCCATTTACATGTAATTACAAGTTACCTGACGGCGAAATTGGGCTTCAAACGATCAATATCCACAGGCCGCGAAAAATATTTGCCCTGATCGAATCGGTGAGTGGGCTTTCAACGCATTTTCTCCTTGTTATTGTGAAGAAATGCCTGTATTATCCCTTTGTTTTGACTGATTAATTCGGTAAGGCATCGTCAATAGACGAAAACTCCGGTGCCTTTTCATTCTCTTTAACCCTGCAGTTAAGTAATATTGTCATTTTCAGCGTCGAATAAAGGCGGTCTATTCCCAACCCATACACAATATCGACAAAGTTTTTATGAGAAAACATAGTGTTATTTCGTTGTTTACCGTCGGCATTCTTGTGATCCTTTCAGTCTCGAGCGCCTTTTCGGCGACGCGCTTCGATTTTGACGGCGACGGCAAGGCCGATATCTCCGTTTATCGGCCATCTAACGGCACCTGGTATTTTTCGCTTTCTTCGCTGGGTTTCCAGTTTCGCCAGTACGGTGTTTCGACCGATAAACCTGCCCCGGCGGACTATGACGGTGACGGCAAAACGGACATTGGTGTGTTTCGTCCTTCGAACGGAACGTGGTACACAATACACTCGGGAACCGATTCATTCGTGACGCGATCGTTCGGACAAAACGGCGATATATCGGTCCCGGCGGATTACGATGGCGATGGGCGGGCGGATCTTGCCGTAATACGCCCGTCGAACGCGGTTTGGTACACAACTACTCTGCCGATTCCCGACGTTACCATCGTTAATATCTTGAACGAAAAACCAGTTGTCGGTGATTTTGACGGCAATGGCTCGGCCGATTATGCTCTCTACAACGAGTTTGCCGGAATGTGGCTCATCCGCGGAACATGGGAAGGAGCATTTAGATTTGTCGAATGGGGAGAGCCGGGCGACATCCCGGTGCCGGCGGATTACGACGGGGACCACAAAACGGATATTGCGGTCTACCGGTCGTCAACCGGAATGTGGTATTTCGTTAATTCAGCCACCGGTTTTTCGACGCAGCGTTGGGGCGAGCCGGGCGATAAGCCGGTAGCCGCGGATTACGACGGCGACGGCCGCGACGACATCGCTCTATATAGGCCGTCGAACGGAAACTGGTATCTCATCAATTCGACCGAAGGAATAAGGATTCAGCAGTTCGGTATCAGCGAAGACATCCCGACGCCAAACTCTTTCGTTTATTAGAAAGACCGAGCTCTCATACAATTATAAATCGGCGCGAAAAAAGCAGCTTCTCGAATCGGAGCTGCTTTTTTGCGTTTGAGTTTAACCGAGAGTCAGGCGATATCGAATTTCTCCGTCGGTAGTGAAAGCGAATATTCCATTCCCGGTTTCTTTGGTTTCTTGTCATCGCGCGGCGGGTTCCGTGGTGGCGGCTTGTCCACACGAGGATTAACGACCGGCGGCGGGTCTTTTNNGCATTTTTTTGGGCCAATACCGCGATCGAAAGCCCAGCGACCAACGCGAAAGTAAAAATTAATTGTTTCAACGTGCTCATTTCAGTAAACTTCCTCTTTCCTTCTTTTCGTACGCATCCGGGGAAAGAGGGAAAGTGCGTCGCTCTTAAATAAGGCAATCTAGGTGCCAAAGACCTCTATAAGACGCGTCTGCCCTGATTTAGGTTGGAAAAAGCTTATTCCCGACCGTTCACGTCTTTACAAAACTTTACGTTTTCGGTCATTGTCATACGAAATAGTGAATTTGCCAACCCAAAAATTGACGAAATTCCGCTGATCGTTCAAATTGACTACCTTTCCGGCCTTATCTACAATCACTTGCATATGATGACAGAAGCGGGCTCAGCGACCGATAGACTTCGAGCGGTTTTGGTTCTGGCGGCCACAGCCGGCACGATCGCACTCAACTGGCTTGCTTCTACTGGTTACATCAACGACGTAAACTGGCAATCGATCTCCGGCAAATACCCAACGAACATGACCCCCGCAGGCTACGGATTTACCATCTGGAGCCTGATCTTCGTCGGCATGATCGCATTTAGTATATACCAATTGCTCCCCGCGAACCTTGTCCGTTTTCGCGGTATCCGCTCGCAGTATATAATGAGCTGCGCGTTGAACTGCTCCTGGATCTATTTCTGGCATCAGGAGCAGATCGCGATCTGTTTCGTGATCATGCTGTCGTTACTCGTTGTGCTGCTCATGATCAATGTAAGGCTGCGGGAATTTGATACGATAGCGGACTCTCTGATTGTTGGGGCGCCTTTCGGAATTTATTTTGGATGGGTCACGGCGGTTTCGCTCGTAAACTTCGCGATCTTGCTTGTACATCTAAAAGTAGATCTCGGCTCGTCAGCAACGGCGGTCGGCGTCCTCTTAATTCTATTCGCGGCAGCCATTGGCGTTCTTGTGCGCATCAGGCTGACAAACCACTTTTATCCACTTGCAATAGCCTGGGCACTGACCGCGATTGCCGTAAAGCAAAGCGGCCAGACGTTTATCGTGTCAGCGGCCGCGGCCGGCGTGATAGCCTGCCTGATCGCATCCCTCAGCTTCGNNAGTCGCGTGCCTGGTCGCTTCGCTCAGTTTCGTCATGAATCTAAACATCTCGATCGATGAACAACGGTAAAATTTGCGTTTCCGTCAGCGCGGAAACCGCTGACGAATTGATAAAACTTTTGCGGCGTGCCGAAGAATTCGCGGATGTGATCGAAGTACGCCTCGATGGCTTGAAGCCCGATCAGGTTGGCCACGCATTCGATCAGCTTCAATCCGAAAAAACGATCCTGCTGACGATCCGGCCCAAAGCTCAGGGCGGAAAGACCGACTACACCATTCAGGACCGCATGTCGCTATGGACCAGCTACGCGATGCACAAACGGATCGACCATAAAGCAATCTGGATCGACCAGGAAACCGACTTGATCCTCAAAAAGGACTTGTTGTTTTGGGTCGAAGATTGTTTTGTTGTCCGCTCGCAGCACGATCTGGAAGGCATGCCGGACGAACTGAACAAGGTCTATGACCGGATCGTATCAGAAACCGAGGTTGGCAAAATAGCGGTTCAGGCAAATGACATAACCGACACGATCGGCCTCTGGAACCTGCTCAAACGGGCGAATGACGAAGGCAAGAGAATAATTCCGATAGCCATGGGCGAAGCGGGCAAATGGACGCGAATTTTAGGGCCTGCTCATGGAGCGTTTATGACATACGCGGCGCTCGAAACTGGCGGCGAAACCGCTCCAGGTCAGATCTCGGTAGAAGACATGGCCGATGTATTTCGCGTCAAAGAGCTTGACGAAAATACCTCGGTTTATGGAATAGTCGCGGGAAACACGAGCTATTCGGTGTCGCCGTGGATACACAACGCGGCCTTCAAGTCCGCCGGGCTGAACTCGGTTTTTGTGCCGCTTCAGGTCGCCGATCTCGACGGGTTCTTCACTCGTATGGTATTGTCCGCGACGCGCGTGATAGAGCTGAATTTCAAGGGCTTTTCGGTCACAAATCCGCACAAGCAGGCGATCATTCCATATCTCGACCAAATTGACGAAACCGCGGCTAGGATTGGTGCCGTCAATACGGTCAAGATCGAAGACGGAAAGTTTTACGGCTATAACACCGATGCACCAGGTTTCATCACATCGCTTAAACATGCCTATGGTGATTTATCTGGTGTCCGCGTTGCCGTTTACGGGGCGGGCGGAGCCGCAAGAGCCTGCATTTATTCCCTTCAGCAGGAAGGTGCGGTCGTTACTCTCGTGGCTCGGAACGAAGAAAAGGGCCGCTCGCTGGCCGGGGAATTCGAAATCGAATTCCTGACGCCGTCATCGGTCAGACATCCGCTGGCCGACGATTTTGATATAATTGTAAATGCCACGCCGCTCGGAACAGCCGGTTCATCGGTTAATTTTGCGATCCTCGAAGCTGACCAACTCCGAGGAATAAAACTCGTGTACGACCTCGTTTACAACCCGTCCGAAACAACCTTGATCCGCGAAGCGATCGCCGCCGGAGTTCCGGCTATCGGCGGGCTCGAAATGTTGCTCGCACAGGGCGCCAAACAATTCGAAATATGGACCGGCTCGGACGCACCGGTGGACGCGATGAGGACCGCAGTTAGAAAACGCTTGCAGATCTGATCAAAATCTATGCAGCCTGAAGCACTAAATTGCCCTAATTGCGGCGGGGCCGTTTCGAGCGATAAAACACAATGCGAATTTTGCCGCTCGCGTCTGAAGACCGTCGGCTGCTCATCATGCCTCGGCGTCATGTTTCTCGGCAGCAAATTCTGTGTCCATTGCGGTGAAAAAGTAGTTACTGCTGACGTTCTTGACCACGAAAATCCCGGCGAATGTCCACGATGCAAACTGAAGTTGGAGATCGTTCAGATCGACTCGGCCAATATTCGCGAATGCACGAAATGCGGCGGGTTCTGGACGGGCATTCAAGCCTTCGAAGACCTCTGCGCGAGCAAGGAGCAACAGGTCGCCGTCCTCGGACTCTTTTCCGACAACACCGACCGAAGCGTTAAACCAGCAACGATCTCATACGTTCCCTGCCCCGAATGCAAACAGCTCATGAACCGTAGCAATTTTGCCCGCACGTCGGGCGTCATTATCGATCTTTGCAAACAGCACGGAGTCTGGTTCGATCGCGATGAGCTTCCGAAAATAATCGAATTCATCACAGGCGGCGGCATGCACCGCGCCCGGGAAAAGGAACGCATATCGTTAGAAGAAGAGCGAAAAAAACTCCGCGACGATCAGCGTCGGCAAACGGTTCAAGATCAGCGTCACGGTTTGAAAACCACATGGGAAAGCGAAACCGAATCTCCGGTGCGGAAGTTTGTTAATATGTTCTTCGACTAGGCTATTTGAGATTGCCGAATGCGGGGCTTATGGAAAACACATTAAACGAAAACTGCCGTAAGATTTGGCGAAACCCTGCAATTGAAAGCACGGAGATTTACGAGGGTTTGGTTGTTCTGGACGATCGTGTAGGCGGTTCGATTACGGTAAGGAGTTCTCNNCGTTTGCCTTTGTGGACGTTGATCAGAACGGCGATCCAAGGAAGTTGGATGGATGTCCAAGAGGGTTGGAACGTGGCAGAATATGATTACACTTCGGAGGAGTTGTCCGAATTTTTGTACAATTTACTTGAAGCCCGTGGAGAATTTGCCAGACTGCTTTTGGAAATCGCCAATGCGAATTGTAAGAATATCCATTGGGAGACAGATAAAAATTTGAATGAACGTCTTCGCAATCAGCTTCAACTTTGTGTTGAATCTTTAGATACAAATGGATGAACGCTACAGCCGCCAGATACTCTTCCCAGAGATCGGTAAAGCCGGGCAGGAAAAGCTCTTAAATTCCCGCGTGCTGATAGTCGGCTGCGGTGCCTTGGGTGCTTCGCATGCCGAGATGCTTGCCCGTGCCGGCGTCGGAAGGCTGCGGATTGTTGACCGCGATTTTGTCGAGTTCACAAACCTTCAAAGACAAACCCTGTTCAAAGAATCCGATGCAGCCGAGCGTCTGCCAAAAGCCATCGCCTCAAAGGCACGGATCGCCGAGACAAACTCTGGCATTGAGGTCGAGGCCATTGTCGCCGATGTTAATCACTCGAATATCGAATCGCTTATCGAAGTCTGCGACCTTGTCATCGACGGTACCGATAATTTTCAGGTCCGTTACCTGCTAAACGACGCCTGCGTCAAAAACGGCAAAACGTGGATCTACGGTGCGGCTGTGTCGAGCTACGGCACGACGATGACCATAATTCCCGGCGAAACGCCTTGCCTCCGCTGCATTTTCGAGGAAATGCCCGACGCCGGCAGCTCGCCGACCTGCGATACAGCCGGTGTCATAATGCCGATAATTGCAAGCATTTCCGCGATACAGGTTGCGGAGGCGATAAAAATCCTCGTCGGCGACGTTGATTCAATCCATCGTTCGATCGTTCAGATCGATGTATGGCAAAACGACTGGCGCAAGATAAAGCTCGCCTCGCCGAACCCCGACTGCAAAACCTGCGGCCGGCGAAACTTCGAATTTCTCGACGCCGAATCTCAGGAATTCTCCGCCGTCCTCTGTGGCCGAAACGCCGTCCAGATCGCCCCGCCAAAACCCACCGAGCTCGATCTACCAGTATTTGCGGCCAATCTGTCGCACATTGCCGACATTAAACAGAATGAGTATCTCGTGCGATTCACGGTAGACGGACACGAAATTACAGTGTTCAATGACGGCCGTGCGATCGTTAAGGGAACGGACGATATATCGGCGGCTAGAACTTTATATTCGCGTTTTATCGGCTCATAATGGAGTTTCAGGTTATAAGGTTATGACTAACAAGCCAAAAGTGGTGATAGTCGGTGGCGGCTTCGGCGGATTGTGGGCGGCGAAAGCATTGAAAAACAAGCCTGTCGATGTTGCTTTGATCGACCGTAAGAATCACCACACCTTTCAGCCGCTCCTTTATCAGGTTGCGACGGCGGTGCTGAGTCCCGGCGAGATCGCCTCGCCGATTCGCAGGATATTGCACAATGCAAAAAATATCGAAGTAATTTTGGGAGAGGCCGCTGGTTTCGACAAAGAAAACCAAACCGTAAAGCTGGCCGATGGCCCTGAAATCCGATACGACTATCTGATTCTCGCCGCCGGAGCACGCCACGCGTATTTCGGTCATGACGATTGGGAAACGCAAGCTCCGGGCCTGAAAACGCTCGAAGACGCACTCGAAATTCGCCGCCGCGTTTTGCTCGCATTCGAGCTTGCGGAGCGCGAAGCGTACCTGAGCGGACCACACAAGCCTTTGAATTTCGTTGTGATCGGCGGCGGCCCGACAGGCGTCGAACTTGCCGGAGCAATAGCCGACATCGCCCGACAGGCGCTTGCCAAAGACTTCAAGGCCATCGATACGACAAAAGCAAGCGTGATGCTTTTCGAAGGTTCAGAGCGTGTACTCGGTACCTTTCATGAAAAACTCTCGGCAAGTGCAAAAAAGCAGCTTGAGGACATCGGCGTTGATGTTAAATTGGACAGCTTTGTCACGGACATCGAGCCGGGCCGTGTCAAGGTCGGCGAAGATTGGATAAATTGCGACGTCGTTCTTTGGGCGACCGGCGTCGCGGCGTCGCCCGTCGGCAAGGCTCTTGGCGTCGAAACTGATAAGGCCGGCCGCGTCTTTGTCCAGCCAGACCTTACGATTCCCGGAAGCAAAAATATCTTCGTCATCGGTGACATGGCATCGCTAAAGCAGGAGAACGGCGAGCCAGTCCCCGGCGTCAGCCCGGCCGCAATGCAGATGGGTACGTTGACGGCGAAGAACATTGTTGCAGACATCGAAGGAAAACCGAGAAAGAATTTCCGCTATGTCGATAAAGGCACGATGGCAACCATCGGCCGCAGCAAAGCAATCGCAGATGTGCAGGGCTTTCATTTCAAGGNNAAATCGCCTGGATGATGTGGCTGTTTCTGCATGTCTTTTTCTTGATCGGTTTCCGCAACCGCATTATCGTCATGCTCGAATGGTTCTGGGCCTACCTCACACGCGAGCGAAGCGCCCGGCTGATCACCGGCGACGCCGCCGAGCTAAAGGACGCCTTGCATTTCCTTAATGCCGAACCGGCCGCCGTCTTCGCCGAAACGAAGCCGAAGCAAAAAAGCAAAGCAGGCAAGGCGAAGGCTTAACGCTTGTTATCTTTAGATTTCGCTCGCTCACAAATTACACCGAGATCACAGGTAATGTCCTAATAAGGGTTGCTGTGCCTAGAGCTCAATTTGTGCTCTAGTTTTTGATTTACTTCCAAGTGTCGGGACAGCGAACTAAGTAGCCGTCCGGCTTTCTAATTTCATCCGGTAGCTGATTGTTTTTGTAATCCGCCTCGTGGATGAACATTTGAGCATTCGTTGCATTCTTCACCTCGTTTGAAAAGCGGTTGGGCGGAAAGCAGCACATTACTCTTTTTGCCGGGAACAACCGACGAATCTCTCGAATTGGAGGCACAAGATCGCTGTCGCCGCCAATAAGTATAGCGGTATCAAACTTGTTTTCGTAGGCATCCACCATCATCTGGACGGCGATATTTACATCGGTTTGTTTTTCATTACTCAGAGCGTTTTTCCCGCCACAACGAGTACAGTCATAGTGGGAATCTTTGTAATTCCCAAAATAGAAGTCTATTCCACCTCTCGCCGCCAGAACCTCGAAATAGTCAGATTGACGCTTGCGTTTGTCGAATGGTGTAGAAATACGCGAAGTAAAATATTTTGTCGCCACTAAGATAGGATTTTCTACATCAACTTTGCTTGCAAGTTTGACTGCGAGTCCCTGGTAATCTAGCCAATAGTAATATTTCCAACCCTGCTTACGGAGGCCAAAATATACGTTAAATCCGTCGATATAGACGGCAACCTTGTGAGGTTTCATATCTTTTATGCTTGACATAGAGAGGCACCTTGCTACAATATACTTGTCTTAACAACCCCGGAGATAGCATCTCCGGCCCGAGGCCCGCTAGAAATGGCGGGCCGTTTCATTTTAGGCCGATCAACTCGCTAAGTGACCACACGGTCTTCGATAATCCTGCTTCCATCGCCGGAGTGCAACGCAGAGACTTATGAATCCGGCAAAAATTGTAGTAGCAAAAGAATAGAGCTAAAGCGTAATTCAAATTCTCAAATTTTTTCGAAAAGCCGTTGGTCAATCGAGTAAGCCGCCGCGTTGCCATTCGAAGCGTCAAGTTGCTTCGTTCTATAATTGATGTGCTCGTCTTCGCAAGATCGGGATTGCCGCACACAACCCTTTTGCGAATGCCTATTACTTCGCTTGGCGAATATCTACTTTCATCCGGCCTACTCGCTCGATAAAGTTTTATGACCTGAGCGTAATCGGCCTTCGTTCCGAGAACCTCATTTACGGTATGGTCATAGCCACGAAACGCGTCGGTGCTAATTTGAAAGCGTTTGGTGATTTCGGTCGCCGCTGACAGCTTTTCAAGAAATATCAGAGCGTCTTGTTCCGTCCGCTGGCCTAAATGCCACGCAATCATTAACTTCGAAGTTTTCTCGATTGCCGTAAAAGTATAAACGGAGCCGATTCTTTCATCGCCACTCAAACCCTTTGCGTTCGCGGTTTTTTGTTTCATCTGAACGTAGCCCTAAATTTCGTCCGCCTCAATGTTCGCGACTTGAACGCCTTTTACAAGCGTTTCTTGAAGCAATAGACAGCGTTTGCCGACAGTTTCGAGCAAGCGGAGGATTGTGTCGCGGTGAACGCCTGTCAGGCGTTCCGTTGACCTTATGGACGTACCTTCAACCAAAAGATTGATCACCATCTCAATCTTATTGGCGGGGACTCGCTTACCCTCAAGTTTTGGTTTAGCTGTGAATACGGAGCCGCAAGACGAACATCTAAATTTTTGTCCGCCGGAACGATCTTTGCCGTTTTTCTTCGCGATTGTTTTGCAGTTTGGGCAGTTCATATATAAGCAATTCCTTATTGTAGTTTTCACAAGAAATCGCCTATAATGAAGTTGCGATGTTCACGGGCTATTGCTTGTGAATGTTGAATTGACCGGAGTGGGACTTGAACCCACAACCTAGCGTTTAGTAGACGCTTGCTCTGTCCGCATTGAGCTATCCGGCCTTTTCAAACAACGTGGTCGAAGTTAGTACCTTCGGCCACACTCAGAATTATATAGAAGCCGAAATCGATTTGCAAGTCAAATCGGCGGCTTTTTTTCTTTTTTTATCCCTGCGTTATCCCGCCGCAGATGCCTGCTGTTTAATTTTTCATTAAAGCCCTTTTAAATATAGGGATTCGGGTGGATGTAGACAGCTTCGTACTGTAGATAGAAGGTAGTTATAACTCTAACCACTAACTACCATGGGACTTGACAAAAACAAAAAATGCGGTAATATCAGCATTTGAGGTGGTCGATAGACATCGATAGAGGGATACTACTATGGCAGAAAAGAAAAGACACCGAAGCCCGAACTACCCATATTTAGACTTAGCGGAAGCGATAAACCGCCTAGACCTAATATATAAGCAAGACCGCCGATCCGTGACAACGGCGGCGGCGATGCTGGAACATTTGGGCTATAGCACAAGCGGCAAAGACGGCAAAAGCGGCTCTGGCGGACGGGCAATCTCAGCACTTCGTCAATACGGCCTAATTGATGATATAGATGGTAATTATCGAGTTTCAGACTCTGGCTTTCGTATGCTCAACCTCGATCCTAATGACCCGGAACGAGCGGACTTAATCAAGATAGCGGCCAGCAAGCCGCCCTTGTTCCAAAAAGTATTGAGGCACTATTCCTTTCAAATACCATCAGATACAAGCCTAAAAAGTTACCTAGTAGTGGACGAAGGTTTTAACCCGGATTCAGTGAATGCGTTTATCCGAAATTTGAGGAAAACAATAGAGTTTGCAAACTTAGAGGAAGCAGATTACAATTCAGAAGATGACGGATCGGCACCGTTCAACGAGGACTTATATACTCAAATTGGAGAACCTATGACAACCCAAGAACCACGACGCACGGCCACGGTGCCGGGTATTTACGGCCACCAGCCAGCCGCAGAAGCGCCCGATCATATCTTTAGTTATCAGNNAAATATAAGGGCTGAAGTAAAGATATACGGAAAAGACCTGCGGAAGCAAGATATTGAACGTCTTCAGAAAGAAGTTGGCGAATTAGCGGGAGCTTTCGATGAAGAGCCAACAGAGAAAGAACAACCCGTTACGGAAGTAGGCTCAACTCAGTAGGCTTATCTGTCTTGTTGGCTTCCGGCTTATCCTCACATTCTGCGTCCTCGTTTTCAGTTGCTTCGACTATTTCATCAAAGATTGATTTGGCGAGGGTAACTTCGTCCTCGTCTTTCTTTTTGCTTTTTGTTGGTTCAGCCATATTTAAAGGCTACCATAAACAAAAACGAGTTGCCACGACTATAATTTAGTCAGCAACCCTTATTAGGACATTACCTGATCACAAGCGCAGTGTCTTTTTGCGGCAATTTATGATTATATTTAGTAGTTCTATTCACTCTGCAATGTTCGACCCAAAATGAAGAAACTCGTTATTTCCCTGCTTCTAACTGTTGTCCTCACGATTTCAGCTTTCGCTGGCGAACCGTCGATATGGTCGGTCAACACACGCTCCGATGTGTTAAAAGGCGACGCCCGAAACGTCTCTATCGATAGTGGCGGAGCCATCGGCCTTGCTCCAAAATTGACTGAAGTTTATAAAACCGGCCAGCCGTACATTTGGTCGAGCGCGGTCGATGCTGCGGGCAACGTATATCTCGGCACTGGCGGCGACGGGAAGATTTTCAAAGTCACGGCCGCCGGAGCAGGATCGCTCTTTGCCGATCTCGCCGAAATGAATGTGACGGCAGTTACTCTGGACAAGAACGGCGAGCTTTTTGCCGCGACCTCGCCAGACGGAAAGGTTTACAAGATCGATGCGGCGGGAAAATCATCCGTATTCTTCGACGCAAAGGAAAAATACATCTGGTCGCTGGTCGTAATGAATGATGGCAGCCTGGCTGTCGGAACCGGGGANNGGAGAGCGGCAAGATTTACCGCGTCAAAACAGCCAATGCTCCGCCGGACGCTTCGCTGCTTTTCGACACGAGCGATTCGCACATAATCACGCTTGCTGTTGACGGAGCGGGCAATCTGTACGCCGGAACTGATTCGAATGGCTTAGTGCTCAAGTTCGACATTCACGGCAAGCCCTTCGCGCTCTTGGACTCACCGCTCCGCGAAATACACGAGTTGGTAATCGGTCCCGACGGTTCGATCTACGTCCTCGCATTGGGTGAGTCAGCCTCAGCCGCGACACCTGCAGCGGCGACGGCAAATCCTGCCGCTCCGGAAAGCAAGACCGTTTCAGCCAACAAATCGCCATTTACCCCCGAACCGCCGCAAAAGAGCCGCTACGATCTTACCGGAGCAAAATCCGCTGTCTATCGAATTTTGCCCGACGGCGGCACCGACGTTCTATGGACATCGACGACAATTGCCGGATTTTCCCTGTACGCGCATCAAACCGGCAACGGCGTAATGCTCGGCACATCGGACAAGGGGCGGATATACAGCATCGGCAACGACGGCCGTGAAACGCTTATGATGCAGACGGAAGCCAGCAAGATCTCGACGATAAAGGGCGTCGGATCGAATCTTTACGCGACATCCAGCAATCAGGGAACGCTTTACAAAATCGGCCCTGAGACGGTCGCCGAAGGGACCTACGAATCTGCCGTCCTCGACGCGAAGTCCGTTGCGTCCTGGGGCAGAATATGGTGGCGATCCACCGGCAACGTGCAGATCCAAACCCGTTCCGGCAACACTGAACGGCCCGAAGAAACATGGAGCACATGGAGTACAGTAAGCAGCACAACCGGCAGCGGCCAGGTCACCAGTCCAAAAGCAAAATTTCTGCAATGGCGGGCGGTCCTAAAGAACGGCAGTGTAAATCCCACTTTGAATGAGGTCAGTGTTTCGTTTCTGCCGCGGAATATCGCCCCCGAAGTTCTGTCGATAAATATCTTGCCGACCAACGTCGGTTTGCTCGCGAATCCGCCGATACAGGTCGATCCAAATATTGAGTTGTCGGGCCTCGACCCGCAAACATTCGGCGTACCGAATGCCTCCGTCCCGCCGCGGCGGGCGTTTCAGCGAGCCGCCCGTGCGTTCCAGTGGACGGCCGAAGACCGAAACGCCGACAATCTGGTCTATGACATTTATTACAAAGAAGTAGGCGAAACGGCCTACAAGCTGCTTCGCGAAAACATTGCTGAAAATTTCTTTACGATAGACGGCCAATCTCTCGCCGACGGTCGCTACACGGTCAAGATCGTTGCAAAGGATTCGCCAGTAAACCCGGCTGGCCAGTTTTTGACCGGCGAAAAAGTAAGTGAGCCGTTCGATATCGATAACGGTCAACCGGGCGTAACACTGGTCGATACGCCAAAGATCAACGGCGAGAATGCCCGCGTGATATTCGCGGCGTCCGACAAAGCAAGTTACCTGAACCGCGCCGAATACAGCGTTAATGGCGACGAATGGCAAGCGGTTTTTGCCGAGGACGGCATCTCGGATTCGCCCGATGAACGATACGTGATCGAGCTTGTGGTAAAAACTCCCGGAGAATACGTGGTAACACTCCGCGTCTTTGACGCCAATGGAAATGCGGGCAATGCTCGCGCGTTGGTTCGACGGTGATCGTTTTCAGTTGTTAATTTTCAGTTTTCACTAATTCCGTAAAGTTCTTTTGCAGTATTATGTCGATAGATAGCAAAAGTGTGGCCGTTATTACAGGTGCCGCATCGGGCATCGGGCTGGCAGTGGCGGTTCGTTTTGCAAAAGAAGGCGTTGCGGGTGTCGCCGTCTCCGATATAAACGAAAGCGGCTTGGACGAAACTGTCGGATTGATAACAAAAATCGGAGTTCCGGTTTCAGCGCATTTGGTCGATGTATCAAAACTGGATCAAGTACAGAAATTTGCGGATGAGGTCATCGAGCAGCACGGACGCGTTACGCACCTTATAAATAATGCCGGCGTCGGGTTGATCGGGACGTTCGAGCAGCTATCAATCGAAGATTTCGAGTGGCTGATGGGTATCAATTTCTGGGGAGTTGTATACGGCTGCAAGGTTTTTCTGCCACTGATGCTCGATCAGGATGAAGCACACATTGTCAACATTTCAAGCGTTTTCGGCCTGATCGCACCAGAAGAGCAAAGCGCCTATTGCGCCTCGAAATTTGCCGTTCGCGGTTTTACAGAAAGCCTGCGTCACGAACTCGCGGAAACAAATGTCTCGGTAATGTGCGTCCATCCAGGCGGCGTAAAAACAAATATCGTTAAAAACTCGCGTGTCGGTGAAAAGACACCTGACGACTGGAAGCTGCAGGGGACAAAACTGTTTGACAAGATCGCAAAAACTACGCCCGAAGATGCGGCTGAAGACATCTTAAATGCCATCAACGCGAGAAATCCGCGCCTTCTGATCGGCAGAGACGCCCGGGCCATCAGCCACCTGTCGCGCTTATTTCCAAAAAGGTATCTGAAAATAATCGAACGCCTGAATGGACATAAAATGAGCTTGAGAAAGAAAT
The DNA here is from genome assembly GCA_002483395.1 of Chloracidobacterium sp. UBA7659. Taxonomy (GTDB): domain Bacteria; phylum Acidobacteriota; class Blastocatellia; order Pyrinomonadales; family Pyrinomonadaceae; genus OLB17. The sequence goes on along the minus strand of DLHV01000164.1, from coordinate 8,758 downwards.
AGGTTTATTTCTTCGGCAGTGTCATCGTCTGTCCTTCGGAGTCGAGTTCGAGAAGCTTTGTCGTGCTGTCCGTGACGCTTGGCGGCACGAGATCGCCCGTTTTGTAACGAGATTCAACCGGCGAAACGTACTCTGTTTGTGATGGCGGAAGACCTGCATTTGTGGTAGGTTGATTGAACTCAGATGGATATTGCGAAGCCGGGGCCATGCGCGATTTTTCCATTTTCCCGTACTTCATATATTCCGAAATCCCTTTAGCCAAAAAAGTAAATGCCGGGAACAACATCGCCCACCACCAGGAGCGTCCGCCCGCGACGCCCGTAAAAAGCAATGCCATTGCAACGATAAGAAAACCGATACCCGAAATAATACTTTTTATTGAGTTTGCATAGACCTCATTAGGATCATGCTTCGCTTTTAGACTAATTTCGGCGATAGCGGGATCGGTAAAACTTGCCGGCAGGTCACTGCTCATCACGGCTGAAACGTTGCCGAGATCAACGCCGCAGCTCCGGCAGAATTTGCCGGTTTCAGGATTTTGCGTTCCACATTTAGGACAAAACATAACTTCTTAGACGCTAATTCTTGCTCTCTCTTTGTCTTTTCGCCTCGAACAACACTACGCCCGCGGCAACCGAAACGTTCAAAGATTCTATTCTTCCATACATCGGGATTTTTACCAACACATCGCAGTTCTCAGCCACAAGTCGGTGAAGCCCGCTTCCTTCCGCCCCGAGAACCAGAGCGGACGGCTGTTTCCAATCCCATTCGTCGTAGCTTATTTCGGCCTCACCGCATGTGCCGACCACCCAGATCTTTCGTTCCTTCAGATCGTTGATTAGCCGGTTCAAATTCGTAACTTTTGCCACCTTTACATACTCTGTCGCACCGGCCGAAGACTTCGCCACCGTATCGGTTAGCCCGACGGCACGCCGCTCTGGGATAAAGACGCCGTCCGCTCCCGCGCATTCGGCCGTTCGCAGGATAGCTCCCAAATTTCGCGGGTCTTCGATCCCGTCCAGCACGACCAGCAATGCATCACCGTCGATGCCGTCAAATATCTCATCCGCCGAAACGTAGTCCGCCGAAGCCGCGATCGCCGCCACGCCCTGGTGATTTGCTCCGCCGCCGACAAGCCGCGAAAGATTTTCGCGCGACACCCTATCGATCAAAACCGCGTTCTTGCGTGCAAGCTCGAATATCTCGTTCAGACGCTGCTCTTTCGCGCCTTCGACGATAAGAACCTTGTCGATACGCCGCGAATTTGCACGCAAAGCTTCCAGAACAGGCAAAACTCCGAAAATGAGCGCGGACTGCGGAGTGCGGATTGCGAAATCAGTTTCGCGGCCATTTGTCGTGAAACCGCGTCGGCCCTTTGGCATTTTTCGGTCGTCATTTACTTGTGGCTTGAGACTTGAGACTTGAGACTTCTTCTTCATAGTAAATGCCGCTGCAACCTCGAATATTTGGTGAACTGCGTCAGATTGCTCGTCCGCGCCGTCTTCGCGAAACCCGATCTCCCGATGCCCGTCCGCGTCAGCCCTTGAAAATCCTTTTGTCTGTCTATATCCCAAACGATGCTCAAAACGTTCAAACTTTCTCGATATTCTTCGACCAACTTCGCGCCGGGCGAGAATTCCAAAAGTTTTGCCTTTAGCCGCACTATATTCGTCGTGGAGAGCAATTCTTTTTCGTCTCCCAGGCACGAAAAATCAAAGCCTTTTGCCGGCACGCGAAATCCAAAAGAATCGCCTTTACAGTAAATATCGATTAAAGGCTCATCGGAACCTGTCGCCGTTTCGTGCAGCAGCTTTGTCTCTTTTTTCTTTCGTTTTTCGACCGTTTCGGTCTTCGACTCGATCACCGAACCCGCGACGATCAAGATCAGTTCGTCAGTTGCAAACTCGGTTTTGTCGCCTGTGTTGAATGATGTCAAGACGATCAAGCCGTCCCGAAATTCAATCTCACGAAGCCGTGTTGGAAGCCGATCAGCTTGCAGAACTTCATCGCTTACGATCGACGCGTTCAACCCAAAATTACGCAATCGGTGAACAGCTATATCGGCCTCCGTCTTCGATTCGATCCGGGCGATCGGAAATGGATTTGTCGCCTTTAGCATCTGGCTCAGCACTTCCGGTTCGATCGACAAATAACGCGAAATACCGGCCACGTCCGGCCCTTCGGCCGGCGGCACAAAAACTAAATTGTAGCCTTTTTCCCAATTCTCCAGCGGGCGAAGATTCAATTTCGCCTCAAGCTTTCTTTCTTCCGGCAGATAGATCGGCGTAGCGCAATAAATGCAGCTTGCCCGATTTGGTGGATTCGCCTTCCCGCATTTCGCGCACGTGATCATCTCATCCGCTCTGAATGCAATGTTCTCAGATTGGATCGGCATGCCGTCCAGCCAACAGCCTTCTTGTGATTTATCGTTCCCGTTATCCATAAATTGCGATCTGCTTATTCAAATTTTATCACGTTAACTTTTGAAAACGCTTGACCGATTCACTTTGTCGAGGCAAACTAAAGCAAAGCTTATTTTGAAAACTGGTTCAAATTGAGAAACCGAGATTTCCGATTTTTTTGACACTTTTTGATTAGAATTGATAATTCATTCGTCCGGTATAGTTCCAAAATTATTGACTGATCACGATTTAGCATAAATGCCTTTAGGCTCTCCATCTCGATTCTCACGTAGCAACCGGTTCCCAAAACTAGCTGCAGACCACATCCGACGAGGTTAAAAAATGCAGTTTGACACGACTACAAGCTCCTGGAAGTTTGGGCATCGCGGTCGCGTCGCGGTTTTTATTGATGGCAATAATCTATTTCACGCGGCCCGGTTTCATACGATAGACATCGACTACAACAAGCTTCTCCGCATCCTTTTGGGTGACGGCCGCCTGCTCCGGGCATTCTTTTATACCGGCGTCGATGCCGGTGCGGAACGCCAACAGGGATTTCTTTTGTGGATGCGACGAAACGGTTTCCGCGTCGTTCAAAAAGAGCTGAAGACCTTTTATGACGGAACGCGAAAGGCAAATCTCGATGTTGAGATCGCCGTCGATATGCTCAGCCTTGCCGGACGTTACGATACTGCCGTGCTCGTTTCGGGCGACGAAGATTTCGTCTATGCGATAAATGCCGTTGCATATAAGGGCTGTCGAGTCGAAGTTGCCGGATTTCGCTCGAACACCGCACCGCGCTTGATTGACGTCGCCGATTTTTTCATTGATCTTGGCGACATCGCGGAACTGATCAGGAAAGATATTACGCAGGTTGGCGACTACGACGTGCCGTCGTTCATCCCGCCGGATGAGATACAAATGGGCGACGTGCTGCGTCCGAACGGCAAGGAACCGCCCGATATCTCCGGCAGCGTCAGTGTCGAGCGGCATTTCAGCGCTGACGATGACGAGGGCCGCGATTTTGTTCGCGTAAAAGACGACAGATGAAACTGTTCACGCTTTCAGAGGCCAACCAATTATTGCCGGGCGTCCGTGCAAACTTGAAAACGATCCAAAAGCTCTACGCAAAGATCGACACGTTTCGCGACGCTGCCCGTTCGGCGGCTGTTGCGTCCGAATTCGGTGGCGGGATGCAGGGCGGCCCCGATTACGTTAAAGCTCTCTACGACATCGGCAAAATCACGACAGAGCTTCACGACCTCGGCATCCAGCTCAAGGATTATTCCCGCGGTCTTATAGATTTTCCGAGCATGCGCGATGGCCGCGTCGTTCTTTTGTGCTGGCAGCTTGGCGAAGACGAAAGAATCGAATGGTGGCACGAGCTTGAAACGGGATTTGCCGGCCGTCAGCCGCTCTAAATCGGGCGCTTGTAACACTAAGTTCAATATTCCCTGTCATTTTGCCCAACTTGCTGCACGTTTTGGGAATGCCGTAAGGTTTAAAGTTTTCTGCGCTTTACTATTGACTACTTAAAGTAACTTCTGATATTATCTCCGTGTTTTGCCCCGTACTCGCGCGAAATCAACCACAATTTAGCAGTTTTGAAAGCCTATGATGTGCCCCGTTTGTAAACGCGATCTTGCACCAACCTTGTCTATCTGTCTTACGTGCGGTGCGATGATGAATGATTCGATTCGCGAAGAACTGCACTCCACTGTCTCGCCAGCCCCGGAACCTGTTAAGTTTGAATCCAGGAAAATACCGGTCGTGCGTAATGATCCGGCCCCGCTCCTTGTTCCTGCAGTCAAGAGATCCGCGGTTCGCATTAACACCGCCGATCTGGCAATCAAAAAAACAAGCCAGACCCTGGCTGAGTTCAGAACCCAGAGCGCAATGCTTCCCGATTGGCGGCTGCAGCTTCAGAATTCCGTCCGTCAGCGAACCGGCCGGGGCCGCCCGAACGACTCTCCGGTAGATGCCGTTGCAACGCCAACCAAGATGCATACCAGCGGAGCGAACGCCTTGAAGGCTGAGTACATCGAAGAACCTNNTCGTCGAAGAACCTGCTCCTCCGGAACCGATGAATCTAACGGTCGCAAATGCGTTGAAACGCATCGAAGAATCGCGGCGGGCATTCCTTCCCGAAGAAAATAAAACGACCGGGACGAATGCCGCCGCAAAAACCGCAGCCGGGAAGAACTTCCCTTTCAACGTCGTTTCCCGTTCGGACGAGCTGGCACCGAGGCCAATTGCTTCGAAAAATGACGTGCCGTCCACCATCGCAAGGCCGAAACTTGTTTCGTCGTTGCGGATTGAAAAAAAGGGTCTGGACACCAATAAGCTTGTACCTATTCCCGAGGCCGCGAAGATGGCGTCAAGCTTTGAAACCATGGATGACGTGGTCGAGAAGCCAAAACAGCCGCTTAAAGAGAATTGGTCGAAACGAATCGAGATCAATGAAACAAAGCCCGAAACCGAGATGGCCGAGCCGGAAATTCCGGTTGTTGAAGAAGTCGAAACAGATGAGATCGACGATCTTGCCCCGATCGCGATGCGTTTTAACGCAGGCCTCTTCGATCTGATAATCGGTGGGTTTGCGACCTTGATCCTGCTCTCGCCGTTGCTTTTTGCGAACGAAGGCTGGATATCGATATCAGGTATTTTCACTTTTGCGGCGGTTTTGTCGATCGTCATGTTCCTGTATCTAACCGCTTCGATCTACTATTTTGGGCGAACATTCGGTATGAAGCTTTTTTCCCTTGAACTCGTGGATGTTGAGCAAAGCGAGTATCCGACACTTCACCAGGCAGCCGTAAACTCCTCAGTCTATCTGCTGTCGCTTGCATTTGGCGGACTCGGTTTCCTTCCGATGTTCTTTAACGAGGAAAAGCGTGCGGCCCATGACCTTGTGTCGGGAACAATCCTGATCAGGGAATTGTAGAATTACGCGAGCTGTTTATTTTGAGTCCAACGTCCGATCCTTATCGGCGTTGGACTTTTGCAATTCTGGCTCTAGACTAAACCCGTGAACGCATCTACACTTGAGAAAATAAGGGCCGAACTCGAATCGGTATTGATCGGCCGTACCGTCGGCAAGCTCTTCCAACTCTCTCGCTTCGAGCTGGCGATCGATTTTCGGCTCGCCGATTCACGCTATCTCTTCATCAGTTTCGAACCCGCCGATCCGCGAATATATCTGATAAGACGCCGGATGAAAGACCTCGACAGATCATCGGGAAACCCGTCGCAGTTCGCTCTCGCGATGCGAAAACGACTCTCCGGTGCGTCCATTGATGCGATCCAACGCCTGCCCGGCGAACGCGTTCTCGATTTCGCCCTGTCTGTCGATGACGAATTCGGTGAAACGCATCGCTACGTTCTGATCACGCAGCTTACCGGCCGCTCGGCAAATCTGTTTCTTTTGGACTCGAACCGGTCGATAATCGACGCCGCCAGAGAAATGGTCCGCGAGGGGCAATCTATCGGCGAGATATATTCGCCGCCTTCAAGCCCCGAGGCAGCCAAAATACGTGAAAAGAAAAGCGATAGCGTAGCCCTCGTAGATACCCAAAGCCCATCCGAAGCTCTTGATCAATTCTATCTGGAGCAGAAGGCCGAGCAGCGGTTCCAGTCGCTGGCAAAAGCCGCGAAAAATAAGATAAACGCCGAGATCGCAAAACGCGAAAAGCTCACCGGAAAGCTCAATGCCGACCTTGCCGTCCACGGCGATGCCGTCAAATGGAAACGTTGGGGCGATCTTCTTCTCGCTAACGCCGCGACCGCAAAACGCGAAGGCATCAAGATCTTTGTGACGGATTATTACGACGAGAACGCCCCTGAGATCGCCGTCGAGGTCGATGAAAACACATCGATTACGGTAGCCGCGGAAAAGTTTTTCAAGAAATATACAAAGGCCCGGAATGCCGGTGACGAGATAGCAAATCGCCTCGAAAAACTCCAGTCCGAGCTAAACGCCCTTTCGCGGCAAAAGGAAAGGCTCGAACTGGCAATAATCGAACGCGACG
>DLHV01000164.1:2084-2306 GCA_002483395.1 Chloracidobacterium sp. UBA7659 | reverse complement strand
AAGCCAGTAGAAACAACCGCCGGTGCCCGAAGCTTTGTTTCGTCGGACGGTTTTGAAATTCTGGTCGGAAAAAAAGCGAAGGACAATGATTTTCTGACGTTCCGAATAGCGAAATCGCTCGATCTTTGGATGCATGCGGCCGATTATCCGGGTTCGCACGTCGTTGTCCGCAATCCGAATCGAAAGGAGATCCCGCAACGGACGTTGCTCGAAGCCGCCCAG
>DLHV01000164.1:0-2067 GCA_002483395.1 Chloracidobacterium sp. UBA7659 | reverse complement strand
CATTACACGCAGAAAAAATTTGTGAATAAACCGAAGGGTGCCGCTGCGGGTTTGGTGAGTTTGGCGAGCTTTAAGACGATCCTGGTGGAACCGACTATACCCATGTTGCGGTAGTGGTTTAGGACATTACGGGCGGAAACGCGACTGTTNNTACACTCGCGTTTCCGCCCGTATCGTCCAAACATATCCGCAGACCTACTGCGATTCTGCCATCACCTTGGCAACAGTTTCTTCCATTTTCGCAATATCAGCCTGATTCGCTCCGCGAAAAACACCTCGCAGATTTCCTTCGCGATCGAGAAGAAAACTTTGCGGAATTCCCGGAAACTTGCTGATTTTCAGCAGGGAGGATTGCAGGCCTGTATCGGCCCAGGCAAGCGGATAATTGAGCTTCATCGACGCGGCAAACGAGTTGATCTTTTCGACCTCTTCGTCATCCGTGTTCAGGCCAAGCACCTCGAAGCCCTGAGCGCCGTGCCTGTCCTGCAATCTAACCAGTGCCGGCATTTCAGCCCGGCACGGGCCGCACCACGTAGCCCATAAATTCAAAAGGATAACCTTTCCCTTTTTATCATTGACCGTGAAGGCCGTTCCGTCCAGATTCTTAATTTCGGCGGTGGCGACTGCGGACGCGATCGGCGGGTATTCCGATTTCTTTTTTACGACTTCGCCGTCCGCGGGTACGACCGGAGGCACGGAATCGTCAACAGGCCCTTTCTGTGAGTTCGCGGTATTAGTACAGGCCGTCAAACTCGAAAACACTACGGCGAAAGCCGCCAACAATAATAAATGCGAAATAACTTCCTTCATCAAAAAACCTCTTAACCATCCTTTAGCCGCAAAACGATCAGCGTCGTGATTGCCATTATCCCAAACATTAGCATTAAAACGATCTGATTTAAAACTTCGTTCATCCACGGGTGCAGGAACGAGACATAGCCGCTCAGGTCGTCGGGCACCTTTTTTATCGACGAAACGCTCGGGTTTATCTCCGGCGGAGCAGTATCGTCCTGAAACCTGTTTTCGGTGATCCTCTTATAATCCTCAAAATCCTGTTTCGCCTTAGCCACGATCTTCTCGTTCTCTTCCTCGATGTATTTATAAAGACCCAATCCTCTGGTTTTCCCTTTAGGGTTCGCACCTTCCCGTTCAAGCGTGTCGAGCGTCGAGAACCTTTTCATCGTGTCAAACGACCACGCCGCTGGCATCGTCAGGCTCACCACTTTATTAATGCCATTTGGCACCCCAACTAATCCCGAAAACAAAATTTGCGGGATCAAAATCAGCGGTACAAGGCTCGTCGCCATCTCGGATGTACGCACCAGCGCCGAGACGAGCAGTCCAGTTCCGATACCAACACCGGCCGTCAGCAGCATCGTCCAAAACTGCGGAATTCCCAGGTGTTCCCCTGGCATTGGCATCAATCCAACCAGATCGAATAGCTTTAGCGGCACAAAAAGCATTACGCACTGCAGGCTTACGATGATGCCGAGCACAAAAAGTTTGGACGCTAAATACGGCAACAGGCCGAGGTTTACCATCCGCTCGCGTTCATAGATAGGCCGTTCGCGCACGATCTCTCGTGCTGAAACGGACGTTCCGAACCACACCGCCACCAATGCCAAAACAAAGTAAACAAAATCCCGCGGTTGGTCGGCGCCCATTACAAAATAGGTCATCAACGCGATTATCGGTGCTTGGGCGAACAGTATGAAAAGAGTCAGCTTGTCCTTAAATAAAACTTCAAGGTATCGCCGCGACAGGGTCAGCCATTGGCTCAGGCTGCCCAATATCCCCAAACGCCGCTTCTTATGCTTTCCGGCCGGGACGATCGAACCGAGTTCCGCCAGCGGTTTCTGTACATTATTTTGATACTGCGGAGTGGCAAGAAATTTCTTTTTCCATTCGTCGGCCGTTCGCTCGGTTATCTGCCGCCGGTGCGATTCGCTATGCTCGCGAACGCCTTCCTCGACCGGCTGTTCGAGACGGTCGTACAGTTCCTTGAAATTCGCCGCTTTCAGGTGCGTCAACGCCTCGTCGGGCTTGCCGTAAAAGACAAGCATGCCG
>DLHV01000127.1:24241-24437 GCA_002483395.1 Chloracidobacterium sp. UBA7659 | reverse complement strand
AGCCGAGAAAGACAATAAATATCTGTGTTTTATATAAGTTTCGCGGCCCCATTGCCCACATTAAAGACTGAGGCGTTTTGTCCAAATTGCTCGACAAAACTCTCCTTCGATGTCGTCACAAAAGTCTGTGTTTTTCCCTCCAGGAATTCGAGCAGTTGGCCGATGCGTTGGTAGTCGAGTTCGGCGTCGATGTCGT
>DLHV01000127.1:0-24176 GCA_002483395.1 Chloracidobacterium sp. UBA7659 | reverse complement strand
CGCAGGTCGTGGCCATCGAGAAGGATTTCGAGATCGTCGCGGTGCGTGCCGACGAGCGCGTAGCCGGCGGCGATCTCGGCCTGAAGACGCAGCTTTAGCCGCTCTGCGATGAGGCCTTCATAGTCAGACAGGTCGCCTTTGCCTTCGAGCGATGAGACGTAGCGGATCGATATTTCCTCGTTTCCGAATAAGCGTTTTTCCAAAGCCTCGTTCAGCCTTTCCACAAAACGCACCCGCGAGCGATGGATTCGGGTGGCGTGCGTGACAAGCTGCTCATTCCAGGGATCGAGCAGATCGACCGTCTTTTCGACCGAATTTCGTTCGTCATTTGCGGCCTGGAGCAGGGAATTCTTCTGTTTAATTATGCGGTTGTAATCGGTAATTGTCTGAACATAAGGCGGATGGATCGAGACTATCGCCCGATCGAGAAATTTGCGCCGCGCGTCCGGCGTGCCGCGAACGATCTCAAGCTCGTCGGCGTTAAACACGACCGCGTGAAGCTGCCCAAGATAACGCTGCAGCGTCTCACGTTTGCCGTTTACCAGAAAACTCTTTGTGTTGCCCTGCAGAGCGGCCTGCAGATCGCGGTGGATGTCTTCGGAACGCTTGACGCGGCCGCGGATTATCGCGAGATCTTCGCCAAAACGGATCGTCTCCTGCAGCTTCGCGGTCCTGAAAGAACGAGTGGTTGCAAGAATATGTATCGCTTCCAGCCAATTTGTCTTGCCTTGTCCGTTAAAACCTACTAGAATATTCAGACCGTGCCCACAATGCACGTTGCCGTCTAGATTTCGAAAGTTTTCAATTTCAACTGATTCGAGAAGCATCGGGAAAGTTTAACACGTCCTCAAGTCTTGTTGCGGAATGCGACTTTGCCTGAGGATAGCGAACCCTAAAACTACCCGTTTTCCCTTTATAGAATCTTTTTCTGGATTAATTTTGCATTAACAGTTTGTTTAAAAATAGATGTTCAACATAATTGAACATACATAAACATTCTGCAACATCTATTAAGATGCGAATTTTTAATCTTTTTCTGATAACGCTAATTCTCACCGTTTCGGCTTTTGCCCAGCAAAGCCTGAAAACCGGTGCTGCCGCCCCCGATTTCAACCTCGAGTCGCTTGACGGAACGGTCTACAACTTAAGCCAACTGCAGGGAAAAGTCGTCGTCCTCACATTTTGGTCGACAAAATGCGCGATTTGCCACAGCGAGATCCCAAGGCTCAATCAGGTTGTGCAGCGTTACAAGGACAAAGATGTAGTGTTTTTGGCCCTGACAATGGAAAATCAGGTAAAGGTCGAGCCTTACCTGCGAAAAAACCCTTTCGATTTCAATATTTTGCCGAACAGTTTCGGTGTCTTCCTCAAATATGCGGACACGGATAGAGGCGGCAATATCAACATGGGTTTCCCTTCATATTTTTTGATCAATCAGCATGGCGCAATCGCTCTAAGAAGCGACGGCTGGGATAAAGCCGCCAAGATCGAATCACAAATCTCACAGTTGTTAGCGTCCGAATGAGCGATCGTCCATCTTCGCTCCTCTCTTGTGTTCCCGGCTGCTTAACTCCCAGCCGGGTTTTTTTGCGAGTAAAACAGGTTGTTTATCTCAGGCGATTGCGGTATATTTTTTGTTCGTCGCAACTAAATGCGGAGAGGTAGCATAATGGTAATGCAGTAGTCTTGAAAACTACCGCCCGTAAGGGCTTGCAGGTTCGAGTCCTGTCCTCTCCGCCATATCAATTTCGGATTTTAGATATTGGATTTGGGATTTTTCCTGAATCCAATTTTCCCTTTCCACGAGAGGGTTCGGGGTCGTTATCGTGATTTTCCTTGAGTTGAAATGCAAACATAGTGTAGTCTCTATTTACTGAATGAATCGTCATTCAGTAGCAGAATCGATGTCCCGCAGCAGAAACTCAAACTCATTGACGCGCGCGGTCGTCGCCGATAAACGCGAAGCAATACTTCGGGCGGCGATAAAGGTGTTTGCCGGCAAGGGCTATTTTAATTCGAAGGTAGCCGATATTGCCGGTGAAGCAGGAATTGCCGACGGGACCGTTTACCTCTATTTCAAAAGTAAGGACGAGATACTGCATTCGATATTCGACCGGGCGATGGCCGAGTTTATCGCCGAAGGGCGGCGTGAACTCGCCGGTATAGTGGACCCCTCGGCAAAACTGCATCGCATCGCGGAGCTTCATCTTGAAAGGCTGGGTGCGGACCGCGATCTGGCGGTCGTTTTTCAGGTCGAACTGCGCGGCTCGACCAAGTTCATGCAGGAGTTTTCCGCAGCCGGGTTCGCCGAGTATCTCGACATTATCCGCAAAACGATCGCCGATGGACAGGAATCTGGTGTCTTTCGCAGCGACCTGAAGCCGATAGTCTGCGCAAAGATACTCTACGGCGCATTGGATGAAATGGTAACGAACTGGATACTTTCCAAGAAGTCGTACCAGCTTGCACCAATGGCGGGCGAGGTTTTGAAGATCTTTTTCGGAGGTGTAATGCAAAAATGACTTCTGTCACCGGCACAATCTCGCGCGAATCGATCGGCCGTTGCACGCCGTTATTTCCCGACGAACCGAAGACGCTCGCCGAACTCTTTCTGCATGCCGCGAGGAAACACGACCGCCCGAACGCGTTGAATTTCAAAAAAGACGGAAAGTGGCTAGCAGTATCGTCCGGCGAGATGGTTGAGCGTGCCGAAGCAATAGCGCTCGGGTTATACTCTCTTGGGCTTCGAAAAGGAGACAAGGCCGCGATCCTTGCGGCAAATTCACCGGACTGGACGCTTGTCGATGCAGGCTGCCAATTCGCCGGCGTGATCGATGTTCCCATCTACACCACTCTTGCTCCGGATTCCGTCTGCTACATCCTCAACGATTCGGCCGCGAAGGTCTTTTTTCTTGAGAACCGAGCGGCATACGATCGAATCGCGGCTGTTATGCCGGGATGTAACTCGCTCGAAAAACTCGTTTTCTTTGATCCTTCGGATGTCGAAATCGAGAATGCAATTTCGCTGGCCAATCTGGAACAAATGGGCCGTGAACAGCAGGTACCCGGCCTGCTCGAGGAACTGCGAAGTTCGATATTACCCACCGACATTGCGACCCTGATCTACACAAGCGGCACGACNNCGAAAGGCGTGATGCTGACGCACAATAACATTGTCTCAAACGTGATCGACTCCGGCGAGAAATATGAGTTTTCGGCCGACGATATGCCGCTGTCGGTTTTGCCTCTGTCGCATGTCTTTGAGCGTTCGGCAATGTACCTCTATATTCTCAATGGCATGGCAGTTTACTACGCGGAGTCGATAGAGAAAGTGCCTGATAACCTTCGCGAGGTAAAGCCGACGATCTTTGTCGGCGTGCCGCGAATATTTGAGAAGGTCTACGCCAAGGCAAAATTAAAGGCTGCACAGACCGGCGGGCTAAAGGAAAAGATATTCGATTGGGCTATGGGAAAAGCGAAGGAATACGCGCTGGCAAACGCTTCGGGAATGCCCGTGTCTCCGGCCCTCGTTATCAAGCACGAACTCGCAGACAAGCTTGTTTTTTCGAAACTCCGGCAATTTTTTGGCGGGAATTTGCGTTGCTGTATTACCGGTGGGGCGGCCTTACCGGATAATATTTACCTTGTTTTTACCGGTGCGGGGATTTCGATCATGCAGGGTTACGGTTTGACCGAAACATCGCCCGTGATCACATCCAACAATCCGGTCGATGTGCGGCTCGGCTCTGTCGGCAAACCGATCCGCAACATGAAGGTGCGGATTGCCGAAGACGGCGAGGTCGAGGCATTCGGGCCGGGTGTGATGCTCGGCTATTACAAAAAGGACGAGGCGAACAAGGAAGCGTTCACCGACGACGGGTGGTTCAGGACCGGCGATATCGGGCGACTCGACAATGACGGATTTCTCTACATTACCGACCGCAAAAAGGAGCTTTTCAAAACTTCGGGCGGCAAATATATTGCACCGTCACCGATCGAGCAGATGATCCGGTCTTCACGGTTTGTAAACCAAGTAGTGCTTGTCGGAAACGAGCGGAAATTTGCGGCTGCGTTGATCGTGCCGAATTTCGAGCAGTTGGATTCTTACGCGCATCACAAAGGCCTCACCCTCTCGACGCCGAAAGAGTTTTGCGAAAGCCCGCGCATTGTCGACCTTTTCGAGCGCCAAATCGTCGCGGCAACGGTAAAACTCGCCAAATACGAATCTGTCAAAAAGATTGTGCTGCTTGAAAACGAACTCACCGTGGACGGCGGGGAACTCACACCGACGCTCAAGGTCAGGCGCCGGATCGTCGACGAAAAATATAAAGATGTGATCGACAAGATTTACGACGACGACGGGAAATGAGGCCGCTCCGTATTTAGAACGGCCGTATGGGAATTCGATTTGGCACGCCGACCACAAAATCCAAAAGATAAGCCGTAAATTTCTTGGTTGCCTTATCAACCTCGACAATGTCGAAGGGCTCGAGCATTACATCCTTTTGCGTTCCTTTCTTAATTTGAGCGTAATTAACGGCGATCACTGTCGGGTCGGGTGAGCCCACTTTTCTGCGGTATATCTTTACGTTTGAAGTCTTGGCTTCGCGGGTTATGCCGCTGGCCATTGCAACAGCTTGTGTCAAGGGAAGGCCGCCCTCAGGAATGCTCATCTCGCCAGGTTTCATTACCTCGCCCGTTACGTAGATGGGAGCCGCTTTCTGCACCAGGATGATGTCGCCCGCAAATATCTCGGGATTCGATTCATCACGTCCCTGCCGCAAACTCTCGAGGCTATACAATCGCGACGGAACGTCCAGCACGCCATCACTTTGCGACTTCCAGTCAGTTGCAGCATTCGCGTCGCCGCACATCGGCGGCCTTGTACGAAAAACCTGTATCACTCCGCCGCTCTTCTCAGTTACTCCGCCAGCAAAAGAGATCAGCTCCAATAAATGAGCCTTTCGAGTAAGGGGGACCGGCCCCGGCACGCGGACCTCGCCATAAATACTCACAGGGGGGCGGCTGTTACGCTGCGTTACACGCAGGTTTATCTGCGGTTTGCGAAGGTATTTTGACCAGGCGTGAACAACCTCGGCCTGGAGTCCCCGCTCTGTTTTACATTTGGCGACGAGAGGAACATCCGAATATGGTATCTGTATTATGCCGTCCTCATCCACCGTCATGGCCTCAACGTCGAACGAAGGCTCACCGAGAGCCTTGATGCTGATCACATCGCCAGGACCTATCAAATATCCCTTCTGCTTATCGTCTTCGGCCGGCAAAGCCTGCGTGAAAGCGATCTGCGAGAAGCAGACAGCAACAGCCAAAATCAAGAAGATCCTTAAATACATCAATAAAACCTCACCATTCAATGCCTGCAAAAGAATAACCCACAAACGCCTTTGATTCAACCTTTTATCAGGCGCGTTGTCCGACGATGTCGAATCGGCAAATGCCTTGTCTATCAAGGGTTTGTTGTTGACAGTATCGCTTTGGCCGATGTAATTTCGAGATACGGGTAGTATTCTCGCTTTCATGCCTAATAAGGTGGACGATCAAAAAACGTTATCGGAACAACTTTGGTTTTTGCGACGGCCAACACAATTTTTGTTGGACATTGCCGTTCTATCCGTAGCTTTTTTTCTCGCCTATCTACCTGCCATCAACGTTCAGTTAGCCGATCTATATCTCGACATAGCTCTCAGACAGCTTCCGTTTGTTGTCCTTGTTCAATTTTCGGCTCTATTTCTCGTTGGTGCATACTCCATACTGTGGCGGTACGTCAGCATAGAGGACCTTAAGGTATTTCTGACTGCGGCGTTTCTGTCCGGTGCTATCCTTATTACACTCAGATTTCTGTTGATCTTTACGGACTTTAACCTCTGGCAGGTGCCGATCTCAGTGATCATGATCGACACGGTGTTGGGTTTTGGCGCACTTTTAGGACTGCGGGTTCTGCGGCGATTCTTTTATGAGATAGGAGATAAAAACAGGTCTTTTGGTATAAAACGGCGTGTCAAAAGAAAGGCGGCACTCCTTGTCGGGGCCGGGCGAATGGGAGCGACGCTCGTTAAGGAAGTGAGTGGCCGTGCCGACGCGGAATTCGATATCCGCGGTTTTGTCGATGACGATTCGCGGAAAAAAGGCGGAAGCGTCAGCGGTATTAAAGTTCTTGGCACAACGCAAGATCTGCAGCATCTGGTCGCCGAAATGGATATCAAACAGGTTGTTATCGCGATTGACCAAGCTCAGGGCAAAGACATTCGCCGGATACTTGATGTCTGCACCGCAATTCCCGTTAGGGCGCAGATCGTCCCGAGTTTGAACGAGATCGCACATGGCCGAGTGTCGGTGAGTCGTATTCGCGACGTGCAGATCGAGGACCTACTGGGACGAGAACCTGTCCAACTAGACGATGAAAACCTTCATGATTTCCTGACCGGAAAAACCGTAATGGTCACCGGTGCCGGCGGATCGATCGGTTCAGAATTGGTGAGGCAAATTATCGGTTACCAGCCGAAATCCCTGCTTTTGGTTGAGCGCTCGGAATTTCTTCTTTTTAATATCATACGAGAGTTGGCGACAGAAACGTCAGGAGTCGATTATCTTCCTTTAATCGCCGATGTCGGCGATGAACCGCGAATGCGGGAGATATTCGAACGCTACAAACCGGAAGTTATCTTCCACGCGGCAGCCCATAAACACGTGTCGTTGATGGAAATGAACTCGATCGAAGCGGTAAAGAACAATATTTTTGCGACTCGATTGCTCGGCAAACTCGCAGGGGAATTCGGTGTCAATGATTTTGTCTTGATATCGACGGACAAGGCAGTTAATCCGACGTCCGTAATGGGGGCTTCGAAGCGTATCGCCGAGATCGTCGTACAGGAGATGAATCAGGTATTTGCCACGAATTACATGGCCGTGCGATTTGGGAACGTGCTGGGTTCGGCCGGCTCCGTCGTCCCGATATTTCGCGAGCAAATCCAAAAAGGCGAAGCAATCACTGTTACGGACAAAGAGATGACGCGTTATTTCATGACCATCCCCGAAGCGTCGCAGCTTGTGCTGCAGGCTGGCGCACTGGGAAGCGGCGGTGAGATCTTTATCCTCGATATGGGCGAACCGATAATGATCCTCGACCTTGCCGAGGACATGATCCGCCTTTCTGGACTGACTCCGTACGAAGACATCGATATCGTTTTCACCGGTGTGCGAAAGGGCGAAAAACTATTTGAGGAACTGGAAATAACCGGCGAGAACCTCTTGAAAACTCATCACCCGAAGATCTTTATCGGCAAGATTGCGACTTATCCGAAGGAAGAAGTGCTGCAGATACTGAGTGGTTTTCAGAAAGCTGTTGAAGAAAACGATGACCAGCAAGTGAGGGGTCTTTTCAATCAGATACTTCCCGAGGCCTCGATATCCGTTGAAGAAACAGGCCAACAGCCAAAGGCAGTGCTTGAAAACGGCAAGCGTCCCCCGCATCCGGTTAAATTGGGCCTGGTTGAAAAGTAACGCGACTCGTCCGATGCTTTAGATTTTGCCGCGCCCGAGGACATGTAGCTGAAAGTGATGGAAACGATCGCGGCGATGATGGCGACAGTTGACGAGAGCGTCGGGTCGAAATTCTAGTAAGCAATTCATTTGCTGCCAAAGCTTCCGCTTTAATTTCTTCCCAAGATAGGTTCCTTTTTTCCGGAGAGTGAAACTTAACCGACGAGAGTTATTAACCTCATTCCTGGGCGCACCGTTTGCGATGGCGGCGTGCCGAGATCATTTTTCGCGTCAATTTCCCGAAGGCGAAATCGTCGGTCAGAGCGCAACGCTTGGACATATCCTAAGAGAAAATCGCGGTTTCGAAGTTCCGGTTGATAATTGGCAAAAAGTAAAAGTCGCGATTATCGGCGGTGGTGTTGCCGGTTTGTCGGCGGCGTGGAAACTATCTAAACAGAGCTTCAACGACTTCGTATTGCTTGAGCTCGAAAAGGAGATCGGCGGCACATCGCGTAGCGGCGCGGGACAGCCGGTCAGCTATCCGTGGGGAGCGCATTACCTGCCAGTGCCCTTTGAGGAAAACCACGACCTCCGGAACTTGCTCGGCGAAATGCTCATTCTTAAGGGCGGCGGCGAAGGTAGTCCCGGAATAATCCCGGAGCAATATCTCTGCCGTGATCCTGAAGAGCGCGTCTTTTACAAAGGCCGCTGGTACGACGGGCTTTATCTGCACACCGGCGAAAGTGAAGAAGACAAACGCCAGTACGTCGAATTTCAAAAGCAGGTCGATTATTGGGTCGATTGGAAAGATGAGAAAGGACGCCGCGCCTTTGTCGTGCCGTCAGCAAATTGCTCGAATGATGCTGAAGTAACCGCGCTCGATAAGATCACGTTTGGCGAATGGCTGCGGCAAAAAGGTTTTTCATCCGATCGATTGATCTGGTTTTGCGATTACGCGTGTCGCGACGATTACGGCTTGAAACTCGATCAAACATCCGCTTGGGCGGGATTGTTTTATTTTTGCTCGCGTGTCCGCAAAACCGGCGACGAGTCGCAGTCGTTTATCACGTTTCCCGAAGGAAACGGCCGTTTTGCCAATTATCTTTTCGACAAAGTAAAAGACCGCGTTCGCAAAGATCACGCTGTCGTTTCGATCATCCCGGGCGAAAAAGGCGTCGATTTAATTTCACTGAGCGGAGGCGAGTTGCGCGGATTCCGTTGCGAAAAAGTCATCTTCGCATCGCCGATGTTCACCGCGCCTTATGCCATCCGAGGCTTTGCCGAAAATGCGCCGTTTGTGGCGAGCGAATTCCAGCACAACGCCTGGTTCGTCGCGAACCTTTTCTTGAAAGACCGGCCAAAACCGCGTTTCGCAAGGGATTTTCCGCTCGCGTGGGACAACGTTCTATACGAAAGCCCGTCGCTCGGATACGTAAACGCAACGCATCAAAAAGGCATCGACTATGGCCCGACTATATGGACGTACTATTACCCAATGTGCCACGAGGAAAACGGACGCACAAAATTATTTAATTACGAATGGAGCGATCTGGCTGATGTCTGCCTGACCGACATGGCCCGTGCTCACCCGGAAATCTATGAGCTGACGGAGAGAATTGATATAATGCGCTGGGGCCACGCAATGATCAGCCCGCGGCCGAATTTTATTTGGAGCGGCGTCCGCGAAAAAGCAATGCAGCCGTATCGGAACATCCATTTCGCTCACACCGATTTGAGCGGGATAGCATTGTTCGAAGAAGCCTTCTACCATGGCCTCCGCGCGGCTAGTGAGATATCAGGGCAGAAACACGAGCGGTAGGGATTGTGCCCCCCCGGCAGAGGCACACTCGCTACCGCTCGTGTTTCCGCCTGTATGACCAAGCGGCATCGCATAGTTCGAAGAGGCGTTCTATCACGGCCTGCGGGCTGCTGCGGAAATCATTTGAAAATGCTATCACTTTTTGCTATCATATGAAACCGAACCGCAAACAGATGAAATTGGTCGAATCGGTTTTTGCGGTTCCCCCCCGGGCGAATATCAAATTTGCAGATATTGAAAAGCTGGTGATTTCGATAGGCGCAACGAAGTTCGAAGGCAGCGGTTCGCAGGTTGGTTTTGTGATGCCGAGTGGATTGAAATGGGAAGCGCACTGGCCGCATCCGCAAAAGGAAGCGAAAAAATATCATATCGAGTCGTTGCGCGACTTCCTGAGCAAGTTGGAGATAAGTGATGAGTGATCTAATGGAATACAAAGGTTTTAAGGCTCGAGTTGAATATTCAGCTGATGACGAGGTTTTTTTTGGCAGACTTCTCGGCATTGAGGACATTGTGACCTTCGAAGGAAAAACAGTCCGCGAATTGAAGAAAGATATGAAGGAAGCCGTTGATTTTCATATTGAGATCTGCCAACGAAGCGGTAAGGCGGCAAATAAACTGTATTCTGGCAAAGTGCTATTTAGATTACCGTCCGAACTCCACGCAAAAATCGCCGAAGCCGCCGCGCGAAAAGGTAAAAGTATTAACGAGTGGGGAAAAGAAATACTGGAATCTGCTGTTAAAGTGTGACACCCGCAAACATCGAATCCCGATGGCTCTTTTCCCGAAACATAGACCTAACAGTCTTTCTCGGAAGTGCCATTGTATCTTTGCTGCTCCTCGGCCTCGGCTGGCGGCTGGGAATATTGAACGACGAATCACCGGATTGGACGTGGGTTTCGGCGGTGCTGCTGATCGATGTTGCGCATGTCTGGTCGACGAGTTTTCGGGTTTATTTTGATGTCGAAGAGTTCAAGCGGAGATTTTGGCTATATCTGCTCGTCCCGGTTTTTGGATATGTGGTCGGCGTGGCATTGTATTCCGAAGGCGAGCTGACCTTCTGGCGGGGGTTGGCGATTGTTGCGGTCTTTCATTTTGTCAGGCAGCAGTATGGCTGGGTCGCGTTGTACCGCAGAAAGCTCGGCGAGACGGAAAGCTGGACGTGGTGGATAGACGCGGCGGCGGTTTATCTTGCGACGGTTTACCCTCTCGCGTTCTGGATGACGAGCCTGCCGCGAAATTTCAACTGGTTCGTGGCGAACGATTTTTTCGAGCTGCCAGAATTTGTCGAAACGGTCTTGTTTCCGATCTATGTTCTTGCTCTGACGGCCTATTTTGCCAAATCGATCTATCTCTATATCTCAAAAGGCTTTCTGAACAAAGGCAAAGATATCGTTATAGCGACGACCGCGATTTGCTGGTACGTCGGCATCGTCGTTTTCAATTCGGATTACGCATTTACGGTGACAAATGTCATCATCCACGGCGTGCCGTATTTCGCTCTCATCTATTTTTACGCTAGGACTCGTCGAGAAGCGACCGGCCGCGTTTACCGTACACTGTCGCAAAATTGGATAATATTTCTCGCCTCGCTCTGGGCCCTCGCATATCTTGAGGAGATGTTCTGGAACCGCGGCGTATGGCATGAAAAGAACTGGCTTTTTGGATCGTACTGGGATTGGACGTTTTTGAAAATATATCTCGTCCCGCTGCTTGCCGTGCCGCAATTGACGCATTACGTCCTCGACGGCTTTATATGGCGGCGTAAAAGTAACACAAATTTCCGAATCGCCGGATGATCGATCTTCCGAGACAAATAACCGTCTTCTGCCCGTAAATTATGCTAAATTAAGGATAATGATCGAGGTAGCGAAAAAATTAAAACGAGCGTTCCCGGCGGTCTTGATGCTGGCCACAGCCGCTTTTTTAATTTCGTGCAAAAGCTCCGGTGTAGATATTCTCGGCCCCTCGGATGAAACCGCCGAGGCCGCGGAGATCGTCAAAGACGCCAACAAAGATCTAAAGCAGATAAAAGTCCTTTACGAACAGAACGAAGACAAACGCGAAGAATTAAAAAAAGCGATGTCGGAGGATGATGAACCCGCCGTCAAGAAGATTTCGGATGATGTCGTCTACATTATCAACAAGGGCACGGACCTCGGCACAAGCGCTTACGACAAGATCCAAAAAGCGCGTGAGATGAACATCAACCCGGATTATGAAGAGTATCTTCGCCTAAAATCCGACGCGTTGAAAAAANNGCGATAATTACGACCCCAAAAATACGCAAGTCCGCGATAAAGTAAAGGCAGATTTTAAGGACCGGAGCGAGAAATTCCGCGAGATAATGGAAAAGGCCCGCGACTCCAGTAACCAGGCAAACGAACTGGCCAAAGAGGTTATGAAAAAGCCGCAGGAGTGAGCACTGCAAAACTCTATTCAAAAAAGGCGGGAACCGATCAAATCGGCCTGCCTTTTTCTTTTCATATGCTTCCCGCGGCTCTTAAATAACACGTCCCGGAACCAATAATTGATTTAAGGGCATTGGCGTAGCGGGAGTGACAAGTTTGAATTTGCCCGGTGCGGCCGGTGCCTCCGGCGTATCCGGGGCGTCGGGAAATTCAAAAAACGTGTTGAATTCGCCCTTAACTTCTTCGGGCGTGACCGAGATCGTTTGGCGATTGCCGCCGCGAACGATCGTCAGATTCACACTTCCTTCCTTCTTTCCGCCAACCGCACGAATCAGATCGACATCGCTCTTTACCGGTTTGCCGTCGGCTTCGACTATTATGTCGCCAGCCTTTAATCCTGCTTTTGCGGCCGGCGAGTTTTCACGCACGTTGTTTACCATCGCGCCGCCCTCAACTCCGAAATGCTCAGCCAACTGCTTGGTCAGCGGCGTAATCCCGACACCGATCTGGCGACCGGGTCCGCCGCGCCATACAAAGAACCCATCTTTATCCCCTCCCATCGGCGGAAAGCCTTGAATCCGAGGCACTTCGCCCATCGGCGGAAATTCGAGTTTTCCCATTTGGCCGGGAGCGAAGACTCCGCCTTCGAACTTTGGTGTCGGACGCTTGCCGAGCGTTACCGTCAAATCCCGCTCGCTGCCGCCGCGAAGCACCGAGATGCGTGCCTGGTGGTCCGGTGCAACCTCGTTGATAAGGCGTGTAAGCTTGCGAACGCTGGTCACCTCTTCGCCGTTGAATTTCAGGATGACATCACCGTTCTGCAATCCCGCCGTCTGCGCGGGCGAGCCGTCCATAACCTTTTCAACCGCGACGCCGCGAACTTCACGCAGGCCGAATTTGCCGAAATTCTCCTTTGTCACATCGGCCGTCTCGACGCCAAGATAGCTGCCGCCGCCATCGAACGCCCATGTCATTGCGCGAGGAGCGCGATCCTTATCCGATTTAGGCTCAGGCGTTTGCGCATATGCGGCTAAACCCGCCGTGATTCCCAACAAAATAAAAGCAAATGATTTGCGAAACATAGAACCTCCAAATTGTCTGAGATACATTGAAGCTTATCTAAGCAGATAATACGCATCGATAAGTATTTGGTTGCAACGGGGGAACAAAAAGGTTGCTTTTCAGAGAGAGGTTAGAGTTTAATGCTGTTTATGGTTAGAAGTCGATATCACATGCTAAAGATTTTCATCCTTGTTCTTGCCTTCCTCCCTATGGTCCTTTCGTATAGCGCAAGCGGGCAAACTCTTAACGACGCAGGAACACACTTTGTTGTCGAAATTGACGCGTATGAGGCAAAAGGAACGGATGTGATCGAAAGTGCGATTCGAGTTTTGGAGGCAAGACTAAAAGGGCTAGGTGCGAAGGGCGAGGTTTCCAGATCAAGCGATCGACATGATCGAATTGAAGTTAAAGTGTATGGGCACCACGATTCTGAAAAACTGCATGGCTTGTTTCGAAACCGTCAACTTGAAATTAGAGCCGTCGTTTCACCACCGAATCCAAACCCGTACAAATCGTTCTCGACCTTTGTGGAGGCGCAAAACGACGTGGTCGGAGGGCAGGAGGTTCACTCATACGCGGAGCGGAATGGCGAGTTTCAATGTTTTGTAATCCTAGAAGGAAGGTCGATTATAAATGGAAAAGATGTCCGAAAAGCGGAGGCATTTTCTAGAACCGGCCGGGAATCTGATTATCAGGTTTCCTTTTCACTAAGCAAGAAGGGCTCCGCTAATCTAAGCGAATGGACAGGAAAAAATATCAACAAATATCTTGCCGTCCTACTTGATGAGAAAATCGTAAATATCGCATATATTAAGAGTCAAATCAGCGACGAAGGCGAAATTAGTGGGCGCTTTTCGAAATTGGAGGCCTACGAAATTGCCTCAAATCTACAGAGTGGTGCCTTGCCAGAAACACTACGGATAATAACTGAGAGGAAATTTGAGAAGAAATAATTTAGCCTTTTTTTAACCGGCTAAGGTTCTCAGCCGCAGCTTCGAGCGTCTCGTCCTTCTTGCAAAAACAAAACCTGACCATCTGCGAGCCCATTGCCGCGTCGTGAAAGAAGGACGAGCCGGGCACGACCGCGACGCCAATCTCACTGATAACGACGCCTCGCACTTCCAAATTGCCCGCTTTTGCCAATTTTGGTATTTTATTAAGTTGCGCGTTTATTAATAATTGTTATCAGCAGGATTTATAGAATGGCAACTCCAGCAAAAGAAGTTAATACAATGGCCGATAATAAAGAGGTAAAAGAGGTCGTGGTTGAAAAGGCGATGACTACCGAGGCGGACGGCTACAGCCCGGACGCGAGGGTGCAAAAGAACGCCAAAGCCACCGCGGTGGAGAGGCCTCTGAAGACGACGAAGGCCGCGGCGGATGGCACCGGAAAAACGCACGGGCTAGATACGAAGGCTCTAATTGGGCTTTACCGCACGATGTACATGTCCCGCCGGATCGACGACAAGGAGATCCAGCTCAAGGGCCAGAACAAGATTTTTTTCCAGATCTCTGGTGCCGGCCACGAAGGCGTGCTCGCCGGGGCCGCCCTCGCAATGAAACCCGGCTACGACTGGTTTTTCCCGTATTATCGCGACCGTGCGCTTATGATCGGGCTTGGAATGACGGCCCAGGAAATGCTTTGGTCGTCGGTCGGTGCCGAGCCGGACCCGAACTCGCACGGGCGGCAAATGCCTTCGCATTGGGGCTGTACACGGCTGAACGTACCTTCGCAGTCGTCCTGCACCGGCTCGCAGGCCCTTCATGCGGTCGGCGCAGCCGAAACCGGCTACCGGGCGTCGCTCGTTAAGGAACTGCAGGACAAGGTCGCTGGATTCAAGGGCGATGAGGTTGTTTATTTATCAGTCGGCGATGGAACGACGAGCGAAGGCGAGTGGTGGGAAGCCCTTAACAGCGCCTGTAACATGAAGCTGCCTGTTATCTTCCTAGTCGAAGACAATGGCTACGCAATTTCGACTCCCGTCGAGGTCAATACCGCGGGCGGCGACGTTTCAAAACTGGTTGCCGGCTTTCCCGGTCTGCAAATCCAGAAGATCGACGGCACCGACGCGCTTGAATCGTACGCGGCCTTCAAAAAGGCGGTCGAGTATTGCCGTGAGCGCAAAGGCCCTGCTTTTATTCACGCGAAAGTTGTGCGGCCCTATTCACATTCGCTGTCGGATGACGAAAGGCTCTATCGTCCGACCGAAGAACTTCAAGCCGATGCCGCGATCGATCCGATCAAGACCTACGCCGAGTTTTTGATGACCGAGGGAATTGCCAAATCCGAAACTCTCGAAAAACTGCGAAAGGAGGTCGATGATGAGGTTACTAAAGCCGCCGACATCGCGATCGAAACGCCGCAGCCGGCACCCGAAACCGCGTACCGCAACGTCTTTTCGCCGGATGTGGACCCGACGGACCGGCAGCTTTTCGACACCGAGGAAGGAGCCGAACTTTCCGGCAATGCCGGCACAATGGTCGATCTGATCAATCGCTGCATGCACGAGGAAATGGAACGCGACCCGCGGATAGTCGTCTTTGGCGAGGATGTTGCCGATTGCTCCCGCGAAGAATATCTCGATCAGGTAAAAGGCAAAGGTGGCGTTTTCAAGGTGACGGCCAACTTGCAGCGTACATTCGGCTCTGCACGTGTTTTCAATTCACCGTTGGCCGAAGCAAATATCGTCGGCCGCGCGGTCGGCATGGCGATGCGCAATCTAAAACCGGTCGTCGAGATACAGTTTTTCGATTACATTTTTCCGGCCATGCACCAGATCCGCAACGAGGTCGCGGCAATGCGTTGGCGATCCGACGGCGATACGAAATGCCCGATGGTCATCCGCGTTCCGGTCGGCGGCTATCTCAAGGGCGGCGGCGTTTATCACTCGCAATCCGGCACGACGCTCTTTTCGCACACGCCGGGTTTGATGATTGCGTACCCATCGACGGCCCTCGACGCCAATGGATTGCTCCGGACGGCAATCCGCTGCGACGATCCCGTAATGTTTCTCGAACACAAGCACCTTTACCGGCAAGTTTATAACAAATCTCAATACCCGTCGAAGGATTTTCTCATCCCGTTCGGCAAGGCAAAGACTGTCCGCGAAGGGAATGACGTTTCCGTCATAACCTTCGGTGCGCTTGTCGAGCGTTCAAACCAGGCCGCAAAACGCCTTGAACAACAAGGAATCTCGGTCGAGATCATCGATCTCCGCACGCTCGTCCCTTACGACTGGGAAGCTGTTGCCGAATCCGTCAAGAAAACCGCCCGCGTCATCGTTGCCCACGAAGACCAGATCTCATACGGTTACGGCGCCGAAATCGCCGCTCGCATCTCCGACGAGCTTTTCGAATACCTCGACGCCCCAGTCCGCCGCATCGGCGCCACCGACACCTTCGTCGGCTATGCGCCGCAGCTCGAGGACTTTATCCTTCCGCAATCAGAGGATGTTGAGAAAGCAGTCCAAGAAATTATAAAATATTGATCGCGATTTAATCGAAGGAGGTTATGTATGAAGCTAATCAACATTCAATTCTCGACGACACAGACACTTCGGTCGGCGAAATTTTCTCTATTGCCTACAATTTTGCTGACTT
Source organism: Chloracidobacterium sp. UBA7659 (assembly GCA_002483395.1). Lineage (GTDB taxonomy): Bacteria > Acidobacteriota > Blastocatellia > Pyrinomonadales > Pyrinomonadaceae > OLB17. The sequence goes on along the minus strand of DLHV01000127.1, from coordinate 7,787 downwards.
TAATTTTCCTTTCCGGTGGGGCTTCGTTCATCTCGGCGCAAGACACACCGGAAGTATGCCGCCAAACTAAAGCAGTTATCGAACAATATGAGCGGGAAGAACTAGAAGTGAACCATCTTGTTTACTATAAGTATAATGAAGACTCATTGTATAACTATCTGTCAAAACTTGATGAAGCCATTGACAGCGGCCGCTTATTGAAAGAGCCCGACCTTAAATATTTGGCTGGGACGGCACGGTTGAAATTGCCGGNNAAGATCGGCAAAATGACTGTCGCAGAAAAAGCGGCTTTTCAGAGAGAAGCGCGAACTGAAATAGAGCGGACTTACCAAGATGCTTCCGAAGTGACGTTGGACGAGTTAAACCAAAAATCTGACCGAATATTAGTACAACTGAAGTTGAGGTGGGAGCGATACAACGCGCTTGACTGCAAAACGGTTTTGGCAAGGGAAAAAGAAAAGGGTCAGAGTTTGCCGATCCCAAATGTTATTACAGAACGCGAGGGAGGATTTACCGGCACGTGGACGCTGCGCGGCACCAACGCATTTGAAGCCAGCTGGGACAACGGTGCGAAAGCCGATCTGAAAATAGAGCGGTGGGACAGTGTGCAGGTCAAGATCACCCGCGGCGACACATCTTCATCCGTCTCGAAGGATTTTTCCGCCACATACACCGGAAAGATCTCCGGCAAAAGTATCGTAGATGGGGAAGTCACCTACAAACAGAACGGCAGAGAATGGAAAGGGACGTGGAGCGCTTCTTGGTAGTTGGGTAGTAATTTATTTCCACGTGACCGACACCTTCGTCGGCTACGCGCCGCAGCTCGAAGACTTTATCCTGCCGCAGTCGGATGATGTGGAAAAGGCTGTGCAGGAGCTTATGAAATATTAAGAAAATTAACCGCAGATGGACGCGGATAAACGCAAATTGATTGAGAACAAATGCAAATATAGCGGCTTAGATGGTTCAACGAGATTTCGACTCTATTTTCACGATTCTTATCCGCGTCCATTTGCGTTTATCTGCGGTAGTATGAAGACAATTAACCGCAGATGGACGCTGATACGCAAATTGATCGAGAACTAACACGAAAATGGCGGCCTAGACAGTCCGAAGATTTCGCCTCTATTTCCATGATTCTTAATCTGCGTTCATCTGCGTTCATCTGCGGTAACATTTCCCTTATGACCGAAAATGAACTTAACAGTCTTTCTGAAAAGGTCATTGGCTGTTGTTACACGATCAGCAACGTGCTTGGCAGCGGGTTTTTGGAAAAAGTCTATGAGAACGCACTCGCGCACGAACTGCGAAAATTGGGTCTTAAGGTTGAGCTACAAAAACCGCTACACGTGATCTACGACGGAGTGATTGTTGGAGAATATTTCGCCGATCTCCTGATCGAGGATGTTTTGATTATTGAGTTAAAATCTTGTAATGGCTTCAACGATGTTCACAAGGCACAGTGCATCAACTATCTAAATGCGACAAAATTGCCGCTCTGTTTATTGATAAACTTTGGCCGACCGCGAGTTGAGGTGAAACGCATTTTTCAATCACAGTTTCTTGAAAATATTGCATAATCATCTGCGTCCATCAGCGTTCATATGCGGTTGATTTGTTGCATCCTGCCGCAAAGCGAGGATGTCGAGAAGGCGGTGCAGGAATTGATGAAGTATTGACGCAAAAAATAGTGTGAGCGGGTTCAACCTTTCTCACACCATTTCAACCATCTGACATAAAATCAGCTTCAGTTATCCGATACAAAATTAACGTCAAATGCATTGTCTGCAAGGCTGATTACTCGTACAGGATTTGAGAACCTATATCTCTTCGATGAAATACTGACAACCACCGTCTGTCCCGCCTCAATGTCGTCAAACCGGTAATATCCGAACGCGTTTGTCGTAGCCGCACGGATTACGCCGGAGCCATCATTCAGACGAACATGAACATCCTTTATGCCGCGTCCGCTTGCTGTCGCAACCCTGCCTGCGAGCGTCACANNGCAGATGGCAGCGAAACACCGATCATCCAGAAATCTCCTTCGTTGCGGTCAGGCCCGCTCCATGTCGGCGTGCCACCGTCCCCGCGTATAAAGACCTGGAACGTGAGCGTTGTGATGTTCGTGCCGTTGACTTTTACGGTACCGCAGCCGGCGGTTTCGTTATCGCAATTGGTTGCGATTAGCGTGGCGTTTGCGTTGTTGATCTGGTTGCCGGAAAGGACAAGCGTCGAGTTTCCCTGCAGTTTTGTAAGGGTCAATCCCGGCGTCGTCAAGTCAAGTTCGGTTGCATAGCCAAGGAGGCCGACGAATCCGCCCATCCCTACAAAATGAAGATAGGGATTTGATACCGGAGCACTGAAGTTAAGCGTCAGGTCGGCAAGGTAAATCCTGCTGTTTGTGGCCGGCACGCCAAGCCCCTCCCAATGCTGAATCGAGCTGTAAACAGCGAATGCATTGTTGTCGGTCACAGAAATACCCGATGCCGTGCCATTCGAGAGACTCGAAAACTGTGTATCAACCGGCGCCGCGATCGAATTCATTTCGTCAAAGATCGGCGTGGTGTTGATCGTTGTCGTGCCATCGGCCCTCCGTCCTCCAAACATGACTACCGGGTTTCCCGGCCCGGTGCCGACGCCTGCGAATTGCTGATTTGACAGCGTCGCCGTAATATTAACAACCGTGGCCGGCGGAGCTCCCGGAGCGGGATCAGCCAGCAATTGGATCGTTTGTGTTGCCGCAGGCCCATTTGGCGGCATCCCGGTGTAGCTGTTTGAAAACATCTCAAGCGAGCTTTGGGCACGTAAGGCTCCTGACAAAATGAGCAGATAAAATGCCAAATGCAGAAACTTGGCTTGGGAAATTTCACCTATACTTTTTCTGATTCTTTTCACACCTCTTAAAGGAAATACTGTCATTTGATGTCACCTCAGTTGTTTTGTGAAAGGAAGACCTAATGTTGAAAACTCGCTAATGCCGCTTCGACCAAAAAAGGCCGGATGGGAGGAATATTCAATGTCCCTTACCGTATCATAGGAGTAAAGCTAATCCAAGTAAGATACTCAAAAAGCAGAACTTACCCAAGAGCGAATATGACTGCAAATCACGAATGCCAGCGAAATTGCGGAGACCTTTGCCGGCAAGGCCGAAACCGGGATCTGCTTATTGCATCGTATTGAGCCGATAGATCCCGGTACCGAGCCGCTCTGCAAATCCTTCGTCAACGAGTTGATGATTAGCTCTTCCTGATTCCCATCGGTAAAAGCCGAATTTCCGTGACAATTCGCCAAGTAGCGTCATTCCGCACATTTGTAGATAACACCTTGCGAGTTCGCGAACGGCGTCGTCGCGTGGCATCTTCGTCGCCATTTCTTCGGGAAAGCGGGCCTCGGCGAGTGTCCATACGTATGTAAACTTTGGAACATAAAGCACTTCTTGCGGCACGACCTTCATTTTCTTCTGAAGCTCGTCGATGGCTTTTGTCAGATCGGCCTTGACCGCAAATCCGCACGCTTCGCGCAGATCGCTTGTCGACATGTCCCATTCTTTGCGGAGCACTTTCAACACCTTGCGGCCATTTTCAGAAAGCTCGTCCTTTTCCGCTTTTTTTGATACGCCCCAAATCGCGTTGAAAACCGAGATCATTCGCGGTGCCAGGAACATCGAGTTTCCCTTTACAAGTTTCCCGTAATAGACCTTGCCGCGGGCAATGACCTCGTCCTTCAAGACCCACGCCTTGCTCGCTTCATAATCCTTCTGCACATTTCGCGGCATGTGTGCGTCGCGGCGGCCACAGACGGCAATATAAACAGACGGGAGATCTTTTCGCACATCGGTCAGGCCGAGACAGAAGCCGAGATCTTCGACCATGCCCTCGACATCGGCGGCAGTCTCGACCCGCAGCGACTCTTCGCGGTGCCATTTGCGGTCGCGGTATTGTTCGATCTCTGCTGGGAGTTCTCTCATCAGGAATTATTGGCCGCGGATGGACGCAGATCAACGCGGATAGAGAATGATAGACAAAAAGAAAACGACGGGCAATTGATTTATCGTCCACCGCTCAGTTTTGTACAAAAGAGATTTTTCTTATCCGCGTCTATCCGCGTTCATCCGCGGCTAATTTGTCTTCACCGACTGGCTGTTTCTGATCGGCGATGACGAAGTTACCGTCATCACCGAGCCTTTTTGCAGTTGCACGTCACCTCGGCCCTGGATCGCAACCGATCCGGCACCGGCACCGCCGCCGATGATCGCCCCGATCGCAGCACCTTGTCCGCCGCCCGCGATTGCGCCGATAATGGCCCCGATTCCCGCGCCGATGCCGCCGCGTTTTACCGTTTCCTTGGTCTGGCTGCCGCCTTTTGCCGTGCCCTCGGTATCGACCTTAACATCCTTGCCTTGGGTGTCTTTTATGCCCTGAAGATAGCCGGCGAAATCGTACTCCTTGCCGTCGCGGAGCGTTATCTTTTGGAAGTTGAACGTCACATTCGAACGGCCCGAGATCTGCCCCGAACGTCCAACGCCGGAGATATATCCCTCGATTATAGCACCGCGAAATTCATCAGGCGACTGGACCGTCAATCGAAAGCGGTCGTTGTTCTGAGACACTTTAGTGTCTATGGCGTTTTCGAGGATTCCCGAAATTACGGTTCCGTTCGGCACGATAAACTCCCCGATTCTAGGCGTGACGATCGACGGGCTTCCGGGATTCGGATTATTCACGTCATTCGGATCATTGCTGGAATAAGTGTCATCGGGCGAATTAGCTGTCGAATCGTTCTCGATGCCGAGCTGAGCCACTGCGTCGGTCTTGTTGTAAACGCTTTCCGCAAAGATCGTCTCGCGCAGATAATCGGTCGTGATCCGCCGCGTTACTTTGAGCGTCTTGCCGTTGTCGGCAGTCACAAAAGTTATCGTGTAATCGGTTTCGCCGCCGAGGCTCGATACAGTCAGCTCGTCACCGCGAAGCGTTGCACGCACACGCACGGTTTTGCCACCGGTATTCTCGGTCTTTTCACGCCCGTCGGCCGTGATCGTAATCGGAGCCGCCTTCGTTGACGCAAGCGTTACCTGATTGCCCCGAATCTGAAGCGCGATCTGCTCGGGGGCTTCGAGCTTCGATTCAAGGTCCTGTTTATTGCCGCCCGTGACGTTGCTGTTTGATAAAATGTCAGCGATATTCTCGCTGCGAGCCGCGTCCAACTGATAGGTGCCGGTCAAACCATTATTAAAACTTTGAGAAGCCGTCCGCGTAGGCGCAGGGTAATTATTCGGGTCGCGACTCGTGGACGGAAAGTTCGAATTTCCGTTGTCCTGATCCGCCGATACACCGTAGCTGTTTGCAAGACGATCGACCAGCCCCCGAATGGTCATCCAATCGTTTTGAAGTTTCCGGCTCTGCTGGCTGGTTTCTAGAAAATCGTCAATGTTATTAGCGGCTTGGACAATATCCGAAACATCATCGCGGTTTTCGCGTCTCGCGTTCAGATTGGTTTCGAACGTTTTGATCCTGTCCTTCAAATCGCGAAGATCGGACGAGATGTCAGCGATCTCCTGCGGGTCCATTGACGCGCTCTTTAACTGGTAATCAAGATTGTATTTAAAATCATCGACCTTCGAGTTCAGGCTTCGGACAATGTCACGAGTTTCACGCTCGTTCCGCCGCTGTGCGTCAGCCTGTCCCGCAAGGCCCAAAAACATCATCCCCACAACCGCAAAAACCGAGAACATTGATGCAATCCGTTTCATAATTTGATCTCCAAAACGTTAAAAACGATAGGCACACGTCTGCCAATCGATATGAAGCATTTTTCGTGCCATTGGTTGTTCACGAACGCTGCTTTTGGTGGATGATGTATGGTAAAATCGCCATTATACCCGGGAGGGTATATTTCCCGGAGCATGGAAACAATATGTCGAATAACGATTACAAGGCGACCGTAAAATATGCGGGTGATGATTTCTTTATCGGCATCCCGCCAAGCGGCCACGCTCAACTAATGGATTCTAAAGGAGATAGACACGCGGCACCAACTCCGCTGGAGATGCTGCTTGTATCCGTCGCAGGATGCACCGCGTTAGACGTGATCCCAATATTGCGGAAAAAACGACAGGACGTGACCGGTTACGATGTCGAGATAACCGGGACGCGCGCCGAGGCCCATCCGCGTAAGTTCGTTGCGTTTCACATCCACCATATCGTGTATGGGCTCAACGTTTCCGAAAAAGCCGTCGCCGACGCCATCAAACTCTCCGACACAACATATTGCTCCGTCGCCGCGACTGTGCGCCCGACGGCTGAGATTACGACGAGTTTTGAGATAATCGAAACGTCAGAATCACCCGCGGCGGCGGCTGGTTGAAGGCAGGATTCTCGAAAGAGACTTTTTTACCGGATCGAGGTGCTTTTATGCAAAAAAAACTTTTGATCGTATTATTTTCCACACTCGTTTTCGCCGGCGGAGCGTTTGCGCAGGATTTCGACATCGCTGCCCGCAATGCCCGCTGGAAGGAATTTAACAGGAACAGTTTCGAAAAATTCGATTTCGCAAAAACGAAGCTGACAAAGGCGCGTATCGGTAAGCTAAAGGAAGACGAAGACTCGGACGATTTCGCGTTGCTTCGCGGCGTTGTTTTTGGTAAACACGGCCGAATATTCAAGGAGCGTACGATACAGGACTATCTCGAAAAGCAAGCCTGGTACAAACCGAACAAGAATTACAGCAATGCCGCTCTCACGCCTTTGGAACGGACAAATCTCGATCTCATCCGCATTACCGAGGCGGAAAAACACCTGTCGATCGAGCCGGGCGATATGCGGATATGGCGTGCAAAACCTATTACCGACGACAATCTGAGAAGCTATACCGCAGCGGAATTGACGATCCTCATAGCCGAGATTGAGGCAATTCACGGCAAGACTTTCAGCGAAGAATGGCTGCAGAAATATTTCGACGAACGCTATTGGTACAAGCGAAAACCTGCGTACACACCGGCTGTTCTGACCGAAACCGAGAGGAAAAATATCGAAAAACTGCTCGCCGAAAAGGACAAGGGCCGCAATACCGCGATCTCGATAGGCGATATGGGAAATTTTCAGAATACGCCGTTGACAGAAGACAAGCTTGCGGGATTAAGCCTGCTTGAGCTGCGAATCCTCCGCGAGGAATTCCACGCGCGGCACGGCAAGAAATTCGACGCGCCGGGCATTCGCGATTACTTCAACTGGCGCGATTGGTACAAGCCGGCGAAGAATCAAAAGACAATCAAGCTGAACAAGATCGAGCAGCAAAACGTTGACCTGCTCGCATCATACGAGGCGAGGATTCGCGAAAAACTGTCGACCGAAGCGCTTGGTGAAGATGCACTTGGCGAGATGTTTGCCGAGGACCTTCGCGTCCTCCGCAACGAGGTCTATGCCCGCCACGGACGCGTATTCAAAGACAAGGAACTGCAAAAATATTTCGACTCGCAGGCGTGGTACAAGCCGAATCCCGATTTCAAGGACGATCAGCTGAGCGAAATAGAAGCCCAAAACCTGGCAAAAATAAAACAAGCGGAGGAAACGGCTACGAGCAAGTTCTCGGAAGCCGAAGGCTGATAAAAAGCCAACCTCGGTTCCGCGTGCCGGAACCCTAATGCAGAAGCCCGCACGTAGTAAGGGCGTTAAACTCTCGGTAAATAGAGACACAGAATAAGCACGGATCGGCACAGATTAGGATCTGTCCGTGCTTTTTCTGTGTTTAGTTAAACTCTACAACCGGCTTAGCCTCGTTCACGAGGCTTT
>DLHV01000062.1 GCA_002483395.1 Chloracidobacterium sp. UBA7659 | reverse complement strand
TTCATGATATTGGCTTTGTGAACGGCGGTCACCTTATTGCGGTCGTTGTCGCGGGCGTATTCGAAGGCGTATTTAGAAATCCGTGTCGAGGCTTTTTCGGTAATGATCTTGAGGCTTTCGACGACACCGGGCACTACGATGTGCTCGAGCCCTGAATACAGCCCTTCGGTGTTTTCACGGACAATGACGAGATCAAGATTCGGGTAGCGGCACTCGACGTTCGGCAGAGCCTTGATCGGTCGTACGTTGGCGTACAGGTCGAGTGCTTTGCGCAGACCGACGTTTACGGACGTAAAGCCTTTGCCGACCGGCGTCATTATCGGCCCCTTTAGCGAAACCTTATTTCGCCGCATGGCTTCTATGNNTATTTTTCCAGCGCCTGTGCACCGAGTATCTGGTTTTCCCATTCGATATCAACGCCTGCGGCCTCGACAATTCGTACCGTCGCCGCGACGATCTCAGGCCCTATGCCGTCACCCGGAATTAGCGTTATTGTGTGTTTCATTCTATATTTTATTTTCGGTAATGAGTCTCAACCCGCTAATCCCCTTAAAATCCGAGGCATCGTGAGTTATCATAACGCTCCCGTTTGATGCGCGTGAATGGGAATCTTCACGCACCGGCCGGGGCGAGTTTTTCCGAAACAACGGGATCACTCGCGGCTGAAACCTCGTCTGTATCGACGATGAGGGCATCATCAACGATTTGTTTCTGCTCCAGTTCGTGGATTGCATACGAACCGGTCGCCGGCGAAGCTGACGACGATCTGCCGACAAATCTTAATTCGACATTTTCAGGCATGATAGCCCTCAAGCGATTTTCTACAAAATGCCATCCACCCATATTTTGCGCCTCCTCCTGCGTCCAGAAAAGCTGGGTTGCATTCGGATACGAAGCAAAAATCTTGGTCAATCCGGACGTTGGGAACGGGTAGAATTGTTCAAGCCTGACTATAGCCACACGCGAATCGGTTGCCCCTTCCCGACCCGCTTCAAGGTCATAGAACACCTTGCCGCTGCAAAGTACGATTCGTTTCACATCGGCGCGGTTAGACACCTTTGCATCGTCGATCACAGGGCTGAATCCGCCATCGGCTAGCTGACCGATTGTCGAACTTGCAGCCGGCAGCCTCAACAAGCTTTTCGGTGTCATTACGATCAGAGGGCGAACCGTTTCTTGCCTGGTCTGACGGCGAAGTAGGTGGAAATACTGGGCCGGTGTGGTCGGATAACAGACTTGCAAATTATTCTCAGCACATAGCTGTAAGAAACGTTCCAATCGGGCCGACGAGTGCTCTGGCCCCTGGCCTTCATATCCATGCGGGAGCAGCATCACAAGGCGGCATTTTTGCTGCCATTTATCCTCAGAAGCTGCGATGTATTGATCGATAATGACCTGGGCTCCGTTGGCAAAATCGCCGAACTGGGCTTCCCACATCACAAGATCGTTCGGGCAACTTACGGAATAGCCGTATTCGAAGCCGAGCACTCCGGATTCCGAAAGCGAACTGTCGAACACATAGAAGCGCGCCTTTGGGTTCTTGTCGTTTCGAAGCTCGGTAAGCGGCGACCAACGATCGCCGGTCAGCGTGTCGTACATCGAAGCATGCCGCTGAGAAAATGTACCGCGTCCTGAATCCTGTCCGCTAAGCCGGATTGCATATCCTTCGAGCACAAGCGATCCGATCGCCATTGCTTCGGCGAATCCCCAATCCATCGGAACCTCGCCCGCTCCCATTTTTGCACGCCTGGCAAGCTGCCCGACCATTTTCGGGTTGATTTGAAATCCCTCGGGTACCAGCGAGATTTTTTCGGCGGCTACTCGAAGCGTTTCTTTATCGGCACCGGTTTGCATGACGCATGAGCCGTCTTCTTCAGCATGTGCGGCAGTGACTGCGGCTTTCTTTGGTTTTTCCGCCGCGATCTGCTTGGCGCGTTGAAGAATTCCTTCATATTTCTCGACGACCTTGTCGGTCATTTTTGTAAGATCTTCTTCGGTGATCATTTCTTCGCGGATCAGTTGCTGGGCGTAAAGGTGGCGTGTTCCCGGATGAGCTTTGACTCTTGCGTACATGACCGGCTGTGTATAGCTGGGCTCGTCACCTTCATTATGGCCAAGACGGCGAAAACCGACCAGATCAAGTACCACGTCTTTATCGAATTGCGTTCGGTAATCGAGAGCGATCTGCATTACGCGGAACGCGGCCTCAGGATCGTCACCGTTTATGTGAAATATCGGTATTTGCGTGATCTGAGCCGCGTCCGTCGAATAGATTGAACTCCTGGCTAATTCGGCACCGGTAGTGAAGCCGATTTGATTATTGATGACGATATGGATCGTTCCTCCGGTTCGATATCCCGGCAGATTGGCAAGCTGGAGCGTTTCCATTACGATGCCTTGCCCTGAAAACGCCGCATCGCCGTGCAGGAGCACGGGCATCACAAGATCGATTACCTCTTCACGCGTTTTTTGTTCTCCGTTTCGAAGTTGATCCTGTTTTCCGCGAGCCATTCCTTCGACGACCGGATCGACGAATTCCAGATGGCTTGGATTACATGAAAGCTGGATGCGAAGTTCCTTGCCAGCCTTTGTTTTTCTGATTCCGACGGCACCTTGATGATATTTGACATCGCCTTCATCAGCGGGAAAATCCGGATGCGAGGTGCCCTCGAAGACCGTAAAGATTCGCTCGGCCATATCGCCTGTTTCCGGATCGCCGATGATGTTCGACAACACGTTTAAACGCCCGCGATGGGCCATGCCCATATAGATCTCATCGACGCCGCGGGCAGACGCGCCTTCGACTAGCTGGTCGAGCATCGGGATAACTGTTTCGCAGCCCTCAAGCGAGAACCGCTTCTGACCGAGATATTTCTTATGAAGAAACTGTTCGAACTGTTCCGCCTCAATTAGTTTCTGAAGCAGCACGATCTTTGTTTCCGAGGCTAGGGGCTTGGTATCGACAAATTGTTCGCGGACTTGCCGCCTTATCCATTCTTTTTCCGTTTTGCTCTGAATATGCCGGTATTCGATACCCACCTTGCCGCAATATGCTTTGCGAAGAATATCGAGTATTCGCCTAAGTGTCGCGGTTTTCTCGCCATGGAGTCCGCCAGTAATAAACTCTCGATCGAGGTCCCAGATCGTCAACCCGAAACTCTCAAGATCGAGTTCCGCCGCCTGGTACGAGGTCATATTTAACGGATCGATGTCCGAGAGTAAGTGGCCGCGGATGCGATAAGCATTGATCATTTGCAGGACATTCGCCTGCTTTTCGATCTGATCGCTCATGCGGTCGCCGCCGAGCAGCATCGGGTTGAAATCGATCGCCCACCGGAGCGGCGGGTAATTGATCTCAAGGTCGTTGAAGATCTCATCGTAAAATGAATGCTGGCCGATGAGAAATTCGTGTATCTTGGCGAGAAACAGCCCGCTTTCTGCGCCCTGAATGACGCGATGATCGTAAGTGCTGGTGAGTGTGATTACCTTACTTATCCCGAGCAGCGAAAGAGCAGCCGGCGTCATTGCCTGGTATTCCGCCGGGTACTCAATAGCACCTGTCGCGATGATAGCGCTTTGTCCCGACATAAGACGCGGATTTGACGCAACGGTTCCAAGCGTTCCGGGATTTGTCAGCGAGATTGTCGTACCCTGGAAATCCTCGATAACCAGCTTACCGTCGCGAGCTTTTTTAACTTGATCGTTGTAAGCCGCAAAAAATTCCGCGAAGTTCATCGACTCGCCGCCCTTGATATTCGGCACTAAGAGATTTCGCGAACCGTCCTTTTTCTCGATATCGATTGCAATGCCAAGATTTATGCTCTGATTTTCAAGCCGCGATGGGGCTCCGTTCACAAGGCCATAGCCTTGATTCATATGCGGAAAATCTTTTGCGGATTTCACTATCGCCCAGGCGATAATGTGCGTATAGGAAACCTTTCCGCGGCCCGCGGCCTTCAAATGCGCATTGATTATTCCTCGATTTTCTTCAAGCAGCTTTACCGGAATCGTTCGGAGCGAGGTAGCAGTTGGAACAGTCAGACTCTGTTCCATATTCTCGACGATCTTTTTTGATGCTCCGACAAGGGCTTTGGCATTCGTATCCGGTGACGTAACCGCGTCCTGCTGTGGTTTCTTCGCCGCGTCCGGGACATTTAGGGTCGCTGGAACCGATGTGCTTTCTACCGATGCTGCGCCCGATTGTGCAACTTGGTTTTTTACATCACCGGGGGAAATAAGATCGCCGAAAAAGGTTCGCCATGACTCATCGACAAGATTTGGATCCGACTTAAATCGAGCTAACAGCCCCTCGACATAACTCGCATTGGCGCCAAAATTTTCTGCAATGTATTCCGATAGATCCGTCATTTTTTCGCTCACTTTTGTTCTCTAGCCTCTTGTTTAATTCAACGGCCCGCAACAGAATATTCTAAC
>DLHV01000016.1 GCA_002483395.1 Chloracidobacterium sp. UBA7659 | reverse complement strand
CACACTCGCGTTTCTGCCCGTAGAGAAAATATGGAACTTACAGAACTGCAAACAAAACACGAACAGATAAAAGAGAAAGTTACACAACTTGGGAGGTTTCTTTGACGCCCCGGCAAAACGAGCCGAGCTTGAAAGTTCGGAAAAGGTGATCTCCGAGCCGGGATTTTGGGACGATCAGGACAAGGCCCAGAAGGTCGTGCAGCAGCGAAGCCGCATCGAAAGGGCTTTGAAGCAGCAGGCTGATTTTGAAACTGGTGTTTCGGACGCCGAAGTGCTATTTGAATTCGCCTCCGATGACGCTGATTCGAGAAATGAGCTCGAAGATCTCGTCGCGAAGCTCGATAAGGAAGTCTCAGATGCCGAAACGCAGAGCCTGCTTTCCGGCGAGACCGACGCGAACAATGCGATCTGTTCGATCCAGTCGGGTGCCGGCGGCACCGACGCACAGGATTTTGCACAGATGCTTCTAAGGATGTATCTGCGTTGGGCAGAGCGGAAAGGATTTAAGGTTGAAGTTCTGGATGAGCAGTCGGGAGGGGAAGCCGGGATCAAATCGGCCACCTTTCGCGTCGAAGGCGATTATGCTTACGGGCTGCTTTCGGCTGAGGCTGGCGTTCACCGATTGGTCAGAATTTCACCCTTTAATTCCGGCGGCAGCCGTGAAACATCATTTGCGTCGATGTTCGTTTCACCGGAGATCGACGAGAACATCGAGGTAAATATAGAAGACAAGGACCTGCGAATCGATACATACCGTTCGTCGGGTGCGGGCGGCCAGCATGTTAACGTTACCGACAGTGCCGTTCGTATAACGCATCTGCCTACGGGAATCGTCGTTACATGCCAGAATCAGCGTTCGCAGATCCAAAATCGCGCAGTCGCGATGCAGGTTTTGCNNCAGATCCAGAACAAAGCGGTGGCGATGCAGGTGCTACGTTCCAAGCTTTATGAGCTTGAGCTGGAAAAACGGCTCGAAGGTGCGGCGGAGCTTGAGGCGACGAAGCAGGACATTTCCTTTGGCTCGCAGATCAGGAATTATGTTTTGCACCCTTACAGATTGGTTAAGGACACGCGGACAAAATACGAGCAGACAAACGTTGAAGCGGTTTTGGACGGCGATATCGACGAGTTTATTCAGGAGTACCTTGTTTCGAAGAAAGTGAACAGCGAACAACGAACAGTGAACAGTGGAAGGAACTAGACCTAATAAAGAATCGCCGCTACGATGTAAAAGCTACGCTTTCGGCGTGCGGATCGTGCGTATGAGTCAGTTCTTAGTCAATGAGCACAGAGAATACGTACTAAGTAAGCAGATTTCTGAGATCTGGAACTGCCATTGGGGCGTTAGTTCGTGAAGCTGAATACGGGATCTCCAAAGCTGATTTCCGAAACAAGATGTCGATCGCTTTGAAAGAGGCGAACGAAACGGAGTACTGGCAATCGATACTCAGAGATACCGACTATATCAATGAAAAAACATTCAGGAGCCTTTCGGTAGATTGCGTTGAGTTGATAAAAATGTTAATTGCAACGGTGAAGACTTCTCAGAAGGAGTAATCACTGTTCACTATTCACTATTAGTTGTTCACTGTGAAGATTTGCCCGACATGTAAGAAAACGTACGACGACGACGGACTCAATTTCTGTCTCGCGGATGGTGCGACGCTTCTAAAAAAGCGAGTCAGTGGAATGAAGAACCATTCACGGGCTAACGAGATTTTGGCGGTGGTGCTGTTGGCGTTCGCGGTCCTGGTGTTCCTCTGTCTTGTTTCATTCAATCAGAGCGATCCGACATTCAACACAGCTTCTTCCCAAAAAGTCCAAAATTGGATCGGGGTTGTTGGTGCCAACTTTGCCGAACTACTGATGACCGTCGTCGGTATCACCGCTTATCTCTTTCCGGCGTTGATGGCATTGATCGCATGGCGTGTTTTTCAATCCGAAAGCCTGCGTCCACGTGTCAGCCGCGCGATAGGGTTTATCTTGGTTGTTGTCGCGATTTCGGGCATGGCTAGTTTGATAGGCTGGCGTGGCGGTCTTGTCGGTGCACTTTTCTCGTACTACTCGGTTTATCTTCTTAGCAAGATCGGTGCGGGCATTCTGATGACGACGATACTTGTCGCCTCTACTCTGCTTATCACGAACGTTTCTTTCGCGGGGTTTCTCGGCAACTTCGAAATGGCATGGGAAAACCTGAAGGTACATTACCGCGAATGGAGTGCGAAACGGCATGAAGGGCGAGGCGATCCGGTGAGCAATGCGAAGGCGAGACAGGAAAAGCGTCGTGAGGCCCGCGAGGAGAAATCACTGCCCGAACCGCCGACGATCGTAGTGGGCGACGTCTCCGAAGCGGTATTGCAAAAGGCTAAAGGTGCCACGGCCGGCACGTCGGCGTCGAATCCTTTTGTGACCGTGCAGGAGCGTGCCGCCGAGAACCGGGATTTCGGTGCGAACGAGGAACCGTCGCTTCCGACCATCGTTGGAGGCGGAAAGCCGACCGAAGCCGACCCGTTGGGTAAAGAGCGCGCCGATGTGAATGGCGATATTCTGAAGATTCCGATAAAGCCCGTCCGCACGACGACCGAGCTTGACGGTGAAGACGTACTTGAGTTTGAGGACGAGGACGAACAGCCGCCGCCACCCGAAAAGAAAAAGCCAGCAAACTACAGCGAGTACGAATTGCCCGGCACCGAATTTCTCACAAAAGCCGCTCCGAGGATCGAGCAGAAAGAGGCCGAGTTGCGGGGAATTGCCACGGAGCTTTCGGCAAAAACAAGCGAGTTCAATGTTGCAGGCAAGGTGGTCAATATCTGTCCTGGCCCGGTCGTTACCACTTACGAATTCAAGCCTGATCCCGGTGTCAAATATTCCCGCGTTACAAGCCTCGTTGACGACCTTTGTCTCGCACTCAAGGCAGAGTCGATCCGCATCGACCGCATTCCCGGCAAGGCATTTGTCGGTATCGAAGTTCCGAATAAAAAGCGTGAGGTTATTCAGCTTCGGGATGTGATCGAATCGAAAAAGTTCCGTGAGTCCGATTCGCTTCTTACCATCGCACTCGGCAAGACGATCGACGGTCTGAACTACGTCACCGACCTTGCCAAGATGCCGCATCTTCTGATCGCAGGAGCGACCGGAGCAGGGAAGTCGGTCGGCGTGAACACGCTGGTCGTTTCGATCCTTTATAAAGCGAAGCCCGACGAAGTGAAGTTCATTATGGTCGATCCAAAGCGGCTTGAGCTTGGCGTCTATGCAGACATTCCACACCTTGCGACGCCAATCATCACCGACCCGAAGCGTGCCGCCGTCGCTTTGCGATGGGCCGTGTCTGAGATGGAACGCCGCTACAAATACCTTGCCGGATGGGGCGTGCGAAATATAGACGGCTACAACGTCGAGGCCAAACGCCGGAATAAAGCAAAGCAGTTTGACGAAAACGGCGAACCGCATCCGGGCCTGCCGTTCATTGTGATCATCATTGACGAGCTTGCCGATTTGATGATGGTGTCGGGCAAAGAGGTCGAAGAGGCTATCACGCGGCTTGCACAGATGGCACGTGCGGTAGGCATTCACCTTGTGCTTGCGACGCAGCGTCCGTCGGTCGATGTCATTACGGGCCTTATCAAAGCGAATTTCCCGGCACGCATTTCGTTCCGTGTTTCCAGCAAGGTCGATTCACGCACAATCATCGACGGCAATGGTGCCGAAGGCCTTCTCGGACGCGGCGATATGCTCTTCCTTCCGCCGGCCAGCTCGCAGGTGCTCCGCGTCCACGGGGCGTTTGTCGATGAAAAGGAGATCGCCCGCATCGTCGAGCACGTTAAGGCACAGGGCGAGGCCGTATTCGACGAAACAATCACAAAGACCGAAGAGGAACTGGACGATTCAGGCGATCTGCCCGGCAAGCGTGACCCACTGTTTTGGGATGCGGTCAGGAGTGTCGTCCACGCCAAGCGTGCATCCACATCCCTGCTCCAACGCCAGTTACGCATCGGCTATGGCCGAGCCGCCGCCATCCTCGACGCAATGGTCAAAGAGGGCTACATCGGCGACATGGACGGCAGCACGCGTGCCCGACCCGTGCTCCGAAAAGCATACGAAGATCTTCAGGATATTTCCGAAATGGAAGACGGTTAGTTCCCGTACAGCTCCCCTCATTACGAAGGAGGGGTGGCCGCGTTTCGCGGACGGGGTGGTTCTCTCCGCCTGCTAAAGCATGGACTCCCAAGCATAATTTCCACACTTTCTGTGGAAAACTGCCACATTTCCACGATGTTAAATCGTTCAAGTCTTTGTAACACGGGCACTTCTAGCATTCTGCACAAAACGATTGCATACTTTTGATGGACATAAATAAGTCTAGTTATTGCAACAAATATACGGTTTTAGTGATTGTCGTGATGGCGGCCGCCATATTCGGAACTGCTGCTTGTAGTGTCAGGAACGAAGCTCCAACTACATCGTCGGACGTCAGATTTTCGCCGTCGGCTGCCGCGATCAATATCAATACAGCGTCGGCGGAAGAACTTCAAAAGATCCCACACATCGGAGAGAAAATGGCGGCTCAAATTGTCGAGCACCGTGAGCGTTACGGGCCGTTTCGCAGGCCCGAACATTTGATGCTGATTCCCGGTATCAGCGATTCAAGATTCAGAAAGATACGCGATCTGGTTCGCGTCGATTGAACTGATGGCTGAAAATCCCTCACCCCCGCGATTTTCAAACTTTCCTTTACTCTGGCTTGCGATCTGCTTCGCCGCCGGAATATTTGCTGCCAGAAATTTCCCGATCAGGGTAGAAGTTCTCGTCGCTATTTGTCTGTCTTCGGCAATTGCAGCGGGTGTTTTTGTTCGCCGTGAATTTTCGTTCGCATTTGTCGCAATCGCATTCGTTGCCGCTGGCTCAATTANNTACCAGCTAATCGATTGAAACGAATTTACGACGACCAACAGGTCGCGTCGGGTGAGCCTGTCGAGGTCGTCGGCAGGCTGAGCCGCAAGCGGGAAGCTGCATCCGACGGATTTTTCATAACGATAGATGTCGAACACCTTTCCTACAAAGGCATTGAGCAAAATGCTACGGGCCAGATGCGCATATTCGCACCGATCCAAAGCCCGGAAATGGCCAAAGACTACGAAGCGATGGATCTTCGCAGCGGCTCAGAGATCCGAGTCGCCTGCAATCCCTTTCGCGAAGAGAGCTATCAAAATCCGGGCGTTCTATCAAGAAAAGATCTGCTGGATTGGCAGGACCTGGACGCAACCGCGACTATAAAAAGTCCGCTGCTTGTTGAGAAACTAAGTGACCCGTCGTCCTGGAATCCGATCAATGTAATTTATGCCGTTCGTCAAAACCTGATAGCTGAGTTTCGAGCGAAGTTTAGTATTTCTACTGCCGGGGTAATGATCGCGTCGCTGCTGGGCAATAAACACTTTTTGGATAAAAACTCGGCCGAGGTGTTTCGCGAGGGTGGGACGTTCCACATTCTCGTGATTTCGGGCCTGCACATAACATTTATCGGCGGGCTGCTGCTGCTGTTGGTCAGAATGTTCACAAGGAAAAAGTTGATCCAGTTCGCTGCCGTCTCATCATTTTTGTGGATGTATACGATGGCGGTCGGGGCCGAAGTTCCGGTCGTGCGGGCCAGCCTGATGTTTACGGTCCTGCTTTTTTCGCACGCGATCTACCGGACGGCACGCTCGTCAATTCGCTCGGAGCCTGTGCCANNTCTGGAGGCCGCAGGATCTCTTTGGGCCGTCGTTTCAGCTTACCTTCGTAAGCGTCGCGGCGATAGTTATTATGGGTTTTCCGTTGATCGAGAAGCTCCGATCAGTTGGAACCTGGACACCAACAATCAAAGCACCATTTCCGCCGCTGGTTCCGGTCTGGCTGAAGCGGCTCTGCGAAACGATCTATTGGCGAGAGGAGGCGTGGCTAATTGAGGCCAAACGGCATGTTTGGTCGGCAAATCTATTTAAATCACCTTATCGCAAAATGACGGGCCTGGAAGCGTTACAAAAAGTGGCCGCATTTGTTTTCGAAGGGCTCGTGGTTTCGCTGATCGTTCAGCTATGGATGCTGCCGTTCCTGGTCGTCTATTTTCACAGGGTCTCAGTCCTTTCAGTATTCTTGAATCTTTGGGCGGGCGTTTTTATCGCATTTGAGAGTTTCTCTGCACTGATCGCCGTTTGCTTTTCATTGATGAGCAACGCTCTGGCTTTGCCGTTCATAAAGTTAACGGAACTTTTCAATTGGCTGTTGATCGCCTTTCCCAGTTTTTTTGTTCAGAACGACTGGGCGAGTTTTCGTCTTCCCGTTTATACCGGCTGGCCGGACACGATCTATGCAATTTATATCGTACCGGTACTCGTCCTCGGCCACGCAGTTTACAATTGGAACCCGTTCGCTTTGCCTGGCGTGAGTGTCCGAACCCGCCTAAATCTGGGAACAATTTACGGCTTTGCAGGACTCACAGCCCTGCTGGGCGGCATTATCATTTTTCATCCATTCAGTTCTCCCCGTCCCGATGGACGGCTGCACATCGAGTTTCTGGATGTCGGCCAGGGCGACTCAGCCCTAATCACTTTTCCCGATGGGGCGACCATGCTTGTCGACGGCGGAGGTCGTATCAGCTACAAGAATATTGATGACGTGAACGGGTCCGACGNNCGACGATTTCGAACCTGACATACCAAGCATAGGTGAATCAGTGGTTTCCGAGTTCTTGTGGGAGAAGGGATATTCGAAACTCGACTATGTCGTCACAACACACGCGGATGTCGATCATATCCAGGGGTTGGGCGACGTTGCGAAAAACTTTAATGTCGGCTCGGTTTTTGTAGGGCGGAGTCCGAGGGATGATCCCGATTTTGCCGCATTTGTGGAGGCTCTTTGGCGTCGTGGGATTCCAATGCAAACGATCTCTCGCGGTGAGCGTTTTAACATCGGTGGAGCGAACGTCGAAGTCCTCTATCCCAAGACAACCGATGATCCCGATGCCGTTTCGGACAACGATCATTCGGTTGTATTGCGGATCAAAATGGGAAACCGCGCGTTCCTGCTGACAGGTGACATTGAAAGGCAAGCCGAGTCCGAACTGCTTGCCAACGGCGGAGTATTAAAGGCCGATCTTGTAAAAGTAGCGCATCACGGCAGCCGTACATCCTCGACTGCGGAATTCATCAATGCGGTCGGCGCGAAATACGCGGTTATATCGGTCGGCAGAAGTTCGCCATTCGGCCATCCGCACGCAGAGGTCGTCGAGCGATGGCAAGCCGCAGGTGCACAAGTTTTCACAGCCGGCGACAACGGCATGATCTCGGTCTCGACCGACGGCAGAGACCTGAAAATAGATAGAATCCATCAGTGAAACGATGCTGTTGATAACCCGCCGCGATTGGGCGTACTATCAACGGTGTTCGGTGTTAATAAGTAGTTAGACCGCCAGGAATCCGAGACATGTTGGAACGACCGTCCATCATCATCATGCACGGAGCTTTCAGCCGGGCTTCGCACTGTGACGCCATTGCGGCGCACTTCAAGACGGCTGGATTCGATTGCCACGTACCATCGCTACCGGGTCACGATCCTTCAGATCCTCTGATGCTGTCCCGACTATCTCTTAAGGATTATCTTGTTGCGCTCGACCGGATTCGGTTGGTTCTGCCGACTGCGCCGATCTTGATCGGGCACAGCATGGGCGGATTGCTTGCCCAGCATCTGGCCGCCACCGGGCCGTGTGCCGCTCTCGTCTGTTTGGCCAGTGCGCCCCCGGGAATGCTGCCGGCCCAGCTTCGAGCGTTACCTTACTTGGCACCGTTGTTCCCGCGCATTCTCGCAGGTCGCTCGATCCATCCACCTGCAGCGACGTTCCGCTACCTCGCTCTACATGACCTACCGATGGGGGAGCAGAATGACTTGGTGAGTACCCTCGGGGCCGAATCCGGGCGGGCCTACCGCTCGATGATCATGGGAACTTCGCGCGTCCGCGCCTCGGATGTTCGATGTCCCGTGCTGTGCGTGTCCGGCGGCGAGGACCGGATCATTTCTCGGCGCATTGCAAGGCGAGTAGCCGCGTACTATCGCGCCGATCACCATGTGCTTCAGGACAGAGGTCACTGGCTGTTGGCGCGGGCGGGACTTGAAAGGGTCGCGCAACTTGTCCTGGAGTGGCTCGATGGACAACAGTTGCGCCCAGCGCGGGCTTGAGCGGTCTAACAGTCAGGATGCACACCGACGCGCGCAAGAGCGGCGCGCGCGGATGATGCGGAACATTAGGCAGCATAAGAAGGAAGGAGATCAGACTCGCAGCGGAGCCGCTTGTCATCTTCGTCTTATAGTTTTTCTGTGGGGTAGCCCTTACTGACGTGCGGGATACGGACACGCGGCATTTATTGATAAAACGCCGCGATCTGCCGTATTATCAACGGTGCCGGTGTTAATAGGTAGTTGGCTTACCAAGTGCTTGATCCAGGATTGCGAATGGAAAATCGTCCACCGCTATGGCGCTGCCCGGCTTGCCGACGCGTCTTTGCAAACCGCAATCAGTCTCACGCCTGCGGGAGGCATTCCCTCGCCCACCATTTTGAAGGAAAACCTCCGAAGATACGCGCCCTCTTCGACGCGGTCGTCGCCGCCATTCGAGAGATCGGCCCGGTTCGCGTGCTTCCAGAGAAGACGCGGATCGCGTTTCAGGTGCTCATGTCGTTCGCCCAAGTGACGCCGCGAAAACAATGGCTTGACGGCCATGTCGTGCTGTCACGTCGCCTGGAAAGCGCCAGGTTTCGTAAGATCGAGACGTTCTCGCCGCGCAATCACCTTCATGCATTCCGGCTCAGCGACCTTAGCGAGATCGACGATGAGTTTCGGGCCTGGCTGATCGAGGCGTATCGGGTGGGCGAGCAAAAGCACCTTAGAAGCCCGGTCGCGGACGACTAACATCGGCATGCCACG
The DNA here is from genome assembly GCA_002483395.1 of Chloracidobacterium sp. UBA7659. GTDB lineage: Bacteria > Acidobacteriota > Blastocatellia > Pyrinomonadales > Pyrinomonadaceae > OLB17. The sequence goes on along the minus strand of DLHV01000016.1, from coordinate 8,805 downwards.
GACGCGCAAGTTTTCACAACCGGCGACAACGGAATGATCTCAATCTCGACCGACGGCAAAGACCTGAAAATAGATAAATTCCACTACTAAAAGCTGCTGTTGATAACACGCCGCGATTTGCAGTATTATCAAGTATACCGTTGTTAGTTATTGCTTAAATTGAGAAGGAGATTCGTATGCCCCAAATACCGAGGAAAGTAGCAGAACGATTAGCGGCTGGCATTAGACGTTTTCAACCTATTCTGTCATCTGCCAAGTCACGCGACGTTGGTGAGTCCGATACAGTTATCATAATAACAGACATGCTCGCAGAGGCCTTTGGTTACGACAAGTATTCTGAAATCACGTCGGAAACCGCGATTCGAGGAACTTGGTGCGACCTTGCCATCAAGCTTGATAACGTGATTGAGTTTCTGCTCGAAGTAAAAGCTATCGGTTTGGAACTAAAAGACGCTCACACCAAGCAGGCCGTGGATTATTGCGCCAATCAAGGTACGGATTGGGTTTTGCTGACCACCGGAGAAATTTGGCGCGTGTATAAAGTGACATTTTCCAAACCCATAAACCACGAACTTGTTCTGGAAATCAACTTCTCGCTACTGAATCCTAAGAAGGCGGCGGACATTGAATTGTTATTTCCATTGACGAGAGAGGGCTGGATGAAATCGGCGTTGGGCGAATATCACACGCAGCAGCAAGCCTTAAGTCGTTTCTTTCTTGGAGCGACGATACTGAGCAATCCGGTTTTAGAAGTAATTCGACGCGAGCTAAAGCGTTTATCTCCCGATGTGCGCATAGACCTTGAGCAAATTAAGTCTGTGCTAACACAAGAAGTTCTGAAGCGTGAAGTAGTCGAAGGTGAGCAAGCGACAGAAGCCCAGAAAAAAATTAATAAAGCGGCAACTAAATTATTGCGGACAAGAACAGCAAAGTCCGTAAGTGCAACTGTGAATCCGCCTGAAGAAAGCGCGTCGGCAACTTTGCCTTCCCTCGTTTCGGAAAGCGAAATCTAACCTTTCAATAGACGCGAGCGGCATGATCTCAGTCTCGACCGACGGCAAAGACCTTGAGATCAAGACATTTGTCCCTGACAGAAAATAAAAAAGAAGGCTACTGACACGCGGCAATTGTTGATAACCTGCGACGATTCCGGTATTCTCAGAAGAACCGTTATTAATAACTAGTTAACCGTCTAAGAAACAAACATGGAAACACAAGACTACATTTCAATCGAAATTCCTGGCCATCCGTTTCAGGACGTGCAGACAAACAACTTGCCGCCCGTTGGAACGCGCTTCATGGTGCATAAACACCTGACCGACGGCAGGGTAAGTATGAACCTGGAAGTAACGTTACATGAATGGCGACTCGAGGAGCCACAAGAAGAAAACGGCAATGCGTTCTTCTCGATCACTGTTCACACTCGGCTAATCGACTAAAGGCAAAACGTCTTCTCCCAATGAAATGACTCAATAATCTAAAAAGGTCGGAGCGAATATGCCACGCGGCCAGCCGTAAGTGGTGAGGACAAGGTATGATCGATCAACTGATCGCGTTCATTGTGGACGAAGGCAAATGGTTGACGGCGTCGATGGGGCTGGCGCTTGTGGCCGTCGCGATTCAATAGCCGTTGGCTTTAGCCAACGGTCACGGTTAGTCAACTCTTCCGGCTTAAGCCAAACTTGGGCTAAAGCCCAAAATAAATTAACTTAATCGTAAACCGTTAGCTAAAGCAGACGGCAATTTAGTGCTTCGTCCTGAGTGTGGTGGCTCATCGTTCACACGCGGCGGATTCTCGCCGACGAAATCACGGGCGCTCTACCAATATCCTCAACAACTGGCTGGCGATCACGCTGCTGGCGCTTGGAGTTCCAAACCTGCCGCTTGCCGCTCCGGCGTTGCTCAACATTGGCTACCACTTTCATGCTCGCCGCGCAGTTGGCTGGGCGATTGTCGGCATCGCCGTCGTCGTCAATGTGGGGCTGTTCATCGGCTCGTTGATATTCCTCGCGAGCGGTCAGAGTTTCGAGCAGTTCAGAGGGATCGAGTAAGCTCGAGATCGGGACGTTCGTTCCGTGAACATCAGCATAAAAAAGGCCGGAGCGAAAAAGCCCCGGCCTTCCTTTTTTCCAAGAACCGCATTGTGAAATATGATCGTTGATAACACGCCGTTGTTTCTCCATGTCGTCGGATCCCACGGTGGCAGTGCATCAGTTTGAAATTCAATTACCTTTTTCTTCTTAGTGATTTTTTTGTCAGCCCTCTGCGACCTTTGTGTTAACGGGCTTTTCTTAACACAAAGTTCACAAAGATGAGGACACGAAGATCACTGAGAAAATCAAAATGATCCACTACATCCCATGGTTTTTCCGTATACAAGATATGTTCAATTTGATATTATAGGAAAGTGCCGTCTTTTCGACGGCACGGTCTTAAACTACTCAAATCTCGACGTACCCGGCGGCGCCGAGATCATGGTTCTTCTTCGCCGTCATGGTTATTCTGCCATAAGCAGACAGATCAAACCCGCGAACCAATCTTCCGATGGCCGAAATCCACGTAACACAGAAAAGTAGGAATTGTCGTAGTTCGAAAGGCATTGCGATCATGCACCTAACGGCTGCCTTGTTTTTGGCCGCTGTTTTGTTGGGATCGTGTAATTATCGCTCAGAGCCGGAGCAGGCGATTCATACCTACGCAGGTGCAGTGGGAGATGGCCGCTGCGATGACGCGTTGAAATTCATGTCAGTGCGCACCCGCCATGCTATCGAAGTGCTTCGCGTCAAGCCGCAACATCCGCAGAACCCGCTGCCGATCGAACAATACTATTGCAACAAGCTCACGTTTGAGGATTGCAAGTTGGGAAAGATGACAGTCATCGATCAACAAGCCGATACCGCGAAGGTCTCGATGCCCTGCGGACGCACGCAGGACGGAATTCTTCCGGGTTTCTCGAGCCCGTTCCTGAAGTATGAGCCACGGACCACTGAGTTGGTTCGGGAGGATGGCGAGTGGCATATCGTTGAGCCGTTCGTCGTCCGCATGATCGAGATCCGCGAAAAGGAAGATCAAATGCGTGAAGTCGCATTGCGCGACCAGGAACGTCGGAGACTGGAATACGAGCGCAACAAGCGCGAAGGCACGATCCAATCGACATCGGGCAATGGAGAAATCCCTCATCCGCCGTCGGCAACCTCGTCCAAGTAAGGAATGGTCATATTTCAGGACATTCTGGAGAACGCTGTCAGTCGTCTGGTTTTAAACGAAATTGCGTCGAGTCCAAACATCGAGTCGATGAACTGACTGCACGAAATGTCACCTTGCGTCGAATAGCTGTACCGGAATTGATCTTGAATTGCCGCATTCCTGCGAATTCGCGGCCGCCGTCGCCGCCCTTTCGCTGCATCATTATCCGTTTGGCCTCGGAAGCCCAAGTTTGGGGTTATCAGGGGGTCAAATTTGGGGTCTCGAACTCATATCGTGTTTTGAACGTCAAATCGCACACGTCGGGTTCGTTTGCGCCTTTTTTGTATTGCGCATAGGCGTAATCGTTGAGCGAGTCCTGATAATTGTCGTTGTCGTGGAGGAAATACCGCACTTACTTCGCGGATAAATTCATGCCAAAGGCCCATTTCCACACATCGCCGTCCTTAACATAAATGGACGTGCCCCAAATAGGCCCAATCTTCTGGCCGAAGCAGGTGCCGTCGGCGCCGCCCTTAAAGGTCAGGATGCCGACGTTGGGCGAGAGCATCGTGAGCGCGCCGTCGGTGACGCTGACGCTTTTGGCCTCGCATCCGGTCGAGGTCCAGTCCTTCAATGCATCGGCCTTGTTTGCGAAGTAGGTGCCAAAAATATTAATAAACGAAATATCCCTGGCCGTCAGCTCCTCAATTTTTTTGCCGTCGTGTGCTCGCCAGGCTTCCCAGACGGCTTTTTCGGCCGACACTAACTCATCGGTTCCGGTATCATAAGCGGCGGGTTTGGTTTCGGCAGCGGGTTTGGTTTCAGCAGACTGCTCGGAAGCAGCCGGCTTAGCCGGAGCCGCTTTTGGATCGATGACCGGAACCTCGTTATGATAGGCAGCCTTCCATTTGTCGCCGCTACGTACGAGGATGCTAGCTGCCCGCATCACGCCAGGCAGTGCTTTACCGCCGCATTTACCGTCCTGCGTCGCCTTATACGTGATAAGAACGATGTCAGCACTCAGCATAGTCATTTGATCTTCAGTGAGCGAGAATCTCTTGACGTCACACGCCGGATCGATGATGGACTTGATGATCGCGGCTTTATCCACGCGGCCCTTTTCGGTAATACCGATCGTGTTGTCGGTCAGCATATCTTCAAAGAATTTTCCGTCCTTGGCTTTCCAGGCTTCCCAAGCCTTGGTCTCGATGGCCATCAGGGCTACTTTTGTCGGAGCCGCCGCTGTCGGTTTGGCGGCTGTNNTTTGCGGCATTTGCGTTATTCGCCGGTGCATTTCCGGCCGGTGCTCCGCAGGCTGTGAAAACAGATGCTGCAGCCGCGGCTAAAACGAAATATTTGACCCTGGTCATAAATTGTCTCCTCAAAAATTTATTGTAAATTGAATTCAAGGCCAAAGGCATTACATCCAAAAAACCTTCAGGCTATTAGTCGATAGCTAAGTGAGTGAGTGAGCGTATTGTTTACACCTTAGAGTATTAAGTCAAGCTCAAGGCGGATTACAGCCCCATGTTTCAAAAACAAAAAAGGCCGGAGCATGCGGACCCGGCCCTGAACGATCGCATCGGAGTAATTCGGGCTAATACTGGTTAGCACCCATTCCAAAGGAAGGACGCCATGCCTCGCCGTCCTTCATATATGCCGCCACGTACCATTCCGTCATTATCGGTTGGCCTTCGCACGTGCCGTCGCCGCCGCCTTTGTACGTCAGGAGCGAAACGTCCTTGGTGAGCGAGACCGACTTAGCGTCGGAGAGCCAATAGCTCTTAACCTCGCACTTGTTGTCCGTTGACCAATTCTTGATCGTCGTGGCACGGTCGCGGCGGCCCTCGCCTCCGTAAAACACGAAGTCCTTTGCCAGGATATCTTCGAGGGCTTTGCCGTCTTTGACCTTCCACGCTTCCCAGATCTTCTTTTCGATCGATAGAACTGCATCGGTGGCGGCGTCGGGTTTGGCTTCCTCTTTCTTGGCCTCATCCTTTTTGGCCGGTGCGGGTTTTGGCGGGGCCTTAGGATCTACGACTGCGGTTTCGGCGTAGAAGGCGGCCTTCCATTTGTCGCCTTCGCGGACGTATATGCTTGCCGAGTTAACATTGGCCGGGCCCTTCTTGCCGTCGCAGGTGTAATCCTGAACACCCTTAAAGGTCAGGACCGCGACATCCGGGCCGACCATTTGCATTTGATCGTCCGAGAGCGTGTAGCTCTTGATCTCGCATTTCTGTTCCGTGTAAGACTTGATGGCAGCGGCTTTGTCCATACGGCCGGTGGATGAAAACCCGACGTATTTGTCCGACGCGTTCTCCTCGGTCCACTTGGCGTCTCTGTTCTTCCATGCCTCCCAACCGGCCTTTTCCATCGTCATAAGAGCTTCCTTCGTCGGGGCGGCAGCGACTGGTTTAGCCGTGTTAGCGTTCGCATTCGCCGCGTTGTTTGCGGCGGGTTTGTTGTCGGCGGGTGCTCCGCAAGCAACAAAGAACACCGCGGTGACAAACGTCAAAGTGATCAGACTGATCCGTTTCATAAATTTTCTCCTATTGAAATAACCAATATCCAACGTAACAACCAAAGGCCTTTTAAAAAAGCAGCCGGGCTATTCAATTGTCGTTCTAATTCACTATTTTGGAAGTATCACCACTATACACTCTCACGCTATTTTTTGAGTTCCCAACTTTCGATTTTTTTCTTAATAAAACGAAAAAAAGCCGCGACCTTCGAATAGATCACGGCTATTGTCAATTATCAGTTTGTTCTAAGGCGAAATTAGGCCGGCGTTTCAAAGATGTATGCGGCCTTCCACGCCTCGCCTTCTTTTACAAAGATGGTCGTGCCCCAAAGATTTTCAAGCTTCTGGCCCTCGCATGTGCCCTCCGCATTGCCTTTGTAGGTGAGGATACCGACTGTCGGCGAGATCGATGATCCCACGGCGTCCGACGGGCCGGCACTCTTGATCTCACATTTCGGCTCGGTCCATCCCTTGATCGTCGCCTCGCTCCCGGTGGTCACAGTTCCGAAGATATCGACGAAAGCAATGTCTTTCGCGATTACTTCGCCCAGGGCCTTAGCGTCGCGGGCTTTCCAACCGTCCCAGCCTTTCTTCTCAACCGCCAGAAGTGCGTCTGTCAAAGCGTCGGGCTTTGCTTCGGCGGGTTTGGCGTCTGGAGCTGCTTCCTTTTTAGCCTCTTCTTTCTTTGCCGGCGCCGCCTTTGGATCGACGATCGGAACCTCGTTGTGATACGCGGCTTTCCACTCAGTGCCGCTGCGGACATATAGTGTTGCTGCTGTTGTCGGGCTCGGCACCTTCTGACCCTCGCAGGTTCCGTCTGTCGTAGATTTGGTGGTCAGGACAACAGCGTCCGGGCCGACCATGGTCATCTTTTCGTCGGAGATCGCCGCACTCTTGATATCGCACTTCATGCTGATCATCTTGATCGATTCCGCCTTATTCAATCGTTTACCGTTGTCCACGCCGACATAGTTGTCCGCGAGAAAGCCTTCCCAGAAGGCAACGTTATTTGTTTTCCACGCCTCGACGGCCTTGTTTTCTAGGGCCACAAGTGCTTCTTTGGTCGGTGCCGACGCCGTTGGTTTGGCGGCATTGGTATTGGCGTTTGTGTTAGCGTTGTTGGCCGTGGGCTTGTTGTCCGCCGGGTAGCCGCAAGCTGCAAGGGAAATGGCGGCGACTGCCGTCAGAATGACTAAAGTGATAGTTTTCATTGCCGTTCTCCTTTCGAAATCAAGAATTCAAAACACAAAACCTCGAGGGTTTCGAGTAAAAAAACCTCCGAGCGTTCCTCTTTTAGTCCTAATTGCAGATAGTTTACCGATTCAGATTCAAATGTCAAGCATTATTTAAGGTAAAGTCTTACAAAACAATGTTTAAGTGTTGTAAGAGTGACGTTTAAGTGCTGAATACCGGGTAAATAAGGTAATAATCCGTGTTCGTGGGTTCGGCGTATTTTTCCGGAATCATCTGATCACGGACAACGGGCGTTTTCGCAATACAGTCTATTTCAGTATCATTGATAAAGAATGGGAGCAGGTAAAAAGCGGCCTCGTTCAAAAAATAAGGAGTTATCGATNNCGATGAGATCATTTTATTTTGCAATTCTATGCCTCCTGCTCGGATTAAGTTTGGCCTCTTGTTCCTCGACGGAAGAAAAACCCGCGAATCAAAAAGCCGCGTCAAACCGGCCGGCGAACACGGCTCCTGCCNNCACAGGGAATAAAGAAACCGCGGCAGTTATAGAGAACGAAGTTGTTTCCGACGACCCGATCGGCAATATTAAGAAAAGCAAAATGGACGCAATGCGGAAAGAGGCGGAGAACTCGACTGAGCCAAAAGCCGATATCGAGACCTTGATGAAACGATCTGCCCGCCCGGCCCCGGAAAATTCCGAATTTTCTGCCGCCCTGACGGATATTGTCCTTGAGCGTCGGACATTCAAGAGACATCCGCAACTACTAAAAGTAGAGAAAATTACGAAGGGCGAGAAAAAGACTGTCAAAGTCTATCTGGTAGACGGCAAAATTATCGAATTGCCAGGTGACAGCATCGAGTTTATTTCTACGGCCGATTCCGCAACGATTCTAAAAGCCGCCGGCATTAGCGTTCCTTCTCCAGCCGCGAAAAAGCCGAATGCGAAAACGCAAGATCGTTAGTGTCATTTTTGATGCCGGATAGTGTATAATTTCAGATGGTATGGAACGACTTACCGTCATTTGCCCATGCTGCGAAGCAACACTTACCATCGACGGTCAAACCGGCTCGATCCTGTCTCATGCTGAAAAAAAGAAAATTCTCGGATCATTTGACGATCTAAAGGGCGAGTTGGGTAAGCAGAAAGAGATCCGTGACAGCCTTTTTAACCAGGAAATGTCTTCAATGAAAGACCGCGAACGCCTGCTCGAGGAGAAATTCAAAGAAGCGATGAAACGGGCCGACGTCGATAAGGACAAACCTTTCAGAAATCCGCTGGACATGGATTAAAATTACAACCCGCGACCAAGCAAGACATCTAAACTCTTCAAATGATCGGTCCCCGCAGAGCACCAGAGCAGTTGCACGAATCCAGTGAAAAACTCATCGTCGCCCTCGACGTCGATTCTGCCGATGCCGCAAGAGCGGTGGTTGCCGATCTTTCAGGAGTCGTCGATACATTCAAGATTGGCCTGCAGTTGTTCTCCACGGCGGGCGGCTCGTTCGTCCGCGAACTGGTAGAAAACGGCACTCGCGTATTTCTCGATCTGAAATTTCACGATATCCCTAACACCGTTTCGCGTGCCGGAATCGAAGCGGCAAGGCTCGGTGTCTGGATGTTCAATGTACACGCGTCGGGCGGAAGTGAAATGATGAAACGAGCCGTCGATGACGTCTCCGAATTTTGTTCCAAGAGCAACCTGGCCAGGCCGCTCATCATCGGTGTAACAGTCCTGACCAGTTCTAACGCCGATACTTTGCGTGAGGTTGGAGTTGGTCAAGAAGTCGATGAACAGGTCGCCCGGCTTGCTCGATTGACCGCCGAATCCGGTTTGAACGGCGTGGTCGCTTCACCAAACGAGATAGAAATAATTCGTAACTCGGTCGGTGATCCAAAGTTTTTG